>CAZUZY010000261.1:0-12223 GCA_964624885.1 uncultured Polyangiales bacterium | reverse complement strand
ATGGCCTCTTCGGGGGGCAGGGCCGGCGTCGGGTGCGCGAGCGCCGGGCAGCCCCGGGCCGCGAGCTCGAGGCGCGCGAGCACCACGCTCGTGCGCGACGAGGCGTCGAGGAACAGGCGCTCGAGCGACTCCACGGGCCGCTCGGCCAGGACCACGACCGAGCGGACCGGGCCCCGCGAGCTGATGCCCAGATCGAGGAGCTCGAGGTCGCCGAGCTGGATGGCGGCGGCCACCGGCAGGAGCGCCACGTCGGCCTCGCCCTCGGCGAACCGCCGGGTCACCTCGGCCGGGCTACCGACGAACAGCTCGATCTCCGGGTCGTCCTCGAGCCCGGCCAGCAGGGGCGCGGCGTTGAGGAAGCCCACGCCCGCGATCCGGATGCGCTCCACGGTCACGCCTCGTCCAGCACCTGGAGGTGCCGCCCCTGCCGTCGATCGCGGACCTTCACCGTGGCCTCGGGCGCGGCGCGCGGGTGCTCGTGCAGCACGCGATAGAGCGTGTCGCGCTCGACGGGGACCCTGCCCGCCTCGCGGATCAGCCGGGTGAGGTCGTCGACGGTGAGGCCCTCGGGGGCCTTCTTCCCTGCCGCGCTGTAGATCGTCTCGGACACGATGGTGCCGTCGACGTCGTCGGCGCCGAAGGCGAGCCCGATCTGGGCGACCTTCGGCGTGGAGCTCACCCAGTACGCCTTGAGGTGGTCGACGTTGTCGAGGACGAGGCGGGACACGGCGAGCGTGCGCAGGTCGTCGACGCCCGTGGTGCCGGGCAGCTGCTTCATGCCGTTGCCGTCGGGGTGGAACGCGAGCGGGATGAAGGCCTGGAGGCGCGCCGGGTGGTTCTTCGCGATCGCCTCGTCCTGAAGCGCGCGCAGGCGCAGGAGGTGGTCCACGCGGTGGGCGTAGGTCTCGATGTGGCCGTAGAGCATGGTCGCATTGGTGAACATGCCGCGGGCGTGCGCGCGGCGGTGCACGTCGAGCCACTCGTCGGCGGTGGCCTTGTCCGGCGCGATGCGGGCGCGCACGTCGGGGTGGAAGATCTCGGCGCCGCCCCCGGGCAGCGACTCGAGGCCGGCCGCGATCAGCCGGTCGAGGACCGCGTCGACGGACATGCGGTAGTGCTGCGCGAAGAACACGATCTCCACCGCCGTGAAGCACTTGCGGTGGATGTGGGGCCACTCGGCGCGCAGGGCCGAGAGCAGGTCCTCGTAGTACGAGAACGGCAGTCCGGCGTGGAGGCCGTTGACGACGTGCACCTCGGTCGGCGGATTCTCGGGGTCGATCTTGCCCCGCAGGTTCTCGAGGGCCTGGGCGACGGTCATGGTGACCGCGTCCGGGTGCCCCTCCTCGAGCTTGGCGAACGAGCAGAACCGGCACGAGGCGACGCAGACGTTGGTCACCTCGAGGCGCACGTTGCGGTTGAAATAGGCCCGATCGCCGTGACGCTTCTCGCGCACCTCGTTGGCGAGGGCGCCCAGCGAGAGCAGATCGGGCTCCAGGAACAACGAGAGGGCGTCGTCCTCCGAAAGCCGCTCGCCCGCGCGAACCTTCTCGGCGAGGGCGTCGAACCGGGCACTCTTCATCGTGTCTCCTTCATCTCTCGGCCAGGTGCGCGGAACCGGCGCGCCGCGGGGGTGGTCTCGTCGGGGTCCCGTTCGATGGTCTCGCCGTCCCGGCGCTCGACGACGCGGGGCACGCGGCCCGCCGCGCGCACCAGTCCGACCAGCTCTCGCTCGCGGAGCAGTGCGAGGCGCTCCTGGTCGGCGTCACCCTCGCCGAACAGGCGCAGGGACAGCTTGCGCGAGACGAGCCACTCGTCGGCCCCGAAGGCCAGCGCGACCTGGGCGAGAGGGAGGCCGACCGCCTCGACGTCGACCCGGATGGCCCCCCCCGGTCCGGCAAGGCGGGCCTCGGCGACGGCGCGGCAGAAGCCGTGGCCGTCGCCGCTCGTGGCGCGCTCCTCCGCGCCGAACGACGTGGGGGCGGGCTCGATCGGCGGATCGAGGTGCAGACGCACGACGTCGCCGCGCTCCGCGCGCCGCAGTCGATCGGCGAGCGCGCCGAGCAAGAGGAGATCGAGGCGCGCCTCGTGCAGCGCGCGGGCGACTTGGCTCATGGAACTTCCTTGTCGGGGGTGCCCCACCGCGCCGTGCGGGGATCGTCGAGGCCGAGCTGGTCGAGCACGCGCCCGACCACCGAGTGGAGCACCTCGTCGACGCCGCGCGGTCGCGCGTAGAACGAGGGCATGGCGGGCAACACCACGGCCCCTGCCCGCGCCACCGCGAGCAGGTTCTCGAGGTGGATCACCGACAGCGGGGTCTCGCGGGGCACCAGCACGAGGCGGCGACGCTCCTTGAGCATCACGTCCGCGGCCCGCGTCAGCAGGCTGTCCGAGGTGCCGTGGGCGATGCGCGCCACCGTGGACATCGAGCACGGCACGACCACCATAGAGTCCCACTTCGCGCTGCCGCTCGCGAACGGCGCGCGGTAGTCGCGGCCGCGGTAGACCGGGACGTCGAGCGAGCGGACGTACTCCTCGAGGCCGCCCTCGAGCTCGGTGCTCCACACCGCTTCTGCGGTCGAGGAGAGGACGACGGCGAGCTCGATCGGCTGCTTCCGTCGCGCCGCCACGAGGGCCGCCAGGGTGGCGCGCGCGTACGGGGCGCCCGAGGCCCCGGTGATGCCGACGACGAGCTTCACGCGGCGTCCCTCGGCGCGTCGGCCACGAGCAGCGAGGCGACCCCGAGCGGCGCCAGATCGACCCCCCGCACGTGCTGGAAGCCGAGGTCGAAGAGGGCCTCCTCCGCCTCTCTCCGCGTGAGGAACGAGGCCATCGATCGCGCGAGGTAGGCGTAGGCGTCGCGGTCGTCGGCGACGAGCTTGCCGGCGAGCGGCAGCACGCCGCGCGCGTAGACGGTGTGGAACGAGCGCGTGGCAGCGCCCAGCAGCCCCCCCGCGGGCCGGAAGAACTCGAGCACCACGAGCCGCCCCCCCGGCACGAGCACGCGGCGGATCTCGGCGAGGCCCTTGCGCGGGTCGGAGAGGTTGCGGAGCCCGAAGCCGCAGATGCAGCCCGCGAACGTGGCCGCGGGGACGTCGAGGGCCATGGCGTCGCCGACCTCGACGCGGGCGTGCCGCACCTTGTGGCGTCCGCGGGCGAGCATGTCGGCCGCGAAGTCGATGGCGCGCAGCGGCCGCTCGGGGAAGCGTCGCTCGATGGCCCGCGCCAGATCGAGGGTGCCGGCGCAGAGATCGAGGAGCTCCCCTGCGGGGGCGCCGTCGAGCGCCTCGACGGCCTCGCGGCGCCAGCGCTGGTCGAAGCCGGCGGAGAGGAGGCGGTTCAGCAGATCGTAGGTGGGCGCGATCCGCTGGAACATGTCGCGCACCGCCCCGGCGTGGGCCGACTCGTGCCCCGCTCGCTGTCCGACGCTCGCAATCGGCTCGCCCATGGTTGCCTCGACATCTTTCAAAACTATTTGAAAGATGAGTAGGGGCAGGCCTCGGCGCCGTCAACCGGGCGTGGCGCGCCCTGTGGCCTCCGGGTGGCGTGCGCAGCGCGTCAGAGCTCGATCTTGAGGAGCTCCTTGACCTTGGCGATGACCTGGGGCGCCTGGATGGGCTTGGTGATGTAGGCGTTGGCGCCGAGCGACAGCGCCCGTTGACGGTCCTCGTGGGACCCCTCGGTCGTGATGATCATGATCGGCGTGTCCTTGTGCGTCGGATCGCTCCGCACGCGCTTGACCAGCTTGAGGCCGTCCATGATCGGCATGTTGATGTCGGTGATGATCAGGTCGAACTTGGCGTTGGCGAGCTTGCGCATGCCGTCGATGCCGTCGTCCGCCTCGGTCACGCGGAGGTTCTTCACGCGCGCCAGTGCGAACACGAGGAGCTGCCGCATCATCGGGGAGTCTTCGACGATCAAGCAGGAGTACTGGGTCGATCCGGTCGTCATGGTCCTCGAGCGTTCGGGAGAAGCTACGGTAGGTCGCGGAAGGCGTCGACGGAAGCGATCTCGAGCCCGTGGCGGGCGAACAAGCGGGCGGCGGCGAGCGCCGCGCCACCGAGCACGCCTAGCAGCTTGAACAGCTCGAAATCCACGTCGACGAACGAAGCCTTCTGCTCGAACGTGCGCAAGATCACGATGACCCCTGCGCTGCGGTCGGCGGCGCGGAGCGGGACGCAAGCGGCGGGTGCTTCGAGGGTGCCCGCGCGTGGGTCGCCCTCGGTCCACTGCGAGTGACCGTCGGCGAACGCCTCTCCGATGGGGCCCACGCCCGCGTGGACGTGCGGCAGATCCTTGGGGGGCACGCCCTCGCTGACCACCGGCACCAGGGTGCCGTCGGTGTCGGGGACGTAGAGCGCATAGGCCTCGGCACCGACGAGCTGGGCGAGCAGCTCGCGGAGGTGTCGGACCACCCCCGAGAGCTCGAGGGTCGAATGGAGCTGGAAGCTCGCCACGTACAGGCTCGCGAGCCGCGCGTTCTCCTCCTCGATCTCGGCGAAGCGGCGGGAGAAGCGCTCGATGTCGCCGGTGGAGCTGCCGATGCGGGAGAGCAGCTCTCGTTTGTCCCGCTCCAGCTGGTCGATGCGGGACAGCAGGTCGCGGATGGCGTCGTCGCTCGCCACCTGGGCGCGCAGCTGGGCGTTCTCCGCCTCGAGCCGCAGCATCCGGTCCCGCAGCCGCGCCTCCTCGCGCAGGAGCTCCTCGGTGAGCTCGGCGCCCTTCTTGAAGAAGGTCTGCACGAAGGCGTTGCGCTGCTCGACGAGCCCCTCGGGCGGCTCCGGCGCTCCGCCCGCAGACGTCCCCGAACTGGTGTTCCCAGGCCCGGCGGCCTTGCCCGCCCCACTCCCCGGGACGTTGGTGTCCCGCGGCTCGCTGCTCATGGGGTCCGACCGTATCACGAAGATGCCTGGTGCGTTCGAGAGGCGAATCGCTGACAATGGACGAGCGATGAGCGAGCGCCAGGGAGGCAAGCCCGTCCCCCGCCCCGGGGTGGCTCCGACGGCGCCGCCCCCGGAGCCTCCGCGACCGCGCCCCAAGGAGCCCGAGAAGGCCAAGGAGCCCGCGAAGGAGAAGGGCAAGGAGGCCGAGAAGGGCGCCCCGCGCAAGCGGCAGCGCGAAACGGCGGCCGATCGCGCGCGCCTCGGCTCGGTGATCGCCGGCACGTATCGCATCGACGAGATCATCGGGCGCGGGGCCATCGGCGCGGTGTTCGGCGGCATGCACCTGCGCCTCGAGCGGCGGGTGGCGATCAAGTTCGTCGACCCCACCCTGGTGGACGACCCCGAGATCCGCGCGCGGTTCAAGCGCGAGGCCAAGATCGCGGCCCAGATCGGCTCGAGCCACGCCGTCGAGGTGTTCGACTACGGCGTCGGCGAGGACGGCGCGCCGTACATCGTGATGGAGCGCCTCGACGGGGAAGACGTCCACCAGCGCCTCGTGCGCGAGGGCCGCTTCTCGCCGGACCGCGCGCTGCGGATCGCCAAGCAGGTGTGCCGCGCCCTCGGCGCCGCGCACGGCAACGGCATCGTCCACCGCGATCTCAAGCCCGAGAACGTGTACCTGGTCGAGCGCGACGGCCTCGCGGAGTTCGTGAAGGTGGTGGACTTCGGGCTCTCCACGTTCGTGTCCTCCGACGACACCCGCCTCACCCGCGCGGGCCAGAGCGTCGGCACGCCCCTCTACATGGCGCCGGAGCAGGCCGGGGCCACCCAGTTCGACGCGCGGGTCGACGTCTACTCGCTCGGGGTCCTGATCTTCGAGATGACGACCGGCCGCCTGCCGTTCGAGGCCGCCACGCTGCAGGCCCTCCTGGTCGCGCTCGCGACGCAGCCCCCTCGCTCGATCCGGTACTACTGCCCCGAGCTGCCCATCGAGCTCGACGATCTGGTGCTGCGGTTCATCGCGCGCGACCCGCGCGTGCGCCCCAAGACCGCCGCCGCCGCGCTGGCCGAGATCCTCGCGCTCGAGGAGCGGCTCGAGGGCAAGCGGGCCCAGGCGAGCGGCACCCAGAAGGTGGGCCGCAGCGTGGCCATCGACGGCTTGCCCGGCCAGCTCCCCGGCCCGTTCGTCGACGAGGTGTCCACCCACCTCGACGAGCTGCGGCGGACCGGCAAGCTCTCGACCTCGCAGATCATGAGCGAACCGCCGCTTTCGTCGAGCGGCGCGGATCTCACGACGCCGATGGATCGAGTGTCGTTCGACCGCCTGTCGGCCCCGACCCCGGTACCGGTCCGCCTGCACCAGGACCCGCCGCCCGGCGCGCGGCCCAGCAAGACCCAGGCGGCCGCCGCGCGTGCGGAGCCGCGACCGAGCCAGTCCCGCACGGCCGCGGCCGGCCGCCACGATCGGACGAGCGAGCGCCCCGTCTCCCCGAGCACACGACGGCTGCCGACGACGGAGTCCGACGACGTCGACGAGGACTCCGGCCTGTTCTACGGGCGGGTCGGGTCGAAGGACAGCCCCCGACCGATCCAGCTCAATCCCGCAGCCCCGAAGCCCAAGGACCCCCGGCGGCCCCCGACGAGCAAGGCTCCGATCGCGGGTCCTCCACGGTTCGTGCTCTACGCGGCGTTCGCCGTGTTCCTGGTCGTGGCGGTGCTGGTGGCGCTGAAGATCTTCCGACCCTAGAGCAGGTTGGCCGCGATCTCCGCGAGCTCGCTGCGCTCGCCCTTGGAGAGCGTGATGTGGCCGGCGATGCGCTCGTTGCTGAACCGATCGGCGACCACCGACAGGCCGTTCGAGGAGCTGTCGACGTAGGGGTTGTCGATCTGGTGCGGGTCGCCGGTGAGCACGATCTTGGTGCCCTCGCCGGCGCGCGTGATGATGGTCTTGATCTCGTGCGGCGTGAGGTTCTGGGCCTCGTCGACGATGAGATACTGGTGCGGGAGCGAGCGGCCGCGGATGTAGGTGAGCGGCTCGACCTGCACGAGCCCGCTCTCGAGGAGCTCGTGGAACGCGTGCCCCTCGCGCTTGCCCTGCGAGTAGAGGAACTCGAGGTTGTCGAAGATCGGCTGCATCCAGGGGTTGAGCTTCTCGTCGACGTCGCCGGGGAGGAACCCGATGTCACGGCCCATCGGCATGACCGGGCGGGACACGAGCATGCGGGTGAACGTGCCCTCCTCGACGACCTTGCGCAGGCCGGCGGCGAGCGCGAGGAGGGTCTTGCCGGTGCCGGCCTTGCCGATGAGGGTCACGAGGCGCACACCGTCGTCGAGCAGCAGATCGAGGGCGAACGCCTGCTCGCGGTTCTTGGGGCGGATGCCCATGACGCCCTCGCGCGGGACGCGGAGCGGCAGCACCTGCTTCTTGGGGCCGTCGTAGCGGCCGAGCGCGGTGTGGGTGTGCGACTCGGTGTCGCGGAGCACGACCGAGGTGTTGGGCTTGAGGTGGTTCGACTTGGGGGTGAGCGCGCCCGACTGGAAGAACGCGTCGACGTCGCCCTTGTCGACCTCGAGGTCGACGACGCCGCTCTCGAGGGTCTCCGGGTCGACCTTGCTGTTCTCGTAGGTCTCCGCCGACATGCCGAGCGCGTCGGCCCGGATGCGGAGGTTGGTGTCCATCGTGACGAAGATGGTCGGGCGGCTCGGATCGGCGTCGCGCACGTCGAGCGCGGTCTTGAGGATCGCGTGGTCCTGCGCGCTGTGATCGAGGGCGACGGGGAGATCTTCGCGGCTCTTGGGCACGGCGACGCGCAGCGTGCCGAGGTGCTCGCCGAGGCTGACACCCTCGGAGAGACGCTTGTCGCCGGACTCGCGGAGCTCGTCGAGGTACCGGGCGACCTGGCGGCAGTTGCGGCCGCGCTCGGTGCCCTCTCGCTTGAACTGGTCGATCTCCTCGATGACGAAGATGGGGATGATGACGTCGTTGTCCTCGAACTTGTAGACCGCCTTCGGGTCGTGGATGAGGACGTTGGTGTCGAGGACGTAGTTCTTCTTCATCTTGGCTTCGGGCGTGTCCGCTCACGGGGCCACGCGGCTGGGTGCGACGCGGCGGGGCACCACCCGTGCCCCCTGCATCGACGGTTATCCCAATCTGGCCCGACCGTCGACGGCGTTCGGGCCTTTTCGCGCTCGAGGGTGGCCCAGGCTGCGGCCCAGGGCCTCAGCCCACGGCCTGGCTGTCCTCGATGGCGTCCTCGCGGCGCGGGCGACGGTTGCACGCGAGGATGATCTTTCGCACCCGCACGGCGTCGGGGGTGATCTCGACCAGCTCGTCGCCGTCGATCCACTCCATCGCGGTCTCGATGGTGAGGCTGCGCGGCACCGCGAGCATGACGTTCTCGTCCTTGCCGTGGTTGCGCACGTTGGAGAGCTTCTTCTCGCGGATGGCGTTCACGTCGGTGTCGTTGGGGCGGTTGTGCTCGCCGACGATCATGCCCTCGTAGACGTCGGCGCCCGGCGACAGGAAGAACACGCCGCGGGGCTGCAGGTGGTGGAGCGCGTAGGGCGTCGTGACGCCGGCGCGGTCGGAGACGATGGCGCCGGTGGGGCGCTTCATCATGGGGCCGCCCCAGGGCTCCCAGCCCTCGAACTGGGTGTTGAGGAGGCCGGTGCCGCGGGTCGAGGTGAGGAACTCGCCGCGGAAGCCGATGAGGCCGCGCGAGGGCACGCGGAACTCGAGGCGGGCGCGCCCGAAGCCGGGGTTGCTCATGCGGATCATGCGACCGCGACGCGGCCCGAGGCGCTCGGTGACCACCCCGATGAAGTTGTCGGGGACGTCGACGATGACCAGCTCGACCGGCTCGCAGATCTGACCGTCGACCTCCTTGGTCACGACCTCCGGGTTGCTGATCTGCATCTCGTAGCCCTCGCGGCGCATCGTCTCGACGAGCACGGCGAGCTGCAGCTCCCCGCGGCCGAAGACCGCGAAGGTGTCGGGGGAGTCGGTCTCCTCGACGCGGATGGCGAGGTTGCGCCGGGTCTCCTTGAGCAGGCGCTCGCGGAGCTGGCGGCTGGTGAGGTACTTGGAGGCCTTGGATTTCCCGGCGAAGGGCGAGGTGTTGACCCCGAGGCGGATCTTGATGGTGGGCTCTTCCACGGCGATGCGCGGGAGCGCGACGACGCTGTCTCCGCGGCCGAGGGTGTCGCCGATCCACACGTCCTCGAGGCCCGCGATGGCGATGATCTCGCCGGCCTCGGCGCGCTCGACCGGCACGCGACGCATGCCCTCGAACACCGAGAGGACCTTGATGTTGGCCTTGTTGATCTTGCCGTTGTCGCCCACGATGGTGACGATCTCGTTGGCCTGCACGCTGCCGCTCATGATGCGGCCGATGGCGAGCTTGCCCACGTAGTCGTCGTGGTCGAGGTTGCTGACGAGGATCTGGAGCGGGCCCTCCGGGTCGGCCGCGGGCGGCGGCACGCGGGCGAGGATGGTCTCGAACAGCGGCGTCAGGTCCTTGAGCTCGTCCTCCATCTTGAGCTTGGCGGTGCCGTGCTTGCCGATGGCATAGAGGACGGGGAAGTCGGTCTGGGCGTCGCTCGCCTCGAGGTCGCAGAACAGGTCGAAGAGCTCGTTGAGCACCTCCGGGGGACGCGCGTCCTGGCGGTCGATCTTGTTGATGACGGCGAGGATCGGGAACCCGCGCTCGAGGCACTTGCGGAGCACGAACCGGGTCTGCGGGAGCGGGCCCTCGGCGGCGTCGACCAGGAGGATGGCAGCGTCCGCCATGGTGAGGATGCGCTCGACCTCGCCGCCGAAGTCGGAGTGTCCGGGGGTGTCGATGATGTTGATCTTGGTCTCGGCGAGCTTGCCGTCCTCGCCGCGGTGCTTCCAGCGGACGGAGGTGTTCTTGGCCAGGATCGTGATGCCACGCTCCTTCTCGAGGTCGTTGCTGTCCATCACGCGTTCGGCGACCACCTCGTTGTCGCGGAAGACGCCGCTCTGCTTGAGCATGGCGTCGACGAGGGTGGTCTTGCCGTGGTCGACGTGGGCGACGATGGCGACGTTGCGGAGGCGGGGAGCGGGCATTTGGGCCGCGCGGACTAGCACGCGGGTGCAGCAACGTCGAGCAACGTCGGAGCGTCGCGGTCGAGGCGTTCACATCGCGGCGCAGAAACCAAAACGCGCGACACCCCCGCGCAGAGCGCAGAGGTGTCGAGCCGTATCGAGGGCCGAAGCCCGGACAACAGGGACCCGAGTGAAGAAGCTTCGCTCGGGTCGCGCCCTCATGGGCGCGTGACCCGGCCGAAGGCCGGACAACTGGGACCCGAGTGAAGAAGCTTCGCTCGGGTCGCGCCCTCATGGGCGCGCGACCCGGCCGAAGGCCGGAGAACTCAGATGCACTTGCCGTCGAGGCAGACCTTGCCGGCGGTGCAGGGCTTCGGGGTCGCCGCGCTGAGGTCGCACTCGGTGCCGAACGAGCCCGCGGTGCCGCAGACCTTCTTCGGGGTGCCGGCCGTCGTCGTGACGTCCTTGCAGACCGGGAAGTCCTTGAGCGTGGCGCAGTCGGTCGAGCCGGTGCAGGCGCGGTAGCAGTTGTGGTGCAGGCAGATCGAGCCCGCCGCGCACACGTCCTGCTCGCCGTCCTTGGTGCCGTCCTTGTCGCAGAAGAACGTGGGGCGGTCGTCGACCACGCAACCCCCGGCCACCGAGACCTGACCCGCGGGGCAGGCGCCGTTGGTCGCGGCGGGCGCGACGCAGCGGCCGGCGACGCAGGTGGAGCCCGTGGCGCACGGCTTGTCGGCCGAGCAGGTCCCCGTGCCGCCCGTGCAGGCGCTGGTCTTGTCGTCGCAGGTGTAGCCGGTGGCGCAGGTGGCGGAGCACTTGGAGGCGCAGCGGCCGTCGACGCAGATGCCCGTCGCGCACTGGGTGGAGTCACTGCAGAGGTCCTTCGGGGCCTTGCAGACACCGCCGAGGCAGAGCGAACCGGCGCCGGTCTTGGCGGTGCAGTCGCCGTCGGCCACGCAGGCGTTCGGGTCGGTGGAGTCGCAGCGCTTGCTGCCGCCGACGTCCTTGCAGGTGTACCCGGTGATGCAGCCAGTCTTGGTGCAGTCGTCCGGACCCGGCGTGGTGCAGGTCCACACGCCCGCGGGGGCCTCGGTGCAGGTCGCCGGCGCCTTGCACGCCTTCTCGGTCGCGCGGCAGTCGTACGCCTGGCACTTGAACTCGCCGGGGGCGGTGTTGTTGCAGGTGTAGCCGGGCGCACACGCGGCACCGCAGCCCGAGTCGCTGGGACCGACGTCCACGGTGCCCGTGTCGTCCGTCGGGTAGCCCGAGTCGACGGGGTTGCACTTGGGATCGGCCGCACAGCTGTCAGCGTCGTAGATGGGACAGCCGGCCAGCACCGCCGAGAGGCCCAGGAGCAGGGTGACGCCGCTCAGCAGGGCCACGCCTGCAGGACGACGAGGCGCCGGCTTCTTGGACGACAAGAGGGGCGACGAGGGACGCTGAGTCATCATGACCTCCGTTTGCGCTACCAGGTTAGCAAGCGATGTGCCCGGGGGCCAATTGCGGAAAACGAGGGGTGGCCCTCGGCGACCGTCACCATCCATTCACACCCGGTGCGACGCGTTGGCGACGCTTGCCCCACCCGTCCGCCCCTCGCTGAGGCACGTGACAGGCCGCGCCGAGGTCGTGGGATGGGTTACGACAGACAAGTGAGCGGAGCGAGCCGCAGGCGAGCGCAGGGAACAGCGGCCGCCTCCACGGGCGGCCGCAACAGCAACAAGTTCGCGCCGAGCAACCAGTCGGCCTATGCTGCCGCGCCGAGTGGACGTCACCTGCCCCCGCTGCCAGACGGACTACGAGTTCGACGACGCCCTCGTGTCCGAGCGAGGCACGACGGTGAAGTGCACGAACTGCGGGCACCAGTTCCGTGTGCACCGGCAGCGCGCGGGGGGTGGCGTGGTCACGAGCGGCCCCGAGGTGTGGAAGATCGAGCAAGCCTCGGGCACGCTCGAGCTCCGCAGCCTCGTCGAGCTGCAGCGGGCGATCCGGGCTGGAAAGGTCGTGCGGACCGACCTGCTGCGCAAGGGCGACGGGCCTGCGCGACACGTCGGCGACATCCCCGAGCTCGAGCCGTTCTTCCCGGTGCCGCGCCCGGAGCAGAGCTCGAACACCCTGCCCTTGCCCGCCGTCGAGGTCGCGAAGGCGCCGGTCGCGCACACGCCGGCCTACGGCAAGCCGGGCGTCGAGGTGTCGGCGGTCGCCTTCTCGCCCACCGTCAAGAGCACGCCCCCACCACGGCCGCCCCCGCCGCGCGGCTCCGAGCGGCCCCGCACCC
>CAZUZY010000260.1:0-12259 GCA_964624885.1 uncultured Polyangiales bacterium | reverse complement strand
GGCCCGGGCGCACGGTGCCACGCTGCGGGCGCCCGCCGAGGCTTCTGCGTTCGCCGCCGCCGTCGGGGCGCGCTTCCGGGCGCACCTCGCGGGGGAGAGCGACTCGTTCGCCGACCTCCCCCTCGATCTCGCCGTGCCGCCCTTCGCGCGCGAGGTCTACGCCGCAGCCCAGGCCATCCCGCCGGGCGTCACCACCACCTACGGCGCCCTGGCCGTGTCGATGGGCAAGGCGGTCGGGGCTTCGCGCGCCGTCGGCACCGCGCTCGCCAAGAACCCGGTCCCGCTCGTCGTGCCGTGCCACCGCGTGGTCGGGGCCGACGGGGTGGGGGGCTTCTCGGCCCCGGGTGGCCTCTCGAGCAAGGCCACGTTGCTCGCGCTCGAGGGCGGCTCCCTCGACACCCCCGATCACGCGGTGTCCCGCCGCCACCTCGCGCGGGTCGATCCCGCGCTCGCGCCGCTCGTGCGGTCCATCGCGTGCACGCTGCCTGTCCCGAGTAGGCAGGGCGGGGGTCGGCGGGGCGGGGGCCAGCAGGGCGAGGGCGTGCGGCTGTTCCGCACGCTGGTGCGGGCGATCGTCGGTCAGCAGCTGTCCACCCAGGCGGCGGCCACCATCTTCGGGCGGCTCGAGGCGCTCGTCGGTCCGTTCGATGGCGAGGCTCCGAGTCGGCTCCTCCACCAGACCGTGGAGGCGTTGCGCGCGGTCGGCCTCTCCGCCGCCAAGGTCGCCTCGGTCCGCGATCTCGCCGGTCGCGTGCAGGGCGATCTCGATCTCGCGCGCATCGCCCGCGCGTCCGACGAGGAGATCGTCGAGGCGCTCACCACCGTGCGCGGTGTCGGTCGGTGGACCGTCGAGATGCTGCTCGTGTTCGAGCTCGGTCGCCCCGACGTCCTGCCCGTCTCCGATCTGGGGATCCGCAAGGGAATGCAGCGCGTGCGTCGCCTGCGGAGCCTCCCCGAGCCCGAGGCCGTCGAGCGCCACGCCGAGGTCTACCGCCCGTTCCGGTCGGTCGGGAGCTTCTATCTCTGGCGCGCGCTCGAGGTCCCCGCGTGAGGGTTCGCGCTCCGAGCCTCCTCCTCGGCGGCGCGCTGCTCCTCGGCTGCCGCAAGAACGCGCGGCCGGCGCCGCTCGAGGGCAACGGGCCGACGATCGCCGCGAGCGCCTCGTCCGCCGCGCCCGCGGCGAGCGGGTTCCCCGTGAGCCCAGCCTTCGCCGAGGTCGCGCTCGCTGCGCGCGCCGGGGCGCCGATCGAGGCCGCGCACCCGAGCCCGTATGCGCAGGCGTCGGGCTCCGGCGCGCCGAGCGCCACCATCCAGCGCTTCGAGAAGGGCTGCATCGGCCCCGACGGCTCCGGCTCCCTCGCGTTCTTCACCACCTGCGAGCCCCCCAAGAAGCTCGCCGCCGTCCTCGCCCACCTCGCCACGCAGGTGCCCAAGCTGTCGTTCGGCTCGGATCTCGCAGCAGGGGTCACGTTCCTGCCCACTGGCGAGCGCGCGATCCACCGGCCTCACGAGCCGCGCGTGGCCGCGTCGATCGGCAAGTGGTTCTGGGCCGCCGCGGCGCTCCACAAGCAGGGCCCGACCCAGGTGGCGGCCGTCGAGGCCGCCGCGGTCCCTGCCTTCGCCATCAGCGACAACGCCAAGGGCCGCGTGCTCATCGATCTCGCGGGCGGCGCCGACGAGGTCAACCGCTTCACCGAGCAGGTGCTGGCCATCCCCGCCGCCGATCTCTCGCTCTGCCGGTACCAGGGAGACATCGTGCGCAAGGCCGAGCGCTGCCATCGCGCGGCGGGCATCGACAACTTCTTCACCCCGGCCGGCGCGCTCACCTTCCTCGAGAAGGTCTGGCGGGGTGAGCCCATGAAGGGCGAGCAGCGGGCCGCGCTGCTGCGCTGGTCCAAGCTCGCGCCCGACTTCGGCTTCTCGATCGGCCACCAGCTCCCCCCCGCCGCGCAGCTCGGGATGCACCACAAGCGCGCCGAGCTCCCCACGAACTGCTGCGAGCTCCCGCCCGAGTACAACTGGACCGCGGAGATCGCCATCATCCCCACGCCGCGCGGCCCGTACGCCGTCGCGCTCTCGCTCGCCCACTCGGAGACCTACGCCAACCAGATCGGCGCCATCGAGTGGGCGTCGTGTGTCCTCTACCACGCGGTCGCGGAGGACGTGGTCGACCCGTTCGCCGCCGGCTGCAAGACCCCGCAAGGTCTCCTCGACGCTCCGCCCACGCCGAGCGCGAGCGCCGTCCCGGGGTCGCCGTGAGCGCGGAGCCACCGCCGGTTCAGGTCTCGCCGAGGGCACGCGCGCTCGAGACCTACCGCCACACACCACGCACCGTCGCCTCGCTCGGTCGGCCGATCGGCGCGCACCGGCGTCGGCCGATGGCCGGTCCCGCGCCCGTCGTGCTCTCGCTCGCGGTCACGCTCCTCGCGTGGCTCGGTGCGGTCCGCCATCCACAGCTGGTCGGGGCGGGGGTGCTCATGAGCCTGGTCTCGGCCTTCGCGGCGATCGCGTGGGGCCTCGATCGGGTCCGGCTCCGGCGCGCGTCGACCGTGGTGGTCCACGACGAGGGACTCCTGATCGAGCGCGCGGGGGGCGCGGAGGTCGTGGGGTGGGACGAGCTCACGGCGCTCGAAGCGTCTCGGCAGAGGCGCCTGCAGCGGCGGCCTTCCGTGGTCTTCGTGCCAGGGGTCGTCATCGTCGCCGGATCCGTGAACGAGTGGCACTGGGTCATTCGGGTCCGCGCGCGCGGCGAGATCCTCTTCGAGGTGAGCGACGCCTTCGAGGACGAGCGGGCGCTGCTCGCCGCCTTGCGCAGCGCCCTCGAGCGGCGTGAGGTCCCGCGGCTGCTCTCGGCGTTCGCGCGCGGCGAGCCGGCGCGCCTCGGCGCGGTCCGCCTGGAGCCCACGGGCTGTGTGGTCGGCGGCGTGCGGGTCCCTTGGACCGCGTTGCACGACACCGACCTCGACGGACCGTGGCTCGTCCTGCTGGACGCCGAGGGCCGCGCGCTCGCGCGTGTGCTCTTGGCCGAGGTGCCCAACGCCCACCTGCTCGTGCCTCTCGCCGCGGCGATTCGCGAGGCGAGCTAGGCGCTGCGTTGCCGTCGAGCGAGGGCGCAGGCTTCGATCACTCGCGGGGCTCTTCGGGGGCGGCGCGCACCGCGAGCTCGGGCGGCTTCATGGCGATCTGCGCGCCCTTGGGCACGCTGCGGGTGAGGAACACCGACCCGCCGACCACGCTGCCCTCACCGAGCACGGTGGCGCCTCCCAGCACCGTGGCGTTGGCGTAGACCGTCACCCCGTCGGCCACCGTCGGGTGGCGCTTGGTGCCGCGGATCACGCGTCCGCGCGCGTCCTTGGGGATGGAGAGCGCCCCGAGGGTGACGCCCTGGTAGAGCTTCACGTCGGCGCCGATGTCCGTCGTCTCGCCGATCACCGCGCCCGTGGCGTGATCGAGGAAGAAGCGCGGCCCGATGTGAGCGCCCGGGTGGATGTCGGCGCCGGTCTGGGTGTGCGCCCACTCGGTCATGATGCGTGGCATCACCGGCACGCCGAGCTCGTGCAGCTCGTGGGCGTAGCGGTAGACCGCGACAGCCAGGAGGCCCGGGTACGCGAGGATGATCTCGTCGAGGTCGCGCGCGGCCGGATCGCCGTCGTAGGCCGCCTGCACGTCCTCCACGATCTGGGCTCGCAGGTCCGGGACGCGCGCGAGGAACGCGTGGGCGAGGCCGCGGGCCGTGTCCTGACACCGCGGTACGTCGGGCTCGGCCTCGGCCTCGTCGCGGTAGCAGAGACAGAGCTCGATCTGGGCCTCGAGCTTGGTCGAGAGTGAGAGTACGACCGCGCGTACGTGCGCGCCGACGTTCTCCTCGGTGAGATCCTGGCGGCCGTGGTAGCCGGGGAAGGTCAGCTGCAGGAGCAGCCGGACGATGGCGAGGGCCTCGTCCCGGGAGGGTAGGTAGCGCTTGCCGATGTGCTGCGCGCGCGGATCGCTCCGGTAGGACGCGAGCAGGGCCTCGGCGACGGTCTCGGGAGTGCTCACCGCTCCGGGTTACCACGGAGCGCGGGCGGTCACCCCTCGACGGTGGTGACGTGGACGCGGCCCTTGAGCCCGTGGCCGCTGAGGCGCTCGGCCATGCTGGCGGTGAGCCGGGTGCCGGCCGGCACCAGCATCGCGCCCTGCGGGGTCTTGAGGTCGGAGACCAGCACCATGTCTTCTCGCAACCGGCGGATGGAGAGCTCCACCGGCGCGGTCGAACGGAAGCCGATGGCGAAGCCCATCTCGACGCCGGGCGCGGCCATGCCGAACCGACGCGTGGTCCCGTAGAGCTCGGCGAACGGCGCGAACATGTCGGCCGAGCCGCTCTTGGGCAGCCCGATCGTGCACGCCATGCCGTCGAGCGTGAGCGACGTCTTGAGGACACCGCCCGCCACGTTGACGAGCTCCCGCAGGATGTCGTCGAGCATCTCCTTGGGCGCCTCCTCACCGCCGAGCAGGTGCGAGGTCAGCGCCGTGAGGCTCGCCTGCGAGGCGAGGACGGCGATGCCGATCTCGAGGCCGAGCTTGGCCTCGGCCGCGCGCAGGGTGGCGCAGCAGTCGGTCGGGCCGAGGCGCACCTGGGCGCCGAGGCGCACGTCGAGGCTGGAGAACGAGCGGACCGCGTCGCAGATCATGCGGTCGAGGGACTTCCAGGTGGAGGTCTGGCCCACGGCGGGGCCCGCGGCCGGGGTCTCCGGCGGTGGGGTGACCGGCGCGTTCGGTTCGCCCTGCACGATGACACCCGCGGCCGACAGCAGCGCGGAGGGGTCGAACGGCTTCGGCAGGAACGCGTCCACGCCGCACTCGAAGGCGAACTTCCGGGCGACCTCGCTCTCCACGTCCGAGAGCAGGACGATGCGCGTCTTGCTGTCGTTCTTGCGCAGCTGGCGCGTGAGGGCGAGCCCGTCCTGGCGCGGCACGAACCAGTCGGCGACCACGATCTGGAAGGTCTGGGTGGTGAGCAGCGTCGACGCGGCCACGCCGTCCTCGACGTTGAGGAACTGGTCGACGTTCCCGGCGAGCGTTCGCTCGACCAGCGCGGCCGTCGCGGGCTCGCGGACGATGGACAGCACTCGCGTGGGCATGATCCCCCTCCTTCAGCTCAGGACGTTCCCCAGCGCGGACGCGAGGGCCTCGGGTGTGAACGGCTTGGTGACGAACGCCTTCGCGCCCGCGGCGAACGCGCGCTCCTTCATGTCGTCGGTCGACTCGGAGGTGACGAAGCAGAACGGGCCGCGGTAGCCCTCCGCCCGCAGGCCCTCGAGCAGCTGCAGACCGTTCATCTCGGGCATGTTCCAGTCGCTGAGGATGAGATCCGGCCCGGCGACGCGCACGGCCGCGAGGGCCTCGGCGCCGTTGGTCGCCTCCGCGAGCTCGTGGTGTCCGTAGCCCGCCTGACGCAGGGTACGGATGACGATCATTCGCATCGCCTTGCTGTCGTCCACGATCAGGATCTTCATGACTGAGCCTCCATGCGCATGGTCTTGATGGTCGGGCGGGGCGTGCGCCCGCGTTCGAGGATCTGGGCGTGGATCCGCAGCCCGCAGGTCTCGAGCACGATGCTGCCGAGGCTCACCGCACCGGGGACCCACACCGCGGCGTCCGAGCCGTGGAGCACGGCCGGGAGCCCGAGCTGGGCGTTGGGATCGACGTGCGGCTTGAGCTGTCCGCCGACCACGTTGGCGAGCTCGCCCATCGCGTCGGCGATGTCGGCGTCGCTCACGTCGGCGGGATCGAGGCCGAAGATGGTGCTGGCCGCGAGGCGGGCCAGGGCCGCGTGGCAGGCGATGGTGAGGGTCGCGGTGGTCGTGCCAGAGATCTGGACGAAGGCGATCACGTCCGGTTCGGCGGCGACGGTGAGCGTCACGTCGAGCGGCCCGACGAGACTCTCCCACGCTTGGTGCACGAGCATCTCGAGGGTGGCTTCGAGCGACATCGATGGTCTGGACGACCCACCTGCGCATCCCTTTAGGTATCGGCACTCCGTGCGCCCGCGGATGATCGTGGAAGCCGCGCAGTTCTGCGCTACCTTGCTCAGCGCATGCGCGATTGCAGGGGGATCGGGGCCGGGGTTCTCGTCGCCCTCTTGATCGGCTGCCAGGGCGAGGTCGAGGAGACCAGCTCCGCCGACGATGCGCGCGTGGCCGAGGACGCGTCGTTCGACGTCGCCGAAGGGGGCCTCGACGCGACGGCGGACGCCGACCCTTGTGGCGTCGTGGGCTGCGAAGCCTCCCACGTGTTCCACCCGCGGATCCGCAAGGCGTTCGATCGGCTGGGCGGCGCGAAGGCCCTCGGCGCTCCCACCGACAACGGCGGCACCGAGTGGGTCCACGCCTTCGGGCCGGGCATGGTGCAGGACTTCGCCGGGGGCGCAGAGGGGCCGGTCATCCTCGCGGAGTCGTCCAGCGGCGCGACGTGGGCGTCGGAGGCGTACGCGATCCGCGGCGCCCTCCGCACGGCGTGGCTCGCGCGCGGCGGCGGCCCCGGGGTCGGCTACCCGATCGAGGACGCTCGTACCCTCGGTGGGGACCTGGTCCAGACCTTCGAGAAGGGGTGCCTCGGCCCGGACGGTCGTGGGGGCTACGAGCTCTACGAGGCCTGCGCGCTCCCGCCCGATCTCGCGCCGACCCTCGAGAAGCTCGGGGCGCAGTTCCCGACCCACGCTGGCGGCGCCGACCTCGCCGTGGCGGTCACCTGGTTGCCGACGAAGACGCGCTGGTCGTTCCAGGGCACTCTGCCGCGTACCTCCGCCTCGAGCGTGAAGTGGGTCTGGGCCGCTGCCGCGCTCGCCAAGAACTCGATCGCGGCCGTGGAGACCCCAGCCCTCCCCACGTTCAAGGACAGCAACAACAGCACCGCCGGGCAGCTCATCGACCTCGCCGGGGGCCCCAACGCCGTGAACGACTTCACGGTCGCGCTGGGGATCCCGATCACGCAGCTCTCGCTCTGCGGCTGGAGCTTCGACAAGACGAGGGTCGCGACCAACTGCTCCAAGCTCGCCGGGGGCGACAACTTCTTCACCGCGGTCGGCGCCGTCACCTTCCTCGAGAAGGTCTGGGGGGGCGCCGGGCTCCCCGCCGACAAGGCGACCAAGCTGGCCGAGTGGGCGACCCTGTCGCCCCGTTCCGGCTATGGCGGGTGGGTGGGCACCCAGCTCCCGGCCTCGGTACGGCCGAGCCTGCAGCACAAGGCCGGGTGGCTCCCCACCGGCTGCTGCAGCAGCGGATATCCGGCGTTCTACAACGAGATCGCCATCGTCCGCACGGGCCGGGGGTCGTATGCGTTCGCCGCCTCGGCCAAGAACGCGGGGGCCACGCGGGACGACACCAAGGAGACCAAGGCGCTAGAATGGGCGTCCTGCGTGGTCTTCCACGCGCTCGCGGAGCCGAGCGGTGAACCGTTCTCTGCGGGATGCACCCCATGAGGGACCTGGCGATTCGTAGGAGAGAGAGAGAGGTGCTCGTGAGATCAACGGTGCTTGGCTTGGGATCCGTGCTCGCGCTGCTCACGGGCTGCAGCAGCAATGCGGTCGAGTTCTCCGACGACGCGGGGACGACCGTCGACGGTGGCAGCGACAGTGGCGGCGGCGACACCGCCCTCGACACCGCGCCGCCCTCCACCACCTGCACGGCGTCGGTCCAGGTCACCCCGTCGGCGCCGCTCGCGCAGCTCGGGGCCAAGGTCGCCACCAAGGTGCAGCTCACGCTGGCCGACACGGGTGGCGCCGCCGGACCGCACCCCCTGAAGCTGGTCCTGGTCTCGGCCAGCGGGGCCGAGGTCGCCAAGCTGCTCGACACGCCGAACGCGGAGAGCCTCACCGGAGGCACCCTCGGCAAGCCCTCCGTCGACGTCGTGCCCGCGGATGTTGCAGGGCTCGTGCCCGGCAAGTACACGGTGAAGGCCACGCTCGGCTGTCCCAAGGTGACCACCACGAAGGTGGGCGAGGGGCAGGGCGATCTGCACTTCGCGCGCCTCGGCGCGGTGAAGGTCGGCGTCGGTGGCGGCGACGGCACCCGCGTGCCGCTCATGTACCACGCGATCGGCGGCACGCAGTACGCGTACTACCCGATCGACGGCGACAAGGTCCCCGCGACCTCGTTCGCCGATCCGGCCACCGGCGAGGCCGACCTCGACAGCGCGCCGAACACGATGCGCTCGTTCCCCACCACCCCGTGGGCCGAGCTCGACACCCCGAAGACCGCCAGCGACGGCACTGTCGTCGAGGACGGCGTGATCTACCCGGTCTCGCTCGCCCTCGGCACCAAGCCCGATCTCACGTTCACCCTCGGCAAGACCATGGCCGGCGCCAGCGGACCCATCGCGGCCGGCGTGGGCGTCTCGGGGACGCCCCTCGTGCGCATCGTCGTCGACGGGCAGCCGGGCACGGACCCGACCACCCCGCTCGCCGACGGCACCACGCAGACCATCCGGCTGGCCACGTCGCCCGTCGCCACCATCGGCCGCTACGACGTCACCGTGAAGTGGCACTTCGAGGCCAAGGCCACGACCGGCTGGGTGAGCGTCGCGGGCACCGACCAGAGCGCGGTCGTGCGCTTCTACGGCGTGCTCGGCAACGAGCTCGGCACGACGGCGCCGTACATGCCGTGGGTGGCGGTCGTCGACCTCGGCACCAAGGTCGCGACCGGCAAGAGCACGGCGGCCGACGTGCGCGCCGCGCTGGTCAAGGAGGTCTACGAGAACTTCGGCCTCAAGTACGACCGCAAGAGCGGCGCGTCGTTCTACACGAGCTACACGTCGGGCTTCGCGGCGGCGCGCTTCGATCTCGGCCTGTTCCTGAAGCGCTCCAAGGGCACCACGGTCAACTGCACGGACTGCGCGAGCATCCTGTCCACCTACGCCAACATGATCGGCGCCAAGCTGCACTACGCCATCATCCAGGGCGCCGGCGGCAAGAGCGGGTTCTCGCTCAACCCGATCATGGGCATCGGCTCCACCGTGTTCGGCTCGCCGTTCGACAGCGGCGGCATGGGCTTCAGCTACCACGCGGTCACTTCGCAGGACGCGACCAAGACCATCAACGACGCGACCCTCGCCGTCGACGGCGATTCCGACCCGAAGACCGCGCCGCAGACCAAGCTGCTCGTGCAAGACCTGACCGGCAGCAACTACCTCACCCGCCTCTCCCCTGGCACCCCGGAGTACACCTATGTCGACCAGATCACGTCGGTTCGTTAGCCTCTTCGCCCTCGGCTTGCTCGTCGGCGCGGCGGGGCTGCTCGGCCGCCGCGCGGTGTCGGCGCCGGTCCCCGGTGCGGCCGGCGAGGCCGCGTTCCGCGCGATCTACCCGGCTGCGGCCCCGGTCAGCGGCGCCTTCGCCGGCGTCGAGCTCGGCAAGATCGCCATCCCGGGCCTCCGTCTCACCGCGCGCGACGTGCACGCGGTCGACGAGGGGGGGCTCTCGCTCTCGTACTCCGACCTCGCCGGCGAGGTGCGCGCGGTGGTCAAGATCGCCGTCGCCCGCGACGCGGCCGCGGCCCAGCGCTTCGTCGACCAGGAGCTGCACGGCATCCAGGCGGTGCTCGTGAAGGCGGTCGACCCCGCGCTCGGTGACCACGTGTTCGCGGACGACGCGGGGCGGGGGGACGGCACGGTCGTGGGCGCGCTCGCCAACGTCGCCTACGCCGTCCACATCCAGCGCGACGCCACCTCGCCGCTCCCGCGCGCGGCGGTGGTCGCGAGTGGGCTGCGGGCGGCGGTCGTCGCCGGCGCCCCGAGCTTCCCCACCGCCACCGTGGCCCTGCCCGGCACGATTCCCCTCGCGGGGGCGCCCTTCGCCCTCACCGTGGCGCCTGACCTCGACCTCCGGCTGCGGGCGGAAGGCGCCTACGTCGCCAAGGGGCGGGTCCTGCGGCCGTTCCAGGCCGGTCCGGTCACGCTGGTCGTCACGGTCAGCGACGACCTCGGCCGCGTCTCGGAGCTCCGCTTCCCGGCCACGGCGAAGTGAGGCGGGCCCCGCCGCTCCCTCTTTGCTGGTAGGATCCAGCGCAATGTTGACCGCTGGGGAGCTCGTCGATCGGAAGTACCGCCTCCTCAAGCGCCTGGGCTCCGGGGCGCTCGGGGAGGTGTGGGCCGCGCGCAACGAGACCATCGAGCGCGAGGTGGCCATCAAGTTCCTCGTGCCCAGCTGGTCCATCGCGCCCCGCTCGCTCGAGGCGTTCTTCCGCGAGGCCAAGTCGAGCGGCAAGATTCGCCACCCGAGCGTCGTGCAGTTCCTCGACATCGGCGAGATCGACGACCAGCGCAAGATCCCGTTCGTGGTCATGGAGCTCCTCGAGTGCGAGAAGCTCGAGTCGCTCCTCGCGCGCGAGAAGCACCTGCCGGTCGGCACCGCCCTGCGCATGGTGTCCGAGCTCGCCTGGGCCCTCGTCGCCGGCCACGACCGGTCGCTCATCCACGAGCGGATCGAGCCGGCCAATGTCCTCTTGCACCGCGATCTCAAGGGCGAGATCGTCCCCAAGCTGGTCGACTTCGGCATCGCCCGACTGGTGGACGACCTCGGGCCGCTGTCGGTCACCGGCGCCGCGCACGAGGCGCTCTCGCCCCTCGCGTACCTCAGCCCCGAGCAGATCCACGGTGACGTGGAGCTCGACGGGCGCGCCGACGTCTACGCCCTCGGCGTGCTGTTGCATCGCTTGCTCGTGGGTCGCGTGCCGTTCGAGGCGAGCGACCCCGAGGCGCTCCTCGAGCAGGTCGAGCAGGGGTCTCCCTACCTCGAGGCCTTCGAGCCACCGCTCGACGCCAAGGTGATGAACCTGGTCGCCGACTGCCTGCAGCGCAACCGCCGGCTGCGCCCGACCATGCGGGTGCTGGCCGAGCGGGCCGACACGCTCCTCGAGCGGATCGATCCGCAGTGGAAGCGCTTCGGTACGCTGGTGTCGATCCCGGAGGACCGCACGGCCCGCAAGCTCGAGGCGATGCGTCCCTCTTCTCGGCCGCCCCGCTCCCACGAGCTCCCGGCGGGCAAGAAGGAGAGCGCGCCGCGCATCCCGGCGGCGCCGCTCGTCCCGAACGTCGCTGTGCCCGCAGCGATCCCCAAGCCCACCGTCGGGGCGCCGATCGGTGGGCGCGTCACGACCGCCAAGCCGGCCGGTACCAAGGCCACGCTGATGGGGGTCGCGCCCAACCCCCGCGTCGACACGCTGCCGATGAAGCCGATCCCCGATCCGCGGCTCCCCATCGGCGCGCCGCTGCGGGCCGATCCTGCCAAGATCTCCAAGGCCACGGTGAAGGTCACGCCGGCGCAGGCGCCGCTCGCCCCGCGTACCGCGCCCAAGGGCACGGTCGATCCGCCCACGCTCAAGATCGAGAACAACCCCTTCGCCGCCAAGCCCGCGGCCAAGCCCACGCCGGATCACGGGGGCGACGGGCACCACCACCCGCCGCCGGTGCCGCACCGGATCATGACGCCTCCGCTGCCGCGCGGGGCCCCCAAGGCCGCGGCCCAGTCGGTACCGCCGCCGCCGCTCGCGCAGCGCGCAGCGCCTTCCCACGGGCTCGCGAGCGCACCGCTCGTGGACGACGACGACGCCGCGCCGATCTCCTCGGGGGCGCTCGAGGAGGTGCCGCCGAGCTCCGCGCCGGATTCCGCCATCCCGATCTCCGGGCACGACGTCGAGGAGGTCGACGACGACATGGCGGCGACGCAGCAGCGCAAGCCACCGCTGCCCCGCGCTGCGCCACCACCCTCGATGGACGAGACGGGCGACGAGCTCGCCCCGATCAGCCACCTGATCGCCGAGCGGCTCAGCGGCTCGGGCCACGCCGCCGAGACCCCCGGCGGCCTGCAGCTCGACGTCCTCCACGATCTGGAGAGCGAGCTCCTCAAGCGCGTCGCCGTGTCGCGCGCCAGCTTGCCCGACGTCACCGAGGCGGCCGTCCTCGAGAAGGAGGCCAAGGACGAGGGCGTGCCCCCGATGGAGGGCCTCTTCGGGTCCAACTCGAACGCGCCCCCCGCGCCGCTGCTGGTGGGCGCCGACACGTTCGACTCCAAGCGGCCGGCGGAGAAGCCCAAGGCCAAGGCCCCGGCGTCCAAGAGCCCCACCGAGAAGCCGAAGCCCGCGGGCCCTCTGCGCAGCGAGAAGCCCACCATCGCCGCGGTCGCGACCACCCCTCGCACCGATCCTCCGCGGCGCAACAACGGACCCGCCATCGCGTTCGCGATGGTCGCCGCGGCCATCGCCATCGTGCTCGTGCTCCGCATGAA
>CAZUZY010000259.1:0-12352 GCA_964624885.1 uncultured Polyangiales bacterium | reverse complement strand
GAGTGATCGAGTCCACCGTGGTCCTCTCGCTCGGGGAAGGCGTCACGCTCGAGCTCGTGACGCTGGTCGATCGCCCCGAGCTCGTGCCGACGTTCCCCGTCGTGCTGGCCGGCGCGGTGGGCCTGGTCTCCCTCGACCGCCCGAGCCTCGCGCTCGGCGCGCTGGTCGAGGAGCTCGAGGTCGCGCTGGTGGACGCGCGGAGCGTGGCCGAGGCGTTCGAGGATCGGCCGCTCGAGCCCGGCGATCCCGTCTCGCTCGCGGGCGTGGTCCGCGGCGCGATCGAGGGGATGGGCGCGACCTGAACGCGCAGAGCCGCAGCTTCGCTCACTTCGTCAGCGCGCGCCGAGCTTGTCGCGGGCCAGCTTGGGGCGGGTGAGCGGCGGTGCCACGCGGGGCGGGCTCGTCAGTGACTCGAGCGGGACGGCGAGCGCCACCGCGAGGCGCTGCGCGATGAACACCGAGGGGCACAGCTCACCGCGCTCGATGCGCGCGAGCGTGTTCGGCGCGATGCCGACGAGGCCGGCGAGCGCCACCTGGGTGTGACCGCGCACCCGCCGCGCGCGCTGCACGGCCGCGGAGAACGTGGCGAGGAACGACTCCTGCGCCGTCTCGCCGCGCGGGGTGACCGCTCCAGCGCGCGGCACCCTAGAACTTGCCCTGCAGGCTCACGAACGCGCCCTGGGTCTTGCCCTCGCGCGAGGCGAGCGGGGCGACGCCGACGCCGGTGACGCCCTCCTTCTCCTTCTCGATCAGGTCCTCGCGGTGCGGCGTGGTGGCGAGGTCGATGATGCCGAGGGTGAGCGGGGCGGCGAACCCGAGCAGGAACGGGCCCTGCCACTTGGTGTCGTCCTTGTCGCCCCAGTCGATGAGGGCCGCGGCGGCGAACGAGGCCACGCGCAGGCCGGTGTAGAGGAGGCCCTTGGTCGTGTCGCCGACCACGAAGCGGGGGATGCTCGGGGTGAGGGTGAGGATCGCGCCGTAGGTCATGAGCGAGGCGCGGGCGCGCGCGGGGTCCGCCGGCGCGTAGGTGCCAGGGTGATAGCCGGCGCTGTCGGTGTAGCCGGACTGGTAGGCGCCGCTGTCGTTGGCGCGCTGGATCAGGTACACGACGCCCGCGACGCCGGTGCCGACGCCGAAGAAGATCGTCGAGGCGAGGAGCGCGGCCTTGCGGTCGGGGTCGGGCGCGTAACGCGGCACCGGCGCGTAGACCGGCGGCGCGGAGTAGGGCTGGTAGGGCGCGTAGGTCGGGCAAGGGCCGCCGTTCGGACCGACGAGGGTCGGGTTGCCCTGCACCACGACGGTCGAGCAGCCGGTGGCCGTGACGGTTCCGCCCCCGGCCGTGGGCGCCACCACCGTCACGCCGCCCGTGCCCGGCGCGGTCTGCACGACGGTCGTTCCGCCGGGCGGCGTCTGGGCGGTGGTCGGGGCGTCTCCCTCCCGCGCCGCGAACGCGGCCGTGGTCCCGAACAGAGACAGGGAAGTGCAGGCGAGGAGGGCGAAGGTGGTGCGGCGCATGACGACGAACTCCCTAACAAGAACCGGGCCACAGCATTCTTGCACGATCGAGCGGCCCGTGGCGGGGCCCAGCCGTGAACCCCGGTTCTCGCGTGCTTCTGGCACACAGGCTTGCTGCCGCAAGACCGCCAGTCCAGATTCACGGGCGTGAGTCCCTTCGCCGAGCGCCGCGCGCGCCTGCTGGAGTCCGTCGGCAGGCGCACCGCCGCTGTCTTCGTCGCGACCCCCAACGCCCTCCGCAACAACGACGTCGAGCACGAGTTCCGCCAGGACTCCGACGTGTTCTACCTGACCGGCTTCGACGAGCCCGACACGGTGGTCGTGCTCTCGCCGAACGGTCATGTCCGCGAGGACGGCAAGGACCCGGAGAAGTCCGTCTTCACGATGTTCGTGCGGCCTCGCGACCCGGAGCGCGAGGTGTGGGACGGCTATCGGGCCGGCATCGAGGGCGCGACCGGCAAGTACGGCGCGGACCACGCCTACCCCTACGCCGAGCTCACCAAGCGGCTGCCGGAGCTGCTCGCCGGGCACGACGCCGTCGTCTACCGCTTCGGCGGCGCGTTCGACGAGCGCCTGTTCGCCGCGATCCACCACGCGCGGCGCACCGCCGGGCGCACCGGCCTCTCCGCGCCGAGCCGCATCGTCGACCCGGTCGAGGTGCTCTACGAGCACCGCCTGCGCAAGACCGAGCCCGAGCTCGAGGCCATGCGGCGCGCCTGCGCGATCACCGCCGAGGCCCACCAGAAGGCGATGGCCCTCGCCACACCCGGTCGCTACGAGTTCGAGCTCGAGGCGGTCCTCCTCGAGACCTTCCGCCGACACGGCTCCGAGCGCCCCGCCTACGGCTCCATCGTGGGGAGCGGCGCCAACGCCACCGTCCTCCACTACCGGCGCAACGACCGCAAGATCGAGGACGGCGATCTCGTCCTCATCGATGCCGGCTGCGAGTACGGCTACTACGCGTCCGACGTCACCCGCACGTTCCCCGCCAACGGTCGCTTCACGGCCCCCCAGCGCGCGGTGTACGAGGCGGTGCTCGAGGCGCAGATCGCCTGCATCGAGGCGGTCAAGCCGGGCGTCACCCAGGGCGACCTGCACGAGAAGGCCGTGCGCGTGCTCACCGCCGCGCTGATCCGGCTCGGCGTGCTCGAGGGCGACCTCGACGAGGCCATCGAGAAGGAGGCCTACAAGCCGTTCTACATGCACAAGACGGGGCACTGGCTCGGCATGGACGTGCACGACGTCGGGGCCTACTTCGTCCCCAAGGAGGACGGCTCGATGGACGGCAAGCTGCGCCATCGGCCCCTCGAGCCAGGCATGGTGATCACCATCGAGCCCGGCCTCTACTTCGGCATCGGCGCCGAGAAGGCCCCGGCGGAGCTGCGGGGGATCGGCGTGCGCATCGAGGACGACATCCTCGTCACCGAGCACGGCCACGAGAACCTCACCGCCGCCATCCCCAAGTCGGTCGAGGACGTCGAACGCGCCTGCCGGCGAGCTCCATGAGCATCGCGTCCGACCGACCGCCCCGGCCCGAGAGCGGGGCGAACACACCGTCGAACAGCGAGGTCCCGAGCGGCGAGATCACCCCGGTCTCCTCGGTGCGTCGGCAGGGCGAGATCCGGAGCCGCCAGCTCCGCGTGCACCGCCGATTCGCGCAGCAGCGCTTCGGGCTCGCCGATCTCGGCCTGCCGCCCGAGCTGCTCGCCGAAGACCTCCCCGAGTGGGTGCCGTGCGGCTGGGTGACCACGCTCGTGGAGGCCCTGTTCGAGGGCCCCATGGGGCGCGACCTCGAGGCGCTGCACCGGCACGCCGAGGCCATCATGGACGAGGGGTTCGTCCGGGACCGCGCGGCGCTGTTCGAGGTGGCCACCCTCTCGATGATGCTGCGGCACGCGGGCCCGCTGTGGCGCGACGAGCTGAGCTCGGGGCGCCTGGTCGGCTTCAGCACGGAGACCGAGGGCACGCTCGTGCTGCACGACCACCCGTGGACCGAATCGGCCGCCATGCGCGCGCTCGTCGCCCACGCGATCCAGCACGGGCTCGGGAAGCTGCACCCGGGGATCACGGTGTCGTTCGATCCGGAGCCGCAGAAGACCCTGGCGATGACGATTGCCCTGCCCGATCCCCGGGGTGCTGGGGGGCCGTCTCCGTCCGGTCCTCCGAAGACCCGCTCCTGAGCGCGCGGCGCCGCTGGTAGGCGGCGACGAGCGGACGGGCCACGAGATAGGCCGCGAACGCGACGGCCCCGGCGACCAGCGCGCCGCCGAGCACGCACGCGAGGAGCGCGTTGCGCACCACCGACACGCGCTCGTCGAGGGTGGGCCCCCACGGCGGCACGGGCCGGTGGAGGATGCGACACCCGATGCGGATCTCCCAGAACACGAGGAGGCCCCACAGCGGGATGATCACGAGGTGCGAGGCGAGGAACGCGACGAGCTTGCTGAGGCGTGCCGCCCACGCGAGGCCGAGCGTGGTGAACGAGCGCAGGCCGAGCACCGGGGGGACCGGCGACGCGCTCACGAACGCGCCGAGCGCGACGGCGAGGGCGAACGCGTGCGGGGTGGTGTCCTCCGCCAGCGCCATCTTGAACAGGTAGCGGATCCGCTGGACCCGGCGCTGGAACCAGTTCATCCGCCCTTCTTTTCTCGCTTCTTCTTCGCGAGATCGGCGAGCGAGCCCTCGCCCTGGGCCTCGGCCTTCTTCTTGGGCTCGCGCACGATGACCGGTGCCGCGGGGCGGTCGGGCTTCTGGGCCGCGGCGTCCTTGCGCTTCTGCGCGACCGCCGCGGCGAGCCCCGAGGTCGCAGCGGTGGGCGCGGCCTGCGGGCGCTCGACGGTGGTCGTGGCGGGCTGCACCTTCAGCGGTGCGTTCGGCTTCTGGGCCTTGGGCAGCGCCACCTGCACGACGGGCGCGGTGGTCTTCGCGATCTTCGGCTGGGCCGGCGCGAGGTGCCGCTGTGGGAGCCCGAGGCGACGGGCAGCCACACCGAGCAGCATGAGCGCGAGCGCCGCGGGGAGCAGGAACGGCGCGAGGGGGAGCGGCGTCGGACGCAGGCCGGTGCGGCGCGTGAACACGCCGCCGAGCGGCGCGTCGACCACGCCACCGGTCACCTCGGCGATCCGCTCGAGCGTGCGGCGATCGCTGCCCGTCGGGCGCAGCTCGTCGGCGCGCGACAGCACGGTCGCCGCGAGGCCCGCGGGCTGGTTGCCCTTGCCGTCGTCGCCCACGTCGATCGCGCGCACGACGTACGCGCCCGGCGTGCCGATGGGGAGCTGGGTCGCGTAGGTGCCACCGGGGCCGGGGAGGAGCTCGAGGTCGCGCGGCAGACCGTCCGGCCCCTCGACGTGCACCTTGAGGTGCAGGAGCCCCGCCGCGCCGCTCAGCGAGGTGGGCTCGGCGGTGACGTTGAGCACGCCGTCCTTGGCCTGGGCGTCGAGCTTCACGCGGGCCTCGTCGGCCTTGCGCCCGACCTCACGCGCGAGCTGGGTCATCAGCTGCGCGGCGCCGGGCCACAGCACGAACGGACCGCCCCACTGGTCGGTGTAGTCGCTGGCCCAGGCGCCGGTGTGACCGAGGCCGATCGGCCAGGTGACCAGGATCGGATCGCCCTCCGGGCCGTCGAGGAGCAGCTGCGCGCGCGGCTTGACCTGGGTGACGACGTAGCCGCGCAGGCTCGGCGCCTTCTTCCAGTCGATGCCCTTGAGGGTGGGCGAGGCGGAGCGCACGCGCGGCACGAACTCCTCTTCGTGCACGCTCGATTTCGCGGCGAGCACGGTCTCCTGCGCGAACACGGCAGGGAGCTTGCGCGCGTCGGTGATGAGGTAGAAGCGGCCGCCGCCGATCTTGGCCATGTCGGCGAGGGCGGGCACGTCCCAGCCGTCGCCGAGGGCGATCACGCTGGTGGTGATGCCCTTCTTGGCGGCGGCCTTCACCAGGTTCGGCGCGTCGGTGCGCTCCTCGGCGTCCGCGCCGTCGGAGAACAGCAGCATGTGCTTGATGCCGTGCGTCTCCTTCTCGAGCGCCTTGTAGCCCTCGCGCAGCGACAGATCGATGAAGATGCCGCCGCCGCCGACGCCGACCGCCTTGATCTTCTTGCCGGTGGCCACCGGGTCGAGCACCGGGCCCATCTTGATGGTCTCGTAGATGGTCGTGTCGACGTGCCACACCGCGAGGCGATCGTCCTTGCCGAGCAGCGCCGCCGAGCGCGCGGCCGCCTCGTTGGCGAGGTCGAGCTTGTTGTACTTGTCGTCGACGCGCGCCCCCATCGAGCCCGAGAAGTCGATGACGATGAGCTCGGAGAGCTGCGAGCGGCGCTTCTCCTTCACGAGGTCGAACGAGACCGGGGAGATCTCCTCGATGGGGGTCTTGCCGTAGCCCCCGGGGCCCATCGACGCGTCGCTGCCGAACAGGAGCAGCCCGCCGCCGAAGTCCTTCACGTACTTCGACATGGCCTCCATCTGGCTCGGGAGCAGGTCGCGCGCGGGGATGTCGGCGAGGACGACGAGGTCGTAGGCGGCGAGCTCGGCGAGGTCGGTGGGGACCGAGAAGCGGCCCTTCACCGTGACCCGGTAGCCCTCGTTCTCGAGCGCGACGCGCAGCGGGTTGGCCTTCTTCTCCTCCTTCTGGAGGACGAGCACCATCGAGGGGCCGCGCACCCGCACGAACGTGGTGGCCTCGTTGTCGTCGGCGCTGGCATCGAGCTTGGCGTCGAGCGGGCGCACGTGCATGTCGTAGCGGTGGAGGCCCGGATCGGGCGCCTTGTCCTTGTATCGGACCACGTCCTCGCCGCTCGCCACCTTGGTGACGAACTTGGCGATGGAGACGCCGTCGCGCTTCACCTCGACCTCGACGTCGATGAGCTTGTCGCTCGGCGGCGAGTGCACGACCGCGCGGACCTCGATGGTCTCGCCCTCGTCGGCGAGCGAAGGGCCGCGCGCCGCGACGACGCGCACGTCGGGCAGGACCTGCTGGTCGAGGACGATGACGTCGATCGGCACGCCGAGCGCACGGGCACGGGCCGCCGCGGCGAGCGCGTCGCCCCGGTTCTGCACGCCGTCGGAGACCAGCACGATGCGCCCGCCGCCCGCCGCGAGCACCTCGTCGACCGCGCGGCGGATGCCGGTCTCGAGATCGGTGGCGTCGCGCGCGACCGTGGGCTGCACGGCGCCGCCGCCCTCGTTCTTGGCGTGGAACGGCTCGGACAGCGAGGCGGTGGCGCCGAACTTCACGACCGCCAGGCGATCGTCCTTGAGCATGGCGAGCTCGGCCGCGGTGAGGCCCTCGCGCACCTTGGCCTCGGCGCCGGGCACGAGCTCGATCGAGCGCGAGACGTCGACCAGCACGACGACGTTCATGCGGTCGGCCGGGCGCACGATCTCGACGTCGCCAGCGGCGAGGATCGCGCAGGCGAGGGCGAGCCACGCGAGGGTGGACGCCGCGACGCGCCGACCGCGCGAGAGGGCCACGTCGGCGCGGACCAGCCGGATGGCCACGAGCACGGCGAGCGCCGTCAGCGCGGCGAGCGCGAACGGATGGCCGGCGTGCAGGGCGTAGGCCGCGGGCTTCACGACGATCGGCAAGGTAGCGCGGAAAGGGGGCCTCGTCCGACCCCCTGTGTTTCAGGCCTGGGGGAGCAGACCGGTGAGCGAGCGGACCAGCCGCTGGAGCTCGTCGAGGTCGAGCGGCGCAAGGTGCCCCCCCCGGCGACGCACCGGGTCGGACAGGGAGGCGGCGCCGGGGCCGCCGACGATCCAGGGGACCGCGCCGCACGCCTTGCCGTAGGCCGCGAACAGGGCCCGCGTGTCCTCGGTCGGCTCGACGACCACCGAGAGCGCCACGAGGGCCGGGCGCTCGCGGGCGATGCCGTCGGCCACGGCCTTGGGGGGCACGCGGGCGCCGAGGAACAGCGGGCGATAGCCCCACGTGGCGAGGTGCAGCGCGAGCCCGAGGAGGCCGAGCTCGTGCTGCTCCTCGTCGATGCACGCGAGGAGCACGCGAGGCGCCGGGCTCGGCGGCATCGTGAGGCGGAGCCGGGTGAGCAGGACCTGGCGGATGATCTGCGAGCCCGCGTGCTCCTCGGCGACCGAGATCTCACCGCGCTCCCAGAGGCGGCCGATCTCGTCGAGGGCGGGGGAGATCACGCTGTCGTATCCGCGCGCGGGGCTGCTCTCGAGCGCCAGATCGAGCGCGGCGCGGAGGCCCTCGCCATCGAGGGCCCGGACCGCGCCGAGGATCCGCGAGACCAGGTCGGCGCCTTGCACGGGCGCGAGCTCGGGGGCGCGCCCCTCGTCGACCGCGAGCTGGGCGGCCTCGGCCGGCCGCACACCGGCGGCGCACAGCGAGGCCATGCGACGCACGACCGCGACGTCTTGCTCGCTGTAGAGCCGGTACCGGGCCTGCGTGCGCGAGGGCTCGGGCACGCCATAGCGGCGCTCCCACGCGCGCAGCGTGGCGGCGGGGATGCCGGTGAGATCGGCGACCGCCTGGATCCGGTAGCGAGGGACCGTGGGCAAGCTCCCACCAAGTTAGCGCGGTCGACACCGTGCGCGGCGAGGAAGTGACAGGTCGCTCTCCCGACAACTTGGCCCCTGCCTCTCGCCTGTGGCTCCGTCGGGCCCACTGGAGGATCTGCCCATGCTGCCGCGCCCGACTCCCCCGCTCGTCGCCCTGCTCTTCGCCTCGTCCACGCTGGTCGTGTCGGCCAACGCGGAAGAGCCGAAGGCCAAAGCGAAGCCCGCGCCGGTGGCCGCGGCCGCTTCCGCCAAGCCGCCCGCCCACCCGCACAAGACCAAAGCGCACGCGCAGCTCAAGAAGAAGCCGCTGCCGCCGCTGCCCGCCAAGGAGACGGCCAAGGCGGAGCCGAAGAAGGTGGAGAAGGTGGAGCCCAAGGCCGAGGCCAAGGCGGACCCGAAGAAGCCCACCGCCGACGAGCCCCCGCCCGAGCTGACCGGCGCCCTCCCCCAGGCCAAGCTCGCCAACAAGAAGGCCGAGAACAAGAAGATCGGCGCCAAGACCGAGCCCAAGAGCGATCCCAAGAAGGTCGAGCCGAAGAAGGCCGAGCCCAAGGCCGTCGAGCCCGCGAAGAAGGACGACAAGAAGCACAAGCCGGCGAAGCTCGGCGCGCTCGAGGAGTCGTTCCCGCAGCTGCACAAGAAGGCCGACGCCAAGAAGAAGCTCAAGAACTGCCTCGCGCCCGCCGTGCACTTCGCGCGGCTCGGCGACGCCGACGGCCAGACCGTCTCGCTCACCACCTGCGCGGGTGGCACCGCGCCCGGTGCGCTGGACGCGATCAGCATCCTCGCCCGCCCCTACGACGTGGCGGCGCCCGGCGACAAGCCGGAGAGCGTGCTCTCGCTGCCGAAGAAGCACCACAAGGCGAGCAAGGCCCTCGCGACCGACAAGAAGGAGATCGCCCCCGGCATCCGCCGGCTCGATCCCGGCATGATCACCCGGCTGCAGGCGATCGCGAGTCACTTCCCCGGCAAGACGATCACCATGGTGAGCGGCTACCGCCCGCAGTCGAAGGGGAGCCCCCACCAGGCCGCCCGCGCGCTGGACATCCGCATCGACGGCGTCACCAACGAAGCGCTCGTGACGTTCTGCAAGACGATGCCGGACACGGGCTGCGGCTATTACCCGAACTCGTACTTCGTCCACGTGGACGTCCGCCCCGCCGGGGTCGGCCACGTCTACTGGATCGACGTCAGCGGACCCGGCGAGAAGCCGCAGTACGTGAAGACCTGGCCGCTGCCCCTGCCGACCGCCAAGGGCCCGACCTCGACCACCAAGGACACGCCGGCGCCCAAGTCGACCGACGACGTCGAGGTCCCGGTCACCATCGAGCCCGGCAAGATCGGCCCGCTCGAGGACGACAGCGACCTGCACTGATGTGATACACCCTGCGGATGGCTTCGGTCGCTCCGCTCAAGCCCCTCCGTTACGCGAACACCAGCGCCCTCGCGCAGCTCGTCGCGCCCCCGTACGACGTCATCGGCGAGGCCGAGCGCGGCCAGCTCGCCGCGCGTCACCAGCACAACGTCGTGCGGCTCATCCTGCCGCGCCCGGCCGCGGGCGCGGAGGAGTCCACCAAGTACGCCGAGGCCGCGCGCATCTTCGCCGGCCTCCGCGAGGACGGCGCGCTGGTGCGCGACGAAGAGCCCGCGTTCTACGGGTTCTCGCAGGCCTTCAAGAACCCGGTCACCGGCGCCCCCGTGCGCCGCCGCGGGTTCCTCGGCCTCGTGCGGCTGCAGCCGTTCAGCGACCGGGTGATCCTGCCCCACGAGCGCACGCTCTCCGGCCCCAAGGTCGACCGCCTCTCGCTGTTCCGGTCGACGCAGACCAACCTCTCGCCGGGCTTCATGCTCTACCGCGACCCCGAGGGCGCGCTCGAGCCCGCCCTCGCCTCGGGGGTGGAGCTCGCGCAGTTCACCACCCGGTCGGTGAGCGAGAAGAGCGAGATCCAGAACCAGCTCACCAAGATCGCCGATCCGGCCGCGGTGCGGTCGATCGTCGCCCACCTGCGCGAGCGCCAGCTGCTGATCGCCGACGGCCACCACCGCTACGAGACCGCCCTCGGCTACGCGCGCGAGGTCGAGGAGAAGCTCGGGCCCACCCCCGACGAGGCCGAGCACAAGTGGTTCATGGTGTTCTTCGCCAACGAGGACGACCCGAGCCTGCTCGTGCTGCCGACCCACCGTCTGGTCTACGGCGTGGCCAACAAGGTCTCGTTCGACGAGATGCTCGCGCGCATCGCGGATGCGTTCGTCGCGACCCCGATCGAGCGCGGCCAGGCGGTCGCCAAGCTGGCCGAGGCGGGCGCGCAGGGACCGGCGCTGGTGGTGGCGGACCGCGCCCGCACCGTGCTGCTCACGCGCAAGCCGGGCTTCGACGCGGCGGCGCACCCCACCCTCGGGCAGCGGCCGCCCTCGCTCCGCGGCACCGACGTCGCCATCCTCCACGCGGTCGTGCTCGAGCACGCGCTCTCGATCTCGCTCGAGGCGCAGGCCAAGCAGACCAACCTCACCTACCTGAAGGACGCCGAGGAGGCCCTCGGCCAGATCGCGCGCGGCGAGGGCGATTTCCTGTTCCTCATGAACGCGACCCCGGTCTCGCAGGTGCGCGCTGTGGCCGAGGAGGGCGAGGTGATGCCCCAGAAGGCCACCTATTTCTACCCGAAGGTCCTCACCGGTCTCGCCATCCACACGCTCGACCCGGAGCGACGGGTCACCGCGAGCCCTTGACCGCGCCCGCGGTGCACAACCACGGGGTCGAGGTGCGGGACGCCGGTCCGCGGGGGCGCGGCGTCTTCGCGACCCGTGCCTTCGAGGAGGGCGAGACCGTCGAGGACTGCCCCGTGATCGAGGTGCCGGAGGCCGAGCTGCCGGCGCTCGCCTCCACCATCCTGGCCTCCTACTTCTTCCAGTGGGGCGGCACCGGCGACGAGGGCGCGGTCGCGCTCGGGTACGGCTCGCTCTACAACCACACCAACACGCCGAACGCGATGTACGTGCGCAAGCGCGAGCTGCGACTGATCTCGTTCGTCGCGGTGCGGCCGATCGCCGCGGGCGAGGAGATCACCGTCAGCTACCACGGTGGCTTCGGCCAGCGCACGAAGGTGTGGTTCGAGATCGAGTGAGCGCTCGCCTCCGGCTCGCTCCGTTCACTCACATCCGCTCGAGGGTCTCCACCCCCCAGGTCGGCGCGCCGCCCGCGTTCGGCTGGGCCCAGTGGCCACGCAGCTTGCGCCCGCCCCGCCGCACCACGAACTGCAGCACCGAGGCGTCACCGGCGTTGTTGAAGCCGACGCTGAGGATGTCCTGCTTGGCGCCGGGGAGCTTCCACGAGCGCAGCCCGAGCCCGTGGAGCACGTACCCGGACTGGAAGTTCCAGTCGACCGAGTAGACCCCGCTCTGGTAGCGCGTGACCTGCACGTTGCCCTTGTACTTCTTCTTGGCCGGCGTCTCGCCGATGGCGATGTTCCAGAACCCGCCGAGGTCGCCCGCGGTCGAGGAGCGCACGAGCTTCTCGTAGCCCGTCGTCGTGTTCTTGCCCTCGAACCAGAGGCCGTCGAGCTGGCCCGGCGTCACGAGGTAGGCCATCACGCCGAGGTCCTTCTTCGGCGCGTTGCCGCACGAGATGAGGTTCCGGTCGCGGAACATCACGGCGCGGATGGTGGTCTCGCCGAGCTTCCAGGTGCCCTCGTACATGTTGCCCTGGATCTTCGCGAGGAACGCGGTGCCCTCGTACTTGCCGCCGGTCTCGTTCGAGCCGCGCACCTTGAAGCCGCCCGTGATGTCGGCGGTGTCGTTGTCCTCCTGGTCCACCGGCGCGCTCGGCGCCTCGGCCTCGTGCACGTCGTCGACCGTCTGCGGCACGGCCGCGACCGGCGGCGGTGCCTGCTCCATCGGCTGCGGCTGCACGGGCTGCTGCTGCGCCATCGGCTGCTGCTGGGGTGCCGGGCCGTACCACATCTGCCCGTACCCGTGGCGACAGCCCGCCGCGCCGACCACCGAGAACACCACCACGCCGAGACGAATGTGCTTTGCCGACATGTTCACGACCTCCGGTTCACTCTGGACTCGGAGGCCGATGTAGGACTCGGTGCGTACCCTCGCCAATTAACGCGGATTAAACGGCGGTCCGCTCGCGGACCACGGCGACCTCGCTCGACAGCCGGTAGCCCCCTTCGTGCGACTCGATCGCGTCGAGCCCCGCGCTGCGCAAGAACGCGAGCGCCACGCGGAGGCGGTTGCGCGCCGCGTCCGGGCGCAGGCGCTCGCCAGGCCACCCCGCCGCGACCAACGCTTCGACCGAGACCAGCGCACCCGCCTCGACC
>CAZUZY010000258.1:0-12356 GCA_964624885.1 uncultured Polyangiales bacterium | reverse complement strand
GCTCGCCCTGGTCCCCCACGCCGACCGCTGCTGGCTGGTCGGGGAGGTCGTCGGCATGCCGCTGCAGCGCGGCGTGCTGCGCGCCGACGTGTGGGTCGAGCGGCTCGACTGCGGGGGCGGCCCGCGCGACGCCGGCCTGCGCGCCCGCCTGTTCGACGTGCCGTCGACCGTCGTCCGCGGGGACCACGTCGAGGTCGTCGCCCAGATCGCCCCGAGCCGCCGCAACCACGATCCCGACCTCGGCGATCCGCGGGCGGCCTTCGCCCGTCGCGGCCACGCCCTCTCGGGGACCGCGATCGCGGTGCAGATCGTGGCGCACGGTCGCGGCCCACCCGCGCTCTTGGATCGAGCCCGGGCGCACCTGCGCGCCCGTCTCGAGCGCGCGCTCGGGCCGGAGCTCGCCCCGCTCGGACGGGCCCTGGTCCTCGGCGAAGAAGACCTCGCGCCGGCCGACGACGACGCGTTCCGCCGCAGCGGCTTGACCCACCTCCTCGCGGTCTCGGGCTCGCACGTCGCCCTCGCGATCGGCGGCCTCGTGCTGGTCCTCACGGCCGCGTTCGCGCGGGTGCCCTGGCTCTGTCGGCGCCTCGAGGCGCCACGGCTCGCGGCGGTCGTCGGCGTCCCGTGCGCGCTCGCCTACGAGCAGATCGCCGGCGACTCCGGGTCGGCCCGCCGCGCCACGGCCATGGCCGTCGTCCTCCTGCTGGTGCGCGCGACGAGGCGCCGGCCCGATCGGCTCCGCGCGCTCTCGTGGTCGATCCTCGCGATGCTCGCCGTCGACCCGCTCTGCCCCTTCGACCTCTCGTTCGCGCTCTCGCTGTGCGCCACCGTCGGTCTCCTGGTGCTCGCCGAGCCCCTCCGCGCGTTCCTCGCGCGGGGTGTTCCACGCTGGCTCGCCAGCGCCCTCGCCACGAGCGTGGCTGCGAGCGCGGCCTGCACGCCGCTCCTGACCTCGTTCGCCGGCTCGGTGCCGGTCCTCGCGGTCCTCGCCAACCTCGTCGCCGTCCCGATCGGCGAGCTCCTGGCGCTCCCCCTCGCCAACCTCGCCGCGCTCACCGGTGGCGCACCGCTGGTCGGGCGCCTCGCGGCCGGCTCCTTGATCGCGCTGCGTGGGGTCGCGCGGGTGGCCGGGGCGCCGGCGGTGCCAGTGCTCGATCTGCCGCCGCCGACGGCGCTCGAGCTCGCCGTCGCCTTCGCCACGCTGGTCGCGTTCGCGGGTCTGCCGCGGGTCCGTCGCCTCGTCGTGGCGGGTGGCGTCGCGGTGCTGCTGCTCCTCGAGGTGCGCGTGCGGGCGGTCGCGCGGCCGGTCGGGGTGCTCGCGGTCTCGGTCCTCGACGTGGGGCAGGGAGACTCGGTGCTGGTCGACCTCCCCGGGGGTGGCGCCATGCTGTTCGATGCCGGTGGCGAGGTCGGATCGGCGTTCGACCCCGGGCGCAACCTGGTCGGCCCCATCCTCGCCGCGCGTCGGAGGACCACGCTCGACGTCGTCGTGCTGAGCCATCCGCACCCCGACCACTTCCTCGGCCTACCGGCGGCGCTGTCCCGGGTGCGGCCTGCTGCGTTCTGGGACACCGGCCAGGGCGAGGCCGAGGGCGCGGGCCCGGCGTACGCCGCGCTGCTCGCCGGTCTCCGCGCGGCGAAGACCCGCATCCGCCGACCGAAGGAGCTCTGCGGGGTGCACGAGGTGTCGGGCGCGGTCGTCGAGGTGCTGCATCCGTGCCCGTCCCCCACGCCTTACGTCAACGCCAACGACAACTCCTTCGTCGTGCGCCTCGGCTTCCGCGGTCGGCACGCGCTGCTCGTGGGCGACGCCGAGCACGCGGCGGAGCAGGCGCTCGTCGCCCGCGGCGTCGACCTGCGGGCCGAGTTCCTCAAGGTCGGCCACCACGGCTCGCGCACCAGCAGCAGCCCTGCGTTCCTCGCGGCGGTCGCGCCCACCTGGGCCGCGATCTCGTGCGGCGTGCGCAACCGCTTCGGTCACCCGCACCCGCGTGCCCTCGAGCACCTGCTCGCCGCGCGCGCCGAGGTGCACCGCACCGACCGCGAGGGGACCGTTCGCTTCGTGACCGACGGCACCACCTCGTCCTTGCACACGGCGCTCGCTCCCTGACCCTCTGCGGGCATGGTAAGCCGAGCGGGTGTTCCTCGGTCCCGGCCTCGTCGTGCGCACCTTCGTCGTGCCGGCGCAGCAGGCCCTGCTGGTGAAGGGCCTCGTGGAGGCCCACGAAGGCGTGGCGAGCGTGTTCGGAGAGCGCGGCGGACCGCTCGTGCTCGCTGCCCCCGAAGACCGCGAGGCCGAGCTCGACGCCATCTGCGGCTCCGTCGCGGAGCTGCTCGCTAGCGTGTCGGCTCCCAGCGCCACGTAGGCGCGGGCGCTTCCTTCCGGTCGAACGCGCCGAGCTTCCAGGCCGTGAGGCTCCCGGCCACCACGACGCCGGCGCCGATCGCGACCCAGGTCCAGGGGGACCTCAGCACCGAGGTGCTCGGGGGCAGTGGGATCGGCTTCGGGCTCACCTCGGGCGCGAGCCAGACGGTGGGCTTCGCGCAGCCGGTCGGCCCGCACCGCTGCACGGCGATCGAGCCGTCCTCGCGCGGGACGACGCGGGCCCAGCCGGGGCAGCGCGCGACGAAGACCGCCTTGGGGTCCTTGGCGAGGGCACCGAGCGCGTCCGCGAGATCGGCGCCGCTGCACGGCACGACCTCGACCGGATCATGCAGCTCGATCGTCGCGTCGGTGTCGCCGACGGAGAACAGGCGCGCGTCGAGGAGCGGCCCGTCGAGCTCTCCTTCGCGCGCGATCACCACGCGGAGGTGGTGCTCGCCGGTCTCCACGGAGACGGGCCCTGTCGCGAGAGCGCCGTCCACGTAGACCCGCGTCTTCGACTTGCCGGCCACCGTGACCCGCAGCGTGCGAACCGGACCGGTCGGCAACGCGACGAGGGCGGGCGACTCGGAGAGGCCGAGCAGGCGCCCACCGTCGAGGAGCCGCGCGCGGTGGAGCAGGCCGGCCGCGCCCGTGGCGTCACCCCCGAGCGCCTCGGCGCGCGCGAGTGCCCGCAGGGCCTCGGCCAGCCAGGTGGGGCACTCCGGGTCCTCGGGGTGGGCGCGCGCCTCGGCGTATGCCTCCGTGGCGAAGCCGCGCGCCGCCATGGCCTTGGTCGGATCGCCGTCGTCGAGCAGGGTCCGCGCTCGCCGCAAGGCCCCCTCCACGTGACCGACGCGCGTGGCGCGCGCCGTCGCGTCGAGCACCCAACCCGTGGGTGGCGGGGCGTCCGGGGGGAGCGCGACCGGCGATTCCTGGTGGGTGGCAGCCCAGGCGGCGAGCGCGAGCGCCGGCTTCTTGGTGAGCGCGGAAGGCGGTCGTGCGGTGCCGCCGTCGAGGACCACCACGGGGAGCAGCGCCGCCGCGACGAGCCCGATCACGGCGTCCTCACCGCGCAGCGCCCCGCCTCGCTCAAGGCTTGGCCTTCTGGTCCGGCGCGATCACCTGCCCCGGCCCGAAGGCTCGCAGCGTCGCGCGCTGGGTGACCGGCCCGCCCTCGAGACCGAGCGCCGTCGCCTCGAGCAGCACCGGCCCGACGTCGGGGCAGAACGTGGTGCGCAGCACCTTGGCCTCGTCACCCCCGAACCGCTCGGTCGTCTCGACGCAGCCCTCGAACGTGCCCGCATCGACCACCACCTGGCGATCGACCGCGGTGACCTCCATCGTCGCGCCCGGGCTGGTCGGCCACTTGGCGCCGGCGACGATGGGCCAGCGGAGCAAGTAGGTGTGCTGGGGCTCGCGCAGGATGCCGTCGGGCGCCACGCGCAGCGCGGTCGTCGAGGTGCCCGTGCGCAGCTCGGCGAACGCGCCGTCGAACGCGACGACCTTGGTCACCACGAGCAGGCCGGGCTGGCTCGGGTTCTCGCGGAGCATGAAGCTCCACTGCATCCCCGGCTCCAGCGGGTAGTAGCGCAGCACGCCCGTGAACTTGCTCGGGCTCTTGGCGTTGCCGGTCGTGCTCCCGCCGCCGCACGCCGCGAGCAGGAGCGCGAGCACACCGATCGAGGTCCTCCGCGTCATCCCGCCCGCCGCTTCACAGCGTGTAGTGCACGAGGAGCGCGCCGGTGATGGCCAGCGGCGCGCCCCCGCGGACCGGGTTCGCGAACGCGTTGTCGTTCCGCACGCCGACCTCGAAGCCGAGCCCGTAGTGGCGGCTCTTGGCGCGGATCTCGAGGCCCGTGGCGAGCGCCCAGCCGAACGACAGGCCGTGCACGTCGGTGAAGCCGTAGGCCCCGAGCACCCCGTCGTCCTTGGCCTCGTGCAGGCCGATCTCGGCGCGCACGGGCACGCGTACGCGGCCGATGGGCACCGCGAGGCGCAGCCCGCCGCCGAACCCGTAGAACGTATAGGCGCGCGGCCCGGGCGGCGGGGGCGCCCGCTCGGTGGAGAGGAACGCCACGTCTCCGGACGCGAACGCCCCGAACCACTTGGTGAAGTCGAAGCCGACGGTGACCCGGAACCAGGGCCCGGGTGCGCTCACGTGCTTGAGGGGCCCGGTCGGGGCATAGGTGCCGACCATGCCCTCGAAGGCCACGCCCCGCCGGAAGGGGGCGAGCGGCGGCGCCTCACCCGCCTTGTCGACCTCGTCGGCGTGGGCGACCGAGCTCCCCAGCGGCGCGCCGGGCAGGGCGCCCGCGCCGAGGAAACTGCCGACGAACGTGCCCACGAACGTGAGCGAGAGGGAGAGCGCGAGGCGCGGAGTCACGCAAGACCGCCAGGGCACCGCCTCACGCTATCACGCTCTCACGGCCCGGTGGCGTCCTTCAGCTCCGCCGACAAGAGCCGCGCGAGACCGCCGGCGAGCGCCTTGCCGTCGACCGTCAGGCGGGCGGTGATGGCGTCGGCCGTAGACTCGATCTGGGCCTTGCCCGCCTCCCGGAGGCCGAGGGCCTTGCCGAGGTCGCTCGCGGCGATCCGGTCGAGCGCCGCGCCGATCTCGGCGGCCGCGGCCTCTTTGTCCTTGCCCCACGCGCCGGTCAGCCGGAGCGCGAGGTCGAGGGTCCCGGGCTTGCCCGCCCGCAAGGTCAGCATGGCGCCGAAGCACTCCTGTGCGCTGACGGGCGCCTCGTCCGGCTTGGTGCCGAGTACCTCGGCGAGCGGACAGAGGGCATAGAGCGCGAGCGGCGCGCCCGCGGCCCACGCGGCGAGCGGCGCGAAGCTCTTCTCGGCCTGCAGCGAGAGCCCGGCGCGCAGGCGGCCCGTGGCGAGCGCCATCGAGGTCACGACCGGCTCGAGCCGCCCGCTCTCGCCCACGATCACGTCGCCGTTCTTGGACCACATGGCCGCGGCCGAGCCCTTGCCCCCCGCCGCGAGGCCGCCGATGCGGCGCTCGAGATCGGGTCGCGGGCTCGCCTTGGTCACCGGCGCGAGGAGCCGCAGCGCATAGGCGTCGAGCGCCACACCAGGCGAGGCCCCCGTCGGCAACCGCGCGGCGTAGAACGTGGCCGCCGGATACCCGACCATCAGCGCCTCGCTCGACTTGCGGAGATCGAACCCGAGGCGCACCTCGAGCTTGTCGAGGCCGGTCTTGGGCACGATGGCCGAGACCCACGGGCCGAGCTCACCTCCGAACAGCGCGTCGGGTCGCGTGAGCACGACCCAGCGCGCGCGCGGCCCCTGCGTGATCGACGTGAGCGGCGTGGTGGCGAGGGGCGGGAGGTCGGTCTTCGGGCGTTCAGGCCCCTTCGGGCAGCCCCCGAGCAGCCCGGCGAGACAGAACGTGAGCGCGAAGGACCGACCGGCCACGTCAGGCCCGCTCGACGACCAGCCGCGCGAACTTGCGGTTCTTGGAGCCCACGCGCACGAGGTAGGTCCCGCCGACCGCGAGCTCGCGCTTGACGTCGGTGACGCGGACCTGATCGACCTCGACCCCACCCTGCTCGACGAGCTGCTTGCCCTGCGACGAGCTCGGGACGAGCTTGGCGAGGTGGAGCGCCTTCGGCAGCCACAGGCCCTCGCCGCTGCAGGGCAGCCGCAGCTCCGCCACGTCGTCGGGGACCGCGTCGGCCTCGAACTTGGCGTCCCACGCCTTGCGCGCGGCGACCGCGGCCTCCGCGCCGTGGTACTGGGTCACGATCTCGTCCGCGAGGAGCTTCTTGGCGTCCTTCGGGTTGCGACCCGCCGCGACCTCGGCGCGCAAGGCCTCGATGTCCTTCGCGCTCTTGGTCGAGAGCAGCTCGAAGTAACGGAACACCACCTGATCGTCGACCAGCATGAGCTTGCGGAACTGCTCCGCGGGCGGCTCGTCGATGCCGACGTAGTTGTTCGCGCTCTTGCTCATCTTCTCGCCCTGCACCCGGCCGGTCGCGGGGTCGATGCGCGCGTCGATGCCCTCGAGCAGCGGCGTGGTCATCACGATCTGCCCGCGCTTGCCGTACTGGGGCATGAGATCGCGCCCGACCATCAGGTTGAACAGCTGGTCGGTGCCACCGATCTCGACGTCGGCGTCGAGCGCGACGGAGTCGTAGGCCTGCAGGAGCGGGTACAGCAGCTCGTGCTGGAAGATCGGCTTCTCTGCCGCGAAGCGCTGCTTGAAGTCGTTGCGCTCGAGCATCTGCGACACGGTGCTCTTGGCCATGAGCTGCACGAGATCCATCGGCTTCATCGTGTCGAGCCACTCCGAGTTGAACCGGACCTCGGTGCGCTCGCGGTCGAGGATCTTGCAGGCCTGGTCCACGTAGGTGCGCGCCGCGGCCGCCACGTCCTCGCGCGAGAGCTGCGGGCGGAGCTTGTTGCGCCCGGTCGGGTCGCCGACCATGGCCGTGTAGTCGCCGACCAGGAACACCACCGTGTGCCCGAGATCCTGGAACTGGCGCATCTTGCGCATCAGCACGGTGTGCCCGAGGTGCAGATCGGGCCGCGTGGGATCGAAGCCCGCCTTCACGCGGAGCGGCCGACCCTCGGCGAGGCGCGCGGCGAGCTCGGCCCGCACGTGCAGATCGACGACCCCGCGGGTCAGCTCGGTGAGGGCGTCGGCTTCGGGGACTGCGAGCGCTGCGGCGGGCTTCGTGGTCGGGGCATCGAGGGTCATGGGACCCCCGGCTTCTAGCAGCGTCTAGCGCTTGGCGGCAGTCGTGCCGCCGTTGAGGGTGCCGCCGGTGAGGTGCGTGCGGGCGGCGGACGCCGCGCTGCGCGCAGGGACGGTGCGCGGCGCGCTGGCCGGTCCCGTGGAGGGCTTGACGCCCGCACCCATCGTCGACGGCGCGCTCATCGACGGCGTTGCAGCAGACTCGACCTTCGGCAGCGAGCTCCACGGCGGCGTGGACGCGCGACCGCCGTCGGCCGCGCTCCGGCCGTCGCCGCGGGCACCTTCGCGCACGAGCACGCGACGCGGCTGCTCGTCTCCAGTGATCGCGAGGTGACGGCTGCCGTTGACCAGCTCGCGGAGCTCCTTGCCGACCTTGAAGAAGGGCAGTCGCTTCGCTGGCACGTCGACCGGCGCACCGGTGCGAGGGTTGCGACCCTCGTACGGTTTGTACGGGCGCACCGTGACGGAGCCGAACCCACGGATCTCGACGCCCTCCTCGCGGAGCAGCGCCGCGATGATGGTGTCGAACACGCAGTTGACGACCAGCTCGGCGCGCGCCTTGGTGAGCTCACCGCGGGCGGCGACGGCGTCGATCAGCTCGCTCTTGGTCATCGAATCCTCTGCCCCCTTCTGCGCCCCACACCACACCGACGAGGGATAAGCGGTAACGTAGCGGGCCCCGATGGTCAACGCGCAAACGCCCGAACTCCCCCAGGATCTCGTCGAGCTCGCGCGCCGATTGTCGGACCTTGGGCGCGCGTGCCGGTTGCTTGCCCACACGGGCTCGACCAACGACGACATGCGTGCGTGGGCCAGAGCCGGCGCACCCACCGGTGCGGTCGTCGTCGCGGACGCGCAGATCCACGGGCGCGGTCGTCACCAGCGACCCTGGAGCACGCCGCCCGGCGAGACCCTTGCATCGAGCGTGCTCGTCCGCCCCGCGCTCTCCCCGCAGGATCTCCCCAAGGTGGCGCTGGTCGCCGGGCTGGCCGCGCGGCAAGCGGTCGCCGCCGCGCTCGGCGCGCGCGGAGTCGCCCGCATCAAGTGGCCCAACGACGTCTTCGTCGGCGAGCGCAAGATCGCCGGGGTCCTCGTCGAGGGCGCGCTGTCCGGCGACCGTGTCGAACACGCGGTCGTGGGCATCGGCATCAACGTGGCGCGCGCCGACTTTCCGCCCGAGATCGCCGACCTGGCCACGTCCCTGTCCCGCGAAGGAGGGTCCGTCGATCGCGTGGCGCTCGCGCTCGACCTGTTCGCGGCGCTCGACGTCGAGCTCTCGCGTTTGATGGCCGATCCGGACTCCCTCGGGGCCCGCCTCGCCCCCCACGACTTGCTCTTCGGGCGCAGGGTGCACCTCGACGAAGGACGGGCGGGGGTGGCCTGCGGCGTCGCGTCCGACGGCCGCTTGCAGGTCGATCTCGACGACGGCACCCGCTTCCTCGCGCGCGCGGGCGAGGTCCGCCTCGAGCGCTAGAAGCGGCCCACGAGGGACACGCCGCCGAGGTGCGCCGCGAGGCCGACCGACGCCGGGCTCGCGGCCGACGGTCGGAGGAGCAGCCAGCCCACGCCGGTGACCACGGTGGCCGCGCCGACGCCGAGCAGGACGTTGCCGACGAGCGTGTACGTCTTGCCGCGCGCGGCGGTGTCCGCGAGCGCGGGATCGCAGCCGGTCCGCGCGCCGCTGCAGGTCGCGTCGACGTCGGCGAGCGCGGCGCTCCGCAGGCCGAAGAAGACGCCGGCGCCGACGAGCACCGTGGCGCCGGCGCCCACGACGAACCACGGGGCGCTCGAGCGCACGACCGGCGTCGGCGGGTCGGGCGGGCGCTTCTCGATCCTGGCGAGGACCGGCGTGATCTCGACCGGTGTGAGGTCACCGTCCTTGGTGATCACCTCGGCGTGGAAAGGCTCGTAGCCGGCCGCCTGCACGTCGATCCGATGCTTGCCCGGATCGACGGGCACCTGCGTGTCGAACGGAGCACCGACCAGCGTGCCGTCGATCGAGAGCGTGGCGCCCGCGGTCGGTCGACGCACCCGGATCTTCGGGATGCGGGCGTCGAGCGCGGTGAGGTGCTTGGTCGACGACGCGACGATCTTCTTGGCGTCGGTGGAGTCTTCCTTCTCGGCGAGGCCGCGGGCCACGCGGAACTCGTCGCGGGCGGCGACGAGCTGGCCCGTGTTCTCGAGGCAGAGTCCGAGGTGGAAGCGGACCACGTGGTTGGCGCGGACGGCGGCCACCTTGCGGAACGTCGAAAGTGCCGCCGCCCAGTCGCCGGCCTCCTCCTGGTGGATACCCTGCTCGAACAGCTTGCGGGCCTCGGCGAGCTCGCTCTCGGTCGGCGCGGCCGAGGCTGCACGGCCGATCGCGAGGGGACACGCCAGCGCGGCGACGAGCGCGAGTCGGGCGCGCACTAGAAGCCCGGGTTGGTGAGGCCGTCGTGCGGCTGGTCCTTGGCCTTGACCGGCGCGGCCGTGGGCTTGCCGACGGGCTTCCCCTTCACGGCGTGCGCCGGCGGCGACACGATCGCCGACGGCGCCACCTGGCTCGTGCTCGTCACGGTCGTCGTCGACGGCGCGGCGGCGACGGCGAGCGGCGCCACTGGCTCGACCGCGGTCGGCGTGCTCGTGAGCGTCAAGGGCTCCTTCGAACCCCCCACAGCCTTGTTCGAGCCAGAGAGCGCGACGACCGCGAGCACTCCGGCCAGCAAGACCGACGCGACGCCGCCGGCGAGCCAAACCCTTCGTCGCTCGGGGCGCGACGGCGGGACCACCGCGACGCTGGCGCCGTGCGCGGCCGTGGCCTCGAGGGCGCCGAGCCCGGGCGGCTCCATCGAAGGAGGCGCGCTCTCCACCTCGGTCGTCGTGGCGCCGCCGAAGGGTCCGCTCCGCGCAGGCGTGGACTGCTCGTTCCCGATCGGTCGGGTGTCCTCGACCTTGCGGGTCGTCGAGGCCGTGCTCGGTCGGACGGACCTCGCGCCGACGGGGGCCACCGTCTTCATCAGATCGCTCGGCAGCCCCTGACCGACGATGGTGGAGAGCTCCATGGTGGGCAGCTCGTGCCGCTCGAGCAGATCGTCGAGCGCGTCGGCGAACGCCGCGGCGGAGGGATAGCGGTGCGCGCGGTCGCGGCTCAGGCACCGCGCGACCACGTCGCACAGCTCGGCGGGGAGGGTGGGCACCCGTTGCTCGAGCGGTGTCGGAGCCTGCGTGTTGATGGCGAGGGCGAGCGCGGTGAAGTTGGCGCCGGCGAAGGGGAAGGCGCCGGAGATGCAGCGGTAGGCGATGACGCCGAGGGCCCAGATGTCCGCGCGCGCATCGACCTCGTCGCCGGCGGTCTGCTCGGGGCTCATGTACGCGGGCGAGCCGAGGATGGTGCCGACGGTGGTCTCCTGCGCGTCGAAGGCGTCGGCGGAGTGCGACGGCAGCAGCTTCGAGACCCCGAAATCCAGGATCTTCGGCACCGTGCGCCCCTCGACGTTCTGGTGGAGGAAGATGTTGGCCGGCTTGAGGTCGCGGTGGACGATGCCCTGGCGGTGGGCCACGTCGAGCCCGCGCGACAGATCGCGGAGGAGCCGCACCACCGTGCCCGCGGGGATCCGACCCATGCGGCGGAGGAGCGCGTCGAGGGGCTCGCCGTCGAGCAGCTCCATCACCAGATACGGAGCGCCCTTGCCTTCGCCGTCCTCGAGCTGCCCGAGGTCGTACACCTCGACGATGCAGCGGTGGCGGAGGCGACCTGCGATCTTGGCCTCCTTGAAGAAGCGGGCCACGCGCTGCGGATCGCGGGCGGCGTCGGGGAGCATGAGCTTGAGCGCGAAGTCGCGGTCGGTCGCCTCGTTGCGCGCGCTCCACACGGTGCCCATGGCCCCGGCGCCCATCTCCGAGAGGAGACGGTATCGGCCGCCGATGCGGTCACCAGGTCGGAACGAGGTCACGCGGCTCTTGGCTCGAGGGGGCGATCGAGGCGTCGAGCGCGGCTCGGCGCTCCGGACGGGGCAGGCAAGCGCTCCAGTGTAGCGGACGGCTGCCCACGCGGCACGTCGCGTGCTCTCCTCGGGCCGCATGCACCCACCGCCCCCCGCCACGCGAGGATCGACCCTACCGACGCACGCCTTCTGTCGCCTTGCCCACGCGAAGCAGCGAACCCTGGTTCGCGCCGTCGCGGTGGCCGCTACCCTGTGGCCGGCGAGCCTCTACGCAGCGCCCCTGCCCGAACCCACCCAGCAGATCAATCGACCCCCGCAGTGGCAGGGCGGCAGCGACTACCCGCACACCCTGCGCGTAGGTGAGTCGGTGGAGGTGGTCGTCACCGCCGAGGACCCCGACAAGGATCCGCTGACGTTCCGCGTGTCGTCCGCCCTCTCGTGCACCAGCGCCGCCGAGGTGCAGGGCTCCTACTCCACCCTGCGCATCAAGTGTCGTGGGCGTGCGGCCGACGTGGGCGACAACGAGATCCTGGTCGAGGTGAGCGACGGCAGCCACAAGGTCCAGAAGACCATCGAGGTCCACGTGGTGGACGAGGTCGAGGCGTACTTCCTGCCCGGCGCGGGCTACTCGCTCCTCGATCCGCACGACCGCGGCGCCCTCGGGACGTTCCAGGGGTTCGACGTGCAGATCGTCCTCGCCTCGTGGATCCATCGCAACGACAAGTACGGTCCGAGTCACGGCCGGGTCTACATCGACATGGCGGTGCTCCGTTCGCCGCGCGAGGCCGTCGGCGCCGCGCTCGACTTCTCGTTCGGCTTCGATCTGTCCCTCGAGCGCAACCCGCAGCGACGCTACCTGCTCCCCTATTTCGGGCTGCGCACGGGCGCGTTCGTCAACCACGCGCTCGGCGACAAGGGAGCCGTCGCGCACCTGACTCCGCTCGCCGGCGTGCACCTCTACGCCGACCGCTCCATCTTCCTCGGCGCGTGGGCGGGCTACTTCATGCCGCTCAGCGGCAGCAACTTCGACTCCCTCGGCGGTCTCCGCCTCCAAGCCGGCGCCAACTTCACGCTCTGGTAGACCAACCACGACGCGGCACCTACTTGTCCCGCCGCGCAGCGGGGCAGGGCGTCGAGGGTGGTCTGCGAAACCGACTCGCCAGGTGGCTGCGAGCTCCAGACGACGAGCTGCGGGAGGCCCATCCCGCCGCGAAGCGGCGCAGGGGGGCGTCGAGGCTGGTCTGCGACACAGCGAAGGTGGCGCGGCCACCGAGACCCAAGGGGGGCGTGAGCCCCCCTCAGCCAACAGAGCGGCGCAGGGGGGCGTCGAGGCTGGTCTGCGACACCGAGCGAAGCGAAGGTG
>CAZUZY010000257.1:0-12450 GCA_964624885.1 uncultured Polyangiales bacterium | reverse complement strand
GGGCACCCCACCGCCCACCCTCAAGGCCCAGATCGCCCCCACCGACGACGACCCGGGCGGCACGGCGCAGGAGGTCTTCGACCGCGGCAAGCTGCTCCTCGGGGCGGGCAAGGCCAAGGAGGCGCGGCCGCTGTTCGATCGGGTCCTCGCCGCCGAGCAGGCCGAGGGCAGCGGCACCACCGCCCTCGGCCGGGCCGCGGCCTACAACGGCGCGCTCGCCAGCGAGGCCCTCGATCTCCTGCCCGACGCCCGCGATCGGTTCCGCAAGCTCGCCCTCGCGGCGCCCGAGTCGCCCGACGCCATCGACGCCAACCTGCGCCGCGCGCGCCTCGACGTGGAGCTCGAGGACTACGAGGATCTGGGCAAGGCGTCGGCGGCCCTGCTCGCGCGCACCGACCTCGCCGAGTGGGATCGCGCCGAGACCTTCGCCTACCAGGCGCTCGCCGCGATCCGTGCCGGGGACCTCCCGGTCGCCACCAAGGTGCTCGGTCAGGCCAACAAGATCCTCGATCGCAAGGGGCCGAACGGCGAGGACCTCCACCCCCCGCCGCACAACGCGGCCGCCGTCTACTTCGCGCGCGGCGAGCTCGTCCGCGCCGAGAGCCTGGCCATCGTCTTCGTGCCCAAGGACGGCCCGCCGCTCGCCCCCGCCGACTTCCCGACCAAGATGGAGGCGCGCTGCCAGAAGATCCTCGACGCCCAGGACGCCTACATCGACGCGATCAACACCAAGGAGGTGCGCTGGGCGGTGCGCGGCGGCCTCCGCGTGGCCTCGATGTACATCGCCCTCCACGACGACGTGCTCGCCATCCCGCCCCCCAAGAGCGCCAGCACCGACAAGAAGAAGGCCCTGTTCCGTGGCGCGATGCGCCTGCGCTACCGGATCCTCCTCGAGAAGGGCCTCTCCACCCTCGAGCACACGCTCAACCTCGAGAAGGCCGTCGGCGCCAAGGGCGCGTGGCTCGAGCAGGCGCGCAACGCCAAGGCCACCCTCGACCAGCAGCTCGCCGAGGAGAAGGCCGAGATCGCCAAGCTCCCCTACACCGAGGCCGAGCTCCAGAAAGCCTTCGACGATCTGGCCGGAAAAGCCCCCAAGACGTGACCCTGCAATCCAACGCTTGACCGACCCCCACCCTGCTGCTACCTAGCGCACCCCCAACTGACCGATGCCTCGCCGCCAAGAAGTAACCCCGGCGACGGGGCAGCGGGCAGCGAAAGGGATGTCGGTGCAGGTTGCGAGGAGCCCGGTCCGCCGGTACTGTTCGCGGCCCACTTCTTCGGGAGGGTTCTCCCGGCAAGGTGCGCTGACGTAGCTCAACCCGGCAGAGCACCTGTTTTGTAAACAGGTGGTTAGGGGTTCAACTCCCCTCGTCAGCTCTGTGTCGATGGGCATCCGCGTCCTGACTGTTGTTTCTCCCTGGAGGGTTGCCCGAGCGGCCAAAGGGAGCAGACTGTAAATCTGCCGGCACTGCCTACGTTGGTTCAAATCCAACACCCTCCACTGCCTTCCCCGTTTCTCCCGAGTAGACCGAGCGCGAGGAACGAAAGGCTGGCAGACCGAGACGCGGGAGTAGCTCAGTTGGTAGAGCGTCAGCCTTCCAAGCTGAACGTCGCGGGTTCGAATCCCGTCTCCCGCTCCGCCCGTGTGTATCGAAGTGCAGTGCAGTGAATTGACGAATCGTAGTCGTAGTCGAGTGCCCACCTAGCTCAGCTGGCAGAGCGCGTCCTTGGTAAGGACGAGGTCACCGGTTCAATCCCGGTGGTGGGCTCGAGCAAGCGTAAGAACAATACCGGAAGCGTAACGCTCAACGGAGGACGAGTCAGATGGCCAAGGAGAAGTTCAACAGGACGAAGCCGCACGTGAACGTCGGCACGATTGGTCACATCGACCACGGCAAGACTTCGACCACCGCGGCCATCACGAAGGTGCTCGCCAAAAAGGGCAAGTCGAAGGAGATCTCCTACGCCGACATCGCCAAGGGCGGCACCGTGCGTAACGACGCCAAGATCGTGACCATCGCGGTCTCCCACGTCGAGTACGAGACCGACAACCGCCACTACGCGCACGTCGACTGTCCCGGACACGCCGACTACATCAAGAACATGATCACCGGCGCGGCGCAGATGGACGGCGCGATCCTGGTCGTGTCGGCCCTCGACTCCGTCATGCCGCAGACCCGCGAGCACGTGCTCCTGGCCCGTCAGGTCGGCCTCAAGCACATCGTCGTCTGGCTCAACAAGGTCGACGCCGTCGAGGACGCGGAGATGCTCGAGCTCGTCGAGGAGGAGATCCGCGATCTCCTCGCCAAGTACGAGTTCGACCGCAACAGCCCGATCGTCCGTGGCTCGGCGCTCCAGGCCCTCAAGGGCGAGGCCGCTGGCGAAGAGTCCATCATGAACCTGATGGCCGCCCTCGACAGCTTCATCCCGGAGCCCGTCCGCGAGATCGACAAGCCCTTCCTCATGGCGATCGAGGACGTGTTCTCGATCAAGGGCCGCGGCACCGTGGTCACCGGCCGCATCGAGCGCGGTGTGATCAAGGTCAACGAAGAGGTCGAGATCGTCGGCTACACCGAGCAGAAGGAGCAGCGCAAGACCGTCGTCACCGGCGTCGAGATGTTCCGCAAGCTCCTCGACCAGGGCCAGGCGGGCGACAACATCGGCGCGCTCCTCCGCGGTATCGAGAAGGACGACATCTCGCGCGGCCAGGTCCTCGCGAAGCCGGGCTCGATCACCCCGCACAAGAAGTTCGAGGCGCAGGTCTACGTCCTCAAGAAGGAGGAGGGCGGCCGTCACACGCCGTTCCTGACCAACTACCGCCCGCAGTTCTACATCCGCACGACGGACGTGACCGGCACCGTGAACCTCCCCGAGGGCACGAAGATGGTCATGCCGGGTGACAACGTCACCATGAGCGTCGAGCTCATCACCCCGGTCGCGCTCGAGGAGCAGATGCGCTTCGCCATCCGCGAGGGCGGCAAGACGGTCGGCTCGGGCGTCGTCACGAAGATCGTGGAGTGAGGAGCGGCAGGGCGGCTTCGGGTCTTCTGACCTGGGCCGCCCTTCCGTTTTCGCCATGGCTCGCCGCGTCCCGGTGACTCTGGTGTGTAGCGTGTGCGGTAGTCGCAACTACCGCACCACGCGGTTGCAGGAGGTCGGCCAGAAGCCCCTCGAGCTCAAGAAGCACTGCTCCACGTGCAAGGCGCACACGCTCCACAAGGAGTCCAAGTAGACGCGGCTGAATCGTGGGTTACAGGTGATGGCACTCCCTGTCTTCCAGGAGGCCAAGGAGCCGGCCATCACCTCCCCTAGGGGAATAGCTCAGTTGGTAGAGCAGCGGATTCCAAATCCGCAGGCCGTGGGTTCGAGTCCCCCTTCCCCTGCCCGAGAACCCCATGTCTGAAAACCCCAAGGACGACGAGAACGACCGCGAGCCCTCCACCGAGGGTGGCGACGAGCCTTCGAAAGAGGGCGGCGTCGTCGACGCCACGTTCGAGGACTCCGAGGGCTCGGAGGACACCTCCGAGGAGAGCGACTCGACCGACGAAGCCGCCAAGGACGCGTCCGGTGCGGACGAGGCGGATGACGAAGAAGGCGAGGACGACGCGATCCCCACCCAGATGGGCCATCGGCGGTACGTCTACGCCACGTTCTTCGCCTTCGCGATCGCACTCACCTACTTCCTCGGCAAGGCGGGCTTCGCCGTGTGGCACCGCCTGAGCCAGGTGACCCCCAAGGTCGGCGAGCCGCGCGAGGACTGGATGACGCCGCTCGCCGCGGTCATCTCTGCCCTGGCCGTGTTCCTCGTCTACCGGCGCCCCGACGTGCGCCAGCTGAGCGACGAGGTCGCCCTCGAGCTCTCCAAGGTGGAGTGGCCCACGCGCGAGAAGGTGCGTCGCTCCACGATCATCGTCGTGGCCGCCACCCTGGGCTCCTCGCTCGTGTTCTGGCTCTACGACATCGGCGCGAACAAGGGCATCTCGTTCGTCACCGGCTCCGATCATCCACTGCTCTACGGCCTGGGTGCCGGCGTCTTCATCTATGCGATCCGCGCGCTCGGATCGCGGTATCTGGCGGGGAAGGCCTGAGCCGTGGAACACGCGGCTTTGGGCAAAGAGGCAACCAAAATGGCCAAGAAGTGGTACGCGGTCCAGACCTACTCCCAGTCCGAGAAGCGCGCGAAGGCGAACCTCCAAGAGCGCATCAAGGCCAAGGGCTTCGAGCAGCAGTTCGGCGAGATCCTCATCCCGACCGAGCAAGTGACCGAGAACCGCTCCGGCGGCAAGGCCCGCACGCGTGAGCACCCGAGCTACCCCGGGTACATCTTTGTCGAGATGGAGCTCAACGAGGAGACCTGGCACCTCGTGAAGGACACCTCCAAGGTGATGGGCTTCGTCGGCGGTGGCGCTGGCGGCAAGGACCCGATCGAGGTCAAGCAGGCCGACATCGACGCCGTGCGCCTCGGCATCAGCGAGGGCACGAGCAAGCCCAAGCCCAAGGTCTCGTTCGTGGTGGGCGACGAGGTCCGCGTCGTCGACGGTCCGTTCTCGAACTTCACGGGCACCGTCGAAGAGGTGAAGCCCGAGAAGCAAAAAGTCCGCGTCAAGGTGAGCATCTTCGGCCGCAGCACGCCGGTCGAGCTCGAGTTCAGCCAGGTCGAGAAGAAGCGCGCCTGAAGCTCCTCTACTGCGGTTCCGGTTGGCTCCCGATCGTCGAGCGCATTCGCGCGCGACTGCCGGGGGCCGACGTCGTTTTGTGGTCGCGCGAGCGGCCGCTGGTCGAGGCGGTCGCCGAGGCGGTGGTGATCCTGCCGTCGAACGCGCCGTTCGACGCGACGGTCGTGCAGGCCGCCGCCCGCGCGCGCCTGATCCAGCAGCCCGCCGCCGGCTACGAGAACATCGACCTCGGCGCGGCGAAGGCCCGGGGAGTCCCGGTGTGCAACGCGCCCGCGACCAACGAGGTGTCGGTCGCCGAGGCCGCGCTCTACCTGATGCTCGCGCTGGCGCGTCGCGCGAACGAGGCCCGGGTGGCCTTTGCGTCGGCCGCCATCGGCACGCCGCTCGGCATCGAGCTCCGCGGGCGCACGCTGGTCACCCTCGGTCGCGGCCGCAGCGCGCAGGCGCTCGCCGGGATGGCGCGTGGCCTCGGCATGGAGGTCGTGTTGCTCGGTTCGGACGCGGACCAGGAGGCTTTTCGCGACGCTCTGTCGCGCGCGCACTTCGTCTCGCTCCACTGTCCGGTCACCCCCCGCACGCGCGGGATGTTCGACGACGCGCGGTTCGCGCTGCTGCGGGGCGCGTACCTGGTCAACTGCGCGCGCGGCGCCATCGTCGATCGCGCGGCCCTCGAGCGCGCCCTCGAGCGCGGGCACTGCCGCGGCGTCGGGCTCGACGTGCACTGGCAGGAGCCCTGGGATCCGGCCGACCCGTTCTACGCGCGCGCCGACGTGGTGGTGCTGCCGCACGTGGCGGGCTCCACCGAGGAGGCCTTCGACCGCATCGCGGCCATCGTCGCCGAGAACGTCGACCGCCTCGCCCGCGGAGAGCCGCTGCTGCACCGGGTCGTTTGACAAGTCGCGGCGCGTGCCGCACATTCTGCCGGCGCGGCCTTCGCCGCCGAGGAGGTGGATCATGGAACCGATTGCAACGAACGGCTTCCGCACGGTCTTCTCCGCGCGTCGCGCCTAGCGTCTTCCGTTCGCCTCTTGCTGGGCATGGGTCGGTCGTCGCGCGCGCGTCGTCGCGGAGCGTGATGAACCCCTGCGGCCTCCCGAGGGAGGCCTCGGAGCCGCTGCATGCCTAGATTCGATGAAGGTGCGGGCCATCGCCACGCACGCTTGCAAGGTCTCGTCCTCGAGGAGCTCCGCGCGCTGTTTCGCGAGGACGTCTCCGATCCCCGGCTCGCCATGGTGGTGGTCCGGGCCGTGGTGCTGTCCGTCGACTATCGCAACGTGCGCGTCCACTGGGTGGCGCGCGAGGAGGTCGAGCAGAGGAAGATGGAGGTCGCCCTCGCCCACGCCACACCGTTCCTGCGGTCGCGGCTGGGGGAGTCGATCGAGTGGAAGCGCTTGCCCGAGCTGCGCTTCGTGTTCGACGGCGTCGTCGCCGCGGGAAAGGAGGATCCATGCCCCGAGTGATCGACGGGGCGCGGGTCCCGCTCCGGGTCTGGGCCCGCGCGATCGCCCCCGAGGCGGTCGCCCAGCTCACGGCGCTCGCGCAGCAACCGTGGGTCGTCGACTTCGTCGCCGCCATGCCGGACGTCCACGTGGCGGCCGGCGTGGCGGTCGGCACCGTGTTCGCCACCGAGCACGTCGTCGTCCCCGGGGCGCTCGGGGGTGACCTCGGGTGCGGCATGTCGGCGCGGTGCCTGCCGCTCGATGCCGAGTGGCTCGATCGACGCACGCTCGAACGCGTGGTCGCGGCGCTGGATCGGGCCATTCCGACCGGCGACCGCATCCATCGCGCGCCCCGGCCCCCCCCGGAGCTCGGGGACCTCTCGACGCGCGCGCTCGATCGCGTCCGCGACCGGCTCGCCGGTCGGCACCTCGGTACGCTCGGGGGTGGCAACCACTTCCTCGAGCTCGACCGCGACGCCGAGGGAGGCGTGTGGCTGCTCGTGCACTCGGGCTCACGGGGCCTCGGCGCGGCCATCGCCGAGCACCACCGCAAGGCCTCGGGAGGGCTCGCCTTCTCGACGCTCGACACGCGGACCCCCGCGGGCGCCGGCTACCTGCACGACCTCGCGTGGGCGCTCGCGTTCGCGCGCGAGAACCGCGCCCGGCTCGCCGAGCAGGCCGTCTCTGTGATGAGCGAGGTGCTCGGCGTTCCCCTCGAGGCGCCGCCGCTCCTCGACCTCCACCACAACTTCGTCGCGCGCGAGGTGTGGGGCGGTCGGCCGCTGCTGGTGCACCGCAAGGGCGCGGTGGCGGCGCCGCTCGACGCCCGCCTGCTGATCCCCGGGTCCATGGGCACGGCGAGCTACGTCGTCCGGGGGCTCGGCAACCCTGCGTCGCTGGGCTCCTGCTCGCACGGCGCCGGCCGGGTCCTGCGGCGCAAGGAGGCCCGCGCGCTCGATCGGGGCACGTTCGCGGCCTCCATGCGCCGCGTGGTGCACCCCCGCGATCGACCGTCGTTGATCGAGGAGGCCCCCGCGGCCTACCGCGACATCCAGGAGGTGCTCGAGGACCAGGCCGACCTCGTCGTGCGCGAGCTGCGCCTCGAGCCGCTCGCGGTGCTCAAGGGCTAGCGAGTCGACCCGAGCTCGACCGGATCAGGTCCGGTCGAGCTCGTGGAAGAACACGTAGACGAGGATCCCCACGCCGAGGATGCCTTCGAACATCGACATCAGGGCGAGCCAGTAGCCCACCATCGCGACCGCGTAGGCGAAGCTCGCCGCCATCACCGCGGCCATGCCCACCGCGAACACCGGGAGCAGCGGGAGGCCGCGGCCGGCGCGCACCCGCGCGTGGTCGACCGCGACGAGGAAGTTCCGCGTCAGCACCACGAACACCGCCATGGCGAAGTAGGACAGGTTCTCGACGACGTGTGCCGTGAGGAAGAAGTCGTACGCGCCGTGGATGGTGCAGAGGATGAGGAAGGTCTTGGTGAAATCGAACGACCGGTCCTCCTTGGAGCGGAGGAACTCGTAGAGGGCGTCGGCCGCGAGCGCCGTGAGCGCCATGTGGAAGAAGTTGGCGGTGAGGAACCGCGCCATGGCGGTGGTGAGGTCGCCGTGGGCGATGTAGCCGAGGTTCTCCTCGGCCGCGAAGCCGAGCCCCACCATCGCGCCGCACACGAGCACGTCCAGGCGGTTGCCACGCTTGAGGAGGATTGGCAGCAATGGCAGGAACGCCAGCAGCTTGCAGGCCTCCTCGCGGAGCCCGACGCCGAGGACGAAGAACAAGGCGTCCTTCACCACGATCCCGGTCTCCACGAAGTGCATGCGGCGCTCCTCGAGCCCCGCGACCAGGAGCGTCGGCACCACCGAGAACACCCCGAGCGCGAAGGCCGCGAGCACCATCGGCGCGCGCAGGCGCGGCGACTCGCGCAACAGGCCGAGGCGCAGCAGGAACGCGAGCCAGGCGAGCGCCGGGACCGTGCAGAGCGCGAGCGCCGCCCACCCCGGGAAGTGGAACGTGTACGGCACCGCCCAGCGCAGGAGCCCCCGCGCATCGCCCTCGTGCATGGCGAGCTCGAAATGCGCCCAGGCCCCGGCGTGGGGACCGAGGGTGGGGTCGGCGAGCGCGCGCGCGAGGGTGCTCCAGTCCTCGAGCGAGACCAGGAGACGCATGGCGTGCTCGACGTCGTCCCGCCGCTCCGGGAACGCGAGCCCTTCGCGCAGGTAGCGCTGCACGGCGACCCGTGGTCGGCCCTCGACGAGGGCCGCGCGGGCCAGCAGGTGGTTGGCCCACGGCATCGGCGGCGAGGCGTCGGCCGCCTCCTCGACCTGTGCGCGATAGGCGATCTCGTCCCCGTCCTCGGCGTGCCAGGCCCAGCGACCGAGGAGCGCCACCTCGCGCGGCAGATCACGGCGCGCGAGGAACCGCGCGACCTCCTCGTCGGTCACTCCGCCCTTGCGGTCCTGCTTCGGCGCGGGGAGCCCGACGCCCGCCACCCGGCGCGGATCGAGCGCCGGCGCCGCGCTGCGGTGCACGTCGAGGAACGCGACCAGGCGCGGCACGGTGACCGGGCCCTTCTGCAAGAGGTCCCAGTAGATGCGCTCCGCGCGGGCCACGCGACCGCTGCGCTGGAGCCACCGCGCGCGCAGCTCGAGGCCGGCGTCCGTGCGCAGGGTGACCTCGTTGCCGAGGACCCCGAGGACCACGCCGAGCAGCAGCACGAAGGTCACGATCCGGCGCACCCGCGCCGGATCCCACCAGTGGACGGTGCGTACGTTCGACCGCGGCCGCGCCATGCGCGGCGGCTAGACCTTCTCCGCCCGCGCGCTGCCGAGGAGGCCGGCCGGGCGGAACAGGAGCACGAGCACGAGCAGGAGGAACACGATGGCGTCCTTCATGCCGGAGAAGCTCGTGAACTTGACGAGCTCGCCGAGGAAGCCGAGCAGCACGCCGCCGAGCATCGCGCCCGGGATGCTGCCGATGCCACCGAACACCGCGGCCACGAAGGCCAGGGTGCCGATCGAGGAGCCCATGGTCGGCTCGATCGAGGCCTGCGTCGTCGAGTAGAGCACGGCGCCGATGGCCGCGAGCCCCGACCCGATGGCGAAGGTGACCGCGATCACGCGCGAGGGCCGGATGCCCATCAAGCGCGCGGCCTCGGCGTTGACCGAGACGGCGCGCATCGCCTTGCCGATCCAGGTGAGGTGCACGAGCGCGTAGAGACCGGCCATCACCGCGGCCGCGATGAGCACCACGTACCCGACCGGCGGAGCGAGTCGGGGGTCGAACTTCTGGGGCGTGGCCGTGAAGGCGAGCTGGGCCACCGACTGCAGCAGCATCGAGACACCGATCGCGGTGACCAGCGGCGCGATCCGCGCCGTGGCGCCGCGGGCGCGCGCGCGCAGCGGCCGATAGGCGAACGCCTCGATGCCCACCCCCAGCAGCACCGCGGCGACCACGGCGACCGCGGTCGCGATCAGCACGCCGCGGGTGCCGCCGTGCTGGAAGCCGCCGAGCAGGCGATCGTCGACCAGGAACGCCACGTACCCGCTCATCATGAGCACCTCGCTGTGGGCGAAGTTGATGAGCCGGAGCACGCCGTACACCATCGTGTACCCGAGCGCGATCAGGGCGATCATGCTGCCCTGCGCGAGGGCGTTCAAGAGCCAGCTCATCAGACGGCGATCTGGCTGTGGTACTTGAAGTCGCCGTCCTTGATCTGCATGACGACGACCGGCTTCTGCGCGTTGTGGTCCTTGTCGATGTCGAACGTGCCGGTCACGCCAGAGAAGCCCTTGGTCTGCTCGATGGCGTCGCGCAGCTGGTCCGAGGTGGGGTTGCCGCCGGCGCGCTTGATGGCGTCGACGACCAGCTTGAGCGAGTCGTAGCCCCCGGCGACCAGCGACGAGGGCTGCTTGCCGGTCTTGGCCTTGTACTTGTCGACCAGCGGCTTGGCGGCGGCGTTGGCCTCGGCCGCGAACAGGTCGGTGAAGTAGCTGCCCTCGATGGACTCGATGACGCCCTTGGCGCGCGTGGCCGGGCCGTCCCAGCCGTCGGTGCCCATGAGCGGCGCGGTGAGGCCGATCTTGAGCTTGGTGGGACCGATCTTGGCGACGTCGCTCGGGTACACCGGCGCGAAGATCACGTCCGGTCCGGCGTCCTTGATCTTGGTGAGGAAGGTCTGCACGTTGGTCTCCTCGACCTGGAACGTGACCTTCTCGACCACCTTGCCGCCCGACTTCTCGAACTCGGCGCTGAAGATGGCCTGCAGGCCCTCGCTGTACTTGTTGCCGGTCACGTAGATGACCGCGGCCTTCTGGGCCTTGAGTGTGTCGCGGGCGAACTTGGCCGCGGCGACGCCCTGCTTGTCGTCGGTGAAGCAGACGCGGAACACGTACCGCTTGTTGCGGGTGACCTCGACGTTGGTCGCGCTGCCGGAGACCAGCGGCACCTTGGCCTTCTCGGCGTAGGCGCCGGCCGCGAGGGTCGGGGTGGAGGCGGCGTCGCCGAGCACCGCGAGCACGCGGTCGCGGTCGATGAGCTTCTGGATCTTCTCGCTGGCGAGGTTGGCGTCGAGCCGGGTGTCCTCGTAGAGCACCTTGATCTTGCGGCCGTTCACGCCGCCGGCCGCGTTGATCTCCTCGAGGGCGATCTCCATGCCCTCCTTGGTCTCCGTGCCGAGCGAGCTGTTCTCGCCAGAGAGGCCTAGGATGCAGCCGAGGACGATGTCCCCCGACGCCTTCTTGCAGCCGATCCACGAAGGAACCACGACCATGGTCGAGGCTGCTCCGACCCCACCCAGGAACCGACGACGGGAAATCATGCGGTCGGGCCGTAGTCCAGCCCTCCCGGCGCGGGAAGGCGCACCCCCAAGGTCCCCAGGGGGCCGCGGTTCGGACCGACAGATGCGCCTCCGCCCGTGCTTCCTGCTGCTCGGCGCCCTCGCGGCCTGCAGTCGAAAGGCGGGGCCGGTCGAGCCCCCCGCGGCCTCCACCTCCGTCGCGAGCGCCACCCCGAGCGCCTCGGTGGCCGTCCCCTCGGTGAGCGCCTCCGTCGTCGCGTCCGCGCCGCCCCCGCCCGCCGTGCGCGAGACCGGTCCGTTCGAGATCGACTTCCAGAGCGGCGCGGCGAAGCAGCGCAAGGTGTACTTCGTCGCCGCGCGTCGCGCCGACAAGCCGCAGCGTCTGGTCGCCATGCTGCACGGCGTCTGCAACCCGCCCGCCTACGCCTGCGGCCTGTGGGCCGAGACCGCGAAGGAGCTCGGCTTCCTCGTCTGCCCACAGGGCGCGGGCACCTGCGGCAAGGCCATGTACGACGCGCCCACCTGGACCGGCGGGGCGACCGACATGGACGCCGACATCGAGGCCTCCGTCGCGGCGGTCTCCGCGGTCTACCCGCAGCAGATCGACCGCGAGGGCGCCGTCCTCGTCGGCTTCTCGCGCGGCGGCTACGCGGCGATCTCGATCGCGGCGGCGCACCCCGGGCGCTGGCCCTTCCTCGTGATCAACGAGGCCAACGTGTCCCTCTCGGTCCCGCAGCTCGTGGCCGCCAAGGTCCGCGCCGTCGCGCTGCTCGCGGGGGAGAAGGGCAGTCAGGTGCAGGGCGAGCGGCTCACCGCGCAGGCCCTCGAGAAGGCGGGATTCCCGGCGCGTCTGTGGGTCATGCCCAACGCCGGCCACCACTACTCCGAGGACATCCCCGCCTTGATGAAGGAAGCCATCGAGTGGGTCGTCGCCCACTAGCCACTAGCGGGTGAACGCGGCGAACACCCACCCGAGCAGCGCGAGGCACACCGAGACCGCGAGCGCGACCACCCAGCGCGGCGTGCCCTTCTTGCGCTCCGTCTTGTGCGCGAGCAGCTCCTGGGTGGCGAGGAATGCGATCGCCTCGAGGCGCTTCTGCGCGACCGGGGCGCGCTCCGGGTCGTCCTTGAGCGGGCGATAGCGCGCGGCCGCGTCGAGCAGCGTGCCCTCGAGGCGCGCGTGCTCGAGGAACCGATGGTGGCGGTCGTCGTTGTCCCAGTCGTTGATCACGCCCGACCAGAGCGCGTCGAACACGATCGGGTCGCGGGGGCTCGTCGTCTCACCCACGAGCAGAGGATAGCGCAAGCTCAGGGGCGGAAGGCCACCTGGAGCTCCCCGGCAGCGACGGATCCACCCGCGGGATCGTCGACCGCTGCGTCGCGCGGCTCGAGCGAGGCCGGCGCCAGATCGACCACCGCGAGGTCGGTGCAGGCCGCGCCGCCGCTTCCGAACCAGGCGCCCCCGCGGCGCACCTTCACCGAGGCGGGCTCGCCGGGGAAGCCCGCCGGCACGCGCACGCGGAGCTGGCGC
>CAZUZY010000256.1:0-12467 GCA_964624885.1 uncultured Polyangiales bacterium | reverse complement strand
GCCACGATGCGCGCCTTGACCGCGTCGCGCTCGACGCGCAGCCGCGCCATGATCTCCGGGTCGTTGTCGGCGAGCTCGGCGAGGGTGTCGCCCTCGCGCACGAAGCTCCCCTCCTGGACGTGCCACTTGGTGACGCGCCCGTCGATGGGCGCCTCCACGCGCTGCTCGCGATCGAGCGGAGAGAGCGCGATCACCCTGCCCTCCCCCGCCGCGGTCTGCTGCCAGGGCGTCACGACGAGGGCGAGGAACACGGCGAGGAGCAGCAGCGCGACGAGGCGCGCCGGGCTACGGGCGAAGCGCGGCGTGCGCAGGAAGCGCCCGACGGGGAGGGCCTCGGCGCCGCGGTAGGGGTGGGCGCTCATCGGGCCACCTCCGACACGACGCCGCGGTCGATCTGGAAGCGGAGGTCGCCGAGCCCCGCCACTTCGTCGGAGTGCGTGGTGACGAGCAGGGTCCAGGGGGCGTCGGGGCGGAACAGCGCGGCGTGCACCTTGCGGCGCGCGAGCTCGTCCACGCCGTCGAGGGCCTCGTCGAGGATGACGAGACGGGGGCGCGACACGATGGCGCGGGCGATCATGAGCCGGCGTGCCTGGCCGCTCGACAGCGGCGCCCCGGACGGCGCGAGCCGCGTCTCGAGTCCGTCCGGCAGCGCCATGACCTCGTCGAGGAGGTCCACGGCGAGGAGCGCCGCGCGCACGTCGGCGAGCGAGAGATCGCGACCGACGCAGACGTTGTCCACGATCGAGCCGTCGAACAGCTCGACCTCGCGGACGAGGGCGACTTGCGCCCGGAACCGCTCGACGTCGAGGTCGCGCAGATCGACCCCGTCGACCACGACCCGACCCGCGCGCGGGCGGTGCAGCCCGAACAGCAGCTCCACGAGGGTGCTCTTGCCGCTGCCGTTCGCGCCCGACAGGGTGGCGCGCGCGCCGCCCGGCAGGCAGAGCGCGGCCCCCTCGCACACCACCGTCGCACCGCGGGTCGCGGTGACGCCGACCAGCTCGACCGCCATCGGTCGCCCGGTCGAGGGCAGCTCCTCCTTGCCACTCTCCTCGAGCGGCAGATCGACCACGTGCCCCAGCTTGTCGACGGCCGCGACGAGGTCGTAGTAGCTCTCGAGGTGCTTGCCGAGCTTGGCGATGCCCGCGAGCACCGCGCTGACGATCAGCTCCGCCGCCACGAGCTGGCCGAGCGTGAGCTGGCGCTGGATGACGAGGAGCCCGCCGACGCCGAGCAGCCCGGCGCTCGCGAAGGCCTGCAGGCCCTTGGTCCCGACGATCTGGCGGACCAGGATCTTGTAGTGCTTGCGGCGGTAGCCGACGTACGAGGAGCAGAGGTCGTCGACGCGCCCGAGGGCGAACGAGCGGGTGGCGGCCGAGCGGAACGCGGTGGTCTGCCGGGCGATGTCCTCGAGGAAGGAGGCCACGGCGTACTTGGCCTTGGACTCCCGGATCGCGGTGTCGACCGCCCCCCGCCCGACCCCGAAGACGACGAACGCGAGGAGGGCCACGACCACCGCGTCGAACGCCAGCAACAGCGGGTGGTAGAACGCGAGCAGCGCCATCCCGAGCAGGGTCTGCAGGACGAGCCCCACGCCGTCGAGCAGCAGCGTGGCCGCCGCCTTCTGCACGGTCATCACGTCGAAGAACCGGTTGGCGAGCTCGGGGGCGTTGCCGCGATCGAGCGCCCCCGCCCGCAGCCGCGAGAGCCGCTCCGCCATGTCGACCGCGGTCCGGACGAACAGCCGCTGCTGCATCCACTCCACGACCGTGGTCATCAGCACCCGCAGGGTCCCCTCGAACGAGAGCGCGAGCAGCACCAGCACGGTGAGCACCGCGACCGGCTGCAGCATCGTCGTGAAGACGATGCTGTTGATGAGGGCCTGCACCGCGATGGGCACCGCCAGCGAGAGCAGGCCGACCGCGACCGCGTAGACCAGCACCGCGCGCAGATCGTGGCGCTCGTGGCGCAGCAGCTGCAGCAGGCGCCGGTGCGGGTTCTCCCCGTGGCCGTGCAGGTCGGCGAGCGGCTGCTCGGGTTCGACCAGCGCGAACGCCGAGGGCTCCTTCGGCCCGTCGAGGCCCATGGCCAGCGCGACGGCCGCGAACGACAGCACGCGCTGCTGACCGCCGAGGTCGACCCGCAGCCCGAACGGGCTCTGCCCGAGCACGAGCATCGGCCGCCCCTCCCGATCGCAGCCCACGAGGCCGCCGTGCCGCTCCGCGACCTCGGCGGCCTGCTCGAGATCGAGCGACAGGATCTGGATCCCGAGCCCGAGCGAGTGCGCCACCTCGGGGAGGAGGCCGGCGAACGAACGCGCGCGAGCGTGCCGCTCGACGCGCGCCGCGGCGGTGGGGTCGAGGGGCCGACCGAGGTGCTCGGCGAGGCGCTCGAGGGCGGCGACCACGTCCAGCGCCCGAGCGCTGACGGCCCACCGATCCGGCATGTTCATAACTGCAGACATTTGAATATCTGAATGATTGCAGAATCCGGGCCGCCCCGTTCTTGCGGGGAAATGCGCGCGAGGGCCCCCCGGTGTGCGACATCGCGACGCGCGGTGCGCCAATCCGTCCTAGGCGTTTCGTCAGGTCACCTGTCCCGCCTCAAGCGTCACCCTTTCCGTCCGTCCAGCTGAACACGCCGGTCCACCGCGACGCAGTGGTCGGCCTCACTCTCACGGCACCACGAGGGGCTCCGCCATGAAGGTCCTGATCGTCGACGACAGCCGAGCCATGCGGCTCATCGTGACCCGGACCCTGCGCCAAGCGGGGTTCGAGAGCCTCGAGATCGAGGAGGCCACCAGCGGCACCGACGCCGTCGGCAAGATCGCCGGGCGCCTCCCCGACGTCATCCTCTCGGACTGGAACATGCCCGAGATGAGCGGCCTCGAGCTCCTCCAGTTGCTCCGCGAGAAGGGCTACCGCGGCGTGTTCGCCTTCGTCACGTCGGAGGCGAGCGAGCCCATGCGCGCACGGGCCCGCGAGGCGGGCGCGACGGCCTATCTGACCAAGCCGTTCACGCCCGAGATGTTCCGCGACTCGCTCGGCGGCGTGCTCTGAAGCGCGAGCGGGGTGCGCGACGGGAGTCGACGGCCTAGAGGGTGGACCCACCGCCTTGGCTGCCCTAACCCCGGCCCATGTCGGCGCGTGCTCTCGTCCTGATCCTCGACTACGGCTCGCAGTACACCCAGCTGATCGCCCGCCGGGTGCGCGAGCAGCACGTCTACTGCGAGATCCACCCCTGCACGATCGCGACGCCGGGCGCGGGGCTCGACCAGGTGAAGGCCCTGCACCCCTCGGCCATCATCCTCTCCGGCGGCCCCGCCAGCGTGTACGGCGAAGACGCGCCCCAGGTCGACCCCGCGCTGTTCGAGCTGGGCGTGCCGATCCTCGGCATCTGCTACGGCCTCCAGCTCACTGCCCACGTGCTCGGCGGCAAGGTCGAGCGCGCGACGGAGCGCGAGTACGGCGCGGCGCGCATGGTCGTCGAGCGGCCCGAGGGCATCCTGCACCGGTTCGCGAAGGACGAGCTCGTCGACGTCTGGATGTCCCACGGGGACCGCATCGCGGCCCTCCCGCCCGGTTTCTCCACCCTCGGCGTCACCGGCAACACCCCGTTCTGCGCCGTCGCGGACGAGAAGCGTCGCATCTACGGCGTGCAGTTCCACCCCGAGGTGGTGCACACCCCGCGCGGCACCGACGTGCTCGCGGCCTTCCTGTTCGACGTCGCCAAGATGCGTCCCTCGTGGACCCCCGGCTCGTTCGTCGAGGAGGCCGTCGCGCGGGTCGCGGCCACCGTCGGGCACCAGGGGCACGTGATCTGCGGCCTCTCCGGCGGCGTCGACTCCTCGGTCGCCGCGCTCCTCTGCCACCGCGCGCTCGACGACCGCCTCACCTGCATCTTCGTCGACAACGGACTCCTGCGAGAGGGCGAGTTCGAGCAGGTGCAGTCGATGTTCCGCGAGTCGTTCCAGCTGAAGCTGGTCGCCGTGGACGCGCGGCACGAGTTCCTCTCGGCCCTGGCCGGCATCACCGACCCGGAGCAGAAGCGCAAGACCATCGGGCGCGTGTTCATCGACGTCTTCGAGCGCGAGGCGCGCAAGGTCGACGACGCCAAGTGGCTCGTGCAGGGCACGCTGTACCCGGACGTCATCGAGAGCGTGTCGTTCAAGGGACCGAGCGCGGTCATCAAGAGCCACCACAACGTCGGCGGCCTGCCGGAGCGCATGCACCTCAAGCTGATCGAGCCCCTGCGCGAGCTGTTCAAGGACGAGGCGCGCGCCGCGGGAGAGGCGATGGGCATGCCGCGCAACTTCATCTGGCGTCAGCCGTTCCCCGGGCCGGGCCTCGCCATCCGCTGCCTCGGCGCCGTCGAGGAGCATCGCCTCGCCGTGCTGCGCCGGGCCGACGCGATCCTCGACACCGAGATCCGCGCCGCCGGGTTCTACGAGAGCCTCTGGCAGTCGTTCTGCGTGCTCTTGCCGGTGCGCAGCGTCGGTGTGCAGGGCGACGAGCGCACCTACGACGAGACCTGCGTCATCCGCGCGGTCACCTCCACCGACGGCATGACCGCCGACTGGGCCAAGCTGCCCTACGACCTGCTCGGCCGTGTCTCGGCCCGCATCACCAACGAGGTCAAGGGCATCAACCGCGTGGTCTACGACATCTCGTCGAAGCCGCCGTCGACCATCGAGTGGGAGTGATGCGCGCCGCCGTCCTCGCCGTGCTGCTCGCGGTCGGCTGCCAGGCTTCGACGCCACCGACCACCAGCCTGCGCCTGGTCGCCGAGTCGCCGCCGAAGACCGCCAAGGTCACGGTCGACGACCAGCCGATCGGCGCGCTCGACTTCGTCATCAAGCGCGGCGTGGCGCTGCCCCCCGGCAAGCACCGGATCACCGTGGAGGCCCCCGGCTACCTGCCGTGGGACGCCGAGGTCGACGCCGGCGAGCACGGTGGGCTCGTGAAGCTCGACGTGAAGCTCGTGCCGATCCCGGACTGATCCGTCGACGACAGGCGCGACACGTCGGGCATGGGCCGCGACAGAGCTGACGCGCCCGTCGCTCCGCGATAGCCCCTCGTCGATGCTGACCCACAACAACTACTTCGACGGCCACGTCCAGAGCATCGGCTTCGAGCGCCGAGGTCGACGGACCACCGTCGGCGTGATCGACGCCGGCGAGTTCCATTTCGGCACCCAGGCTCCCGAGCGCATGACCGTGGTCAGCGGGGAGCTCGCGGTCCGCCTCGACGGCGCGAGCGAGTGGAGGCACTACCCCGCCGGCACCTCGTTCGAGGTGCCCGGCGACAGCGGCTTCGACGTGCGCGCCGCCCTGCCGGCCGGGTACGTCTGCGAGTTCCTCTGAGCGAAACGACGTCGAGCGAAGCATCGGCCGCCTCGATGGGCGGCCGACGAGGATACACAGCCCTCCGCGGCTCAGAACTTGCGCATCACGAAGGCGCCGAGGGCGATGAAGTCGCGGGGGACCTGCACCGTGACCTCGCACACCTGCTTCGGCCCCTTGGTGGCCGTGGAGCGCCAGGCGAGCGGGCCCTTGCCGCCGTCGGGCAGCTTCTGGAGCATCTCCTCCACCTTCTCCTTCTTGTCGAGCGAGCGCAGCGGCGCGTCGAACATCATGATGCCGCCGCTCGAAGGCGTGCCCTTGGTGGCGACGTCGAAGCCGCCGAGCGCGCCGACCTTGGGGCTCCCGCTGCCGTCCATCGCGCCCTTGAGGTGCGGCCAGAGATCGACGAGCGCGAGGTTGGTCGCGCCGGACGACCAGGTGTGGTTGCCCTCCGGGACCACGATCAGGCTGTAGCCGAGGTGCGTGATCGGCTTGACCTTGGCCTTCTTGCCGGTGCCCTCGACCTGCCCGATCTCGAAATCGAGCGCGCGCGCGAACGCGCCCTTGGGGAGGTCCTTGGGGGCCTTCTGGTCGACCTTCACCTTGACCGAGAAGTGGTCCTTGGTGAGCTCGCGGACGAGATCGGTGAAGACCGGCCGGCCGAGGAACTCGGTGAGCTTCTGGTAGAGCTCGACCACCGGCTTGCCGTCGCGGTCTCCGAAGCCGACGCTCCACGACTTGCGGGAGAGCGCGGGCAGGAGATCGCGGATCTCGTAGGGCAGGTCGCTCTTGTCGATCTTGAGATCGGACTTGCCCCCGTCGCCGACGACCGCGTAGCCGTCGGACGACTTCTGGAACAGGAGCCGCACCACCTCGAGTGCGAGCTCCTTGTCCTTCTTGGCCCACTTGAAGTCGACCGCCGCCGCCTCGACGAACTCGAGCAACGCGGTCTGGTAGGGGACGCCGAGCGCATCGGCGGCGGGCGTGCCGCGGGAGAAGAGCGCGAGCCACGCGCCAGCGGCCGGCAGCTTGCCGAACGCCTCCGGCACCTTGCTGTTGATCTCGGCGCCGATCAGGAACGCCTTGCTGAGCCAAGCCTTCTGCGTCGAGAAGGTGGCCGACGTGGTGACCAGCGGGCCCGTCTCGGGGAGCTGTGCGTCCATGGTCACGCCGTCGAGATCCTCGAGGAAGTCGAACACGTCGTCGACCACCGCCCGCGCGGTCTTCTTGATCACCTTGTCGAGCTCGGGGTGACCGAGCTTGGACTCGGAGGCGAGCTCGCCCTTGATGAAGTCGTGGGCCTTCTGCCAGTCGGTGGCGAAGGCCTTGCGGAGCGCCGCCACGTCGAGCTCGCCGTGGATGGGCGCGGTCTCGGGCTTCTGGGTGACCCCCCGCGCGAGCCAGGGGCCGAGCACGTCGGTCGAGTGGGCGTCGTGCTCGTGCGAGATCGAGCACACGAGGCGGCGCTTGGCGGCGCCGAGCGCCGGGACGATGACGCACGACTCGTTGCGGGCCGCGGGCGAGGTGGGGACCAGGCGGCGGACTCCGCCGGAGATCACCTCGATCCGGTAGGTGTCCTTGAGCGCGGTCGCGAAGTCCACGTCGTCCTCGATGCCGAAGGCGATGGCGATCCGGGGGCGCGCCTTGGTGTTGCCCTCGGTGACCTGCACGGTCATGTCGATCGGCTTGTCGATGTCGACCACGCGATCCACGGCGCGCGCGCTCAGCATCGCGGGGACCAGCATGCGCGGATCGAGCTCGTCGGCGCCGAGCTTGCCGGGGACCCAGGACTTGAGCGCCTTGACCAGGGCCTTCGGCGAAGTGAGGTGCAGGGAGGCGACCAGGCCGGGCGGCGCCTCCACCGGCGACCGGTCCTCGGCGATCATCGCCGGCTTGGCCGAGCCCGACGAGGCGACCGGCGGCGGGGTCGCCGGCGTGGGGTTCTCGGGACCGCAGCCCACGCCACCCAGCGCGACAGGGGCGACGATGGTGGCGGTGAACAGCAGCAGGGACGAGATCGGGCGGAGCCTCATGGTCGGGGACGCTAGCATGGGCGCATGACGACGAAGATCCGCGCGATCGGGTTCCGCTCCCACGGGGGTCCGGAGGTGCTGGAGGAGCTGGATCTCGAGCTGCCGGCGTCGCCACCGGCCGGCTGCGTGCGGGTGCGGGTGCTCGCGGTCGCGCTCAACCACCTGGACCTCTGGGTGCGTCGCGGGCTGCCGTCGCTGAAGCTGCCGCTGCCCCATCGGCTCGGGTCGGACATCGCGGGCGAGATCGTGGCGCTCGGGGACGGCGCGATCGCCCCTCCACCCGGCACGCGCATCCTCCTCGCGCCTGGCACCTCGTGCGGCGTGTGCGAGGCCTGCCTCGGCGGGCGCGACAACTTCTGTCGGCGCTACCACATCCTCGGTGAGAGCACGCACGGCGGCTACGGGGATTTCCTCGACGTGCCCGCGGCGAACGTCCTGCCGTGGCCCGGCGCGTTGTCACCCGTCGAGGCCGCGGCGCTCCCGCTCACGTTCCAGACCGCGTGGCAGATGGTGGTCGAGCGCGCCGCCGTGCGCGCCGGCGAGACCATGCTGGTGCACGCCGCGGGCGCCGGCGTGTCGGTCGCCGCGATCCAGATCGGCAAGATGCTCGGCGCGCGGGTCATCGTCACGAGCACCAAGGAGGACAAGCTCGCCCGCGCGAAGGAGCTCGGCGCCGACGAGGGCATCCTGTCGACGACGCAGGACTTCGTCGCCGAGTGCCGCCGCCTCACCGGCAAGGTGGGCGTGGACGTCGTCGTCGAGCACCTCGGCGGCGAGGTGTTCGAGAAGAGCCTGCTCGCCCTGAGGAACGGCGGGCGCCTCGTCACGTGCGGCGCGACGGCCGGCCCCCGCCCGAACGTCGATCTGAAGCATGTGTTCTTCCGCCAGCTCTCGGTGCTCGGCAGCACGATGGGCAGCAAGGCCGCGCTCCATCCCGTGCTGCGCGCGGTCGAGCAGGGCCGGCTGCGACCGGTGGTCGCCGAGGTGTTCCCGATGACCGCGGAGGGCGCGCGGGCGGCGCACACCCGGCTCGAGGCGGGCGCCGCGTTCGGCAAGCTCGTGCTCGCGCACTGACCGTGGTCAGTACACGGGCGGCGGCATGATCATGCTGAGATAGCCGCGCACGCCGTCGCCGATCGCGGCGAGGGGCATCGCGCCCTTGGCGACCAGGCCGTCGGCGCCGACGGTGGTGAAGCCGAAGCCGGGCACCGACGGCTTGGTCGCCCCGCCGCTGCCGAGGAACGGCAGGAGGGAGACCGAGCCGTAGCTCGCGCCGGCGAGGCCCTTGGCGGGGAACTCACCGAGCTTCTTCTTGGCGTCGGCGTCCTCGCTCACGAGGCCCTTGCCCGCCGGATCGAGCGCGACGTCGGCGAGGGTCGGCTTGCAGTCGAAGCAGAGGCCGAGGAACAGGGTCTTGTCCTTCTGGGCGTAGAAGACCGAGTCGGTGGTGGCACCGGCGCCGGCGCCGCCGAACATGCTGAGGCCGGGCGAAGAGCCGGACATCGAGAACGTCTCGCCTTCGGCGCCGAACTTCTTGTACGGCGTCGCGGTGGGCTTGCTCGGGATCAGCTTGTCGAGCACCTTGCGCAGGTTGCCGAGGGCCGTCTTGGCGACCGCCGGGTCGTCGAGGTCGAGGCGCAGCAGGTACTCGTTGCCCTTGAGCGCACCGGGGGTGGTGCCGTTCTTGGTGGAGAGGGCGACGGTGCTGCCGATGGTGCCACCGAGCGCGCGGACGGCCTTGCCGGTCTCGGTCTTCTCGGCGGCCGAGAGCCCCGCGGCGCCGTCGAGGCCGTACTCGGCGAGCGTGTAGAGCAGCGGCCCGAGCCCCGGCGGCAGGCGATAGAGCGCGACGCCGTCGGCGCGCGGCATGGTCAACATCGGAGCGCTGTCGCCGGTCGGATACTTCGCGAGCCACCCCGCGAGCGCGCCGCCGCTCTTGACGGCGAGCTTCTCGTCCATCACCAGCTGGTCGCCCTTCACGTCGAGATCGATGACGAAGGTGCCGGTGCTGTCCACGCCGTCGAGCACCGCCGCGACGACCGTGTCGAGCTCCGCCTTCACCTTCGGCCCGCCCACCTCGGCGGGCTTGACCTTGGCCCAGCCCTCGGAGCCGAGCTTCTTGAGCGCGGCGCCGTGCAGGTCGAACGGGAGCTTGATCGAGATGTCGTGCTCCACCTTGGCCGACGTGGAGCGCCACGCGACGTACTTGCCGGCGGACTCGAGCGAGGCCTTGTCGTCGCTCGCGAGGACCACGTCGCCGTAGACCGCGAGGAACACGCCGCCGCCCACGTCGTGCACGTCGACGCCGAGCTTCTCGCTCTTCTGCGCCTTCGCGCTGTCGGACTTGGAGACGGTGGTGAGCACGCTGCCGGCCAGATCCGGGTCCTTGAGGCGCAGCGCCGCCACCCCGTGCGGCTTGACGCCGAGCTCCGCCTTGCCGAGCAGGACCATCGCGATGGTGCCGTGCGGGTCGACCGCGCGGACGCCCTTCTTGGCGTTCTCGTCGGTGATGGCCTCGAGCAGCTTCTCGTAGGGCGACGGCCCGAGCTCCTTGCCGAGGCCAGCGCCGTCGACGAGCTTCTTGGAGGTGGCCTCGGGGTCGCGGATGGCGACGTCCACGAGGGTGTCGGGGGGCATCGGCGCCTCGGCGATGGTGGGCTTGGGCGCCGCCGGCTCCTTGGTGACCTTGTCGACCGGCTTCTTGCGACAGCTGTCGCACCCGAGCGAAGTGACCGCGATCCCGGAGAGCAGAACCAGCGACGCGAGCCCTACGCGCTTCGAGCTTTGAATCATGGCGCGCGAGACTAGCCGATCAGTCGATCTCGACCAACACCGCGGTGATGTTGTCCTTGCCGCCCCGGCTGTTGGCGAGATCGATGAACGTGTCCACCGCCGCGTCGCCGCCGAGGGCGACGATCTCCGGGATCTCCGGGCCCGCCAGGTACCCGTGGAGACCGTCGGAGCAGAGCAGGTAACGATCGCCCTTGGCGAGGGGGACGACGGTGGTGTCGACCTGCACGTAGTCGCGGTTGCCGACCGCCCGCGTGATGACGTTCTTGTGGGGCGATCGCAGCGCTTCTTCTTCGGTGATGATGCCCTCGCGCAGCTGCCACGCGATGAGGGTGTGATCCTCGGTGAGCTGGGTGACCTGGCCGTCCCGGATCTGGTAGATGCGCGAGTCGCCGACCTGACCGGTGATGCCCACGTCGCCGGTGAAGAGCATCCCGGTGATGGTGGTGCCCATGCCGCTCTTGTCCCGATCGAGCTCGGCGAGGGTGAAGACCATGTACGTGGCGTTCTGGATGGCGCTCTCGAGCAAGCGCACGGCGCCACGGATCTGCTGCTCGTCGGGCGGTCCGCCGCTGCCGATCTTGCGCAGCGAGGCGGACGCCTGCTTCACCATCCCGTGGGCGGTGGAGACGGCCTCGCTGCTCGCGATCTCGCCGGCGGCGTGGCCACCCATGCCGTCGGCCACGAGGTAGAGGCCGAGGTCGTCGTCGGTCAGGAAGGAGTCCTCGTTGAGGCTTCGCTTCATCCCGACGTGCGTCCTCGCGTAGGAGCGCCAGATCATCCGGAGCAGAGAGATACAGGCAAACGCCGGCGCTGCCCATCCGTTTTCGGCTGGCGCGGGACAGCCCATCCTTGGCGCACCGCTCCCGTCGAGGTGCACGATCCCGGCGGATCGCCCTCGGCCCCCGACCGCGGCGCCGGGGGCCTTCCCCGGATGCCGTGCGGAGGTTAGGATTTGTGAGACCCCGCAAGAGGGAACCCTGTCCGGCCGTTCATGGGGAGGGGAAATGCACACGCAGACCATCGAGCTGAAGTTGACGGGTCCGGAGGAGCTCCGCGACCTCTGGCTCGACAACCTGTCGGACGGTGGGCTCTTCGTCCCGGGCAGCTTTCCGGTGTCCGCAGGCACCGACGTGCTCGTCCGCGTCGTCGTCGACAAGGTCGGACCCGAGGGACACGCGGCGACCACGGTCCTCGGCGGCACGGTCGTCTGGCGGCGGCTCCCGTCCCGGGACCCGCAGGCGGCGAGCACCCTCCGACCGGGCGTCGGCATCGCCTTCCACGGCGAGATGCGGCCTCGCGCACTGTTCCTCGAGCGAATCTCGCGCGGGGTCACCACCGAGGGTCGGGGCGCCGTGCGCTACCCGGCGCGGATGCCCGGAGAAGTGCGCATCCTGGTGGAGGAGCGGCCCCTCGCGAGCCACGTGGTCGACGTCGGCGTGCGGGGCGCCCGGCTCGAGGTGACCGAGGCCGCCTATTGTGAGCCGGGCCAGCGGATCGAGCTGTCGGTGGCCCTGCCGCGCAGCGGGGAGGTCAACCTGTCCCCGCTCGTCGGGCACGTCGCCTGGCGCTCCGTCTCCCGTGAGGGTCGCACCTCCCTCGGCGTGCGCCTCGACCTCGAGTCGAAAGAAGAGCGCCTGCACTGGGCCAAGATCGTCACTCGCGCGCGGGAATCGCTGGAGGATCACCCGCTCCGTGGCAGCCCCGGACGCAAAGTAGGCTGAGACCGGCCGGCCCGCGGGAAACGTGCGCGGGGCCGCGCGCGAAATCTTGACGGTGGCGAGCCCGACGGTCGACAATCGGCCCCGCCGCGCCGCTGTGTTCGCGCGTCCCTGATCGCGATTCTGTCCGAAGGAGGACTTCGTGCCCAAGACCCTGCTCGCCGTCGACGACAGCGTGACCATGCGAAAGGTCATCGAGATGACGTTCGCCGGGGAGGATGTTCGTGTGGTGACCGTGGGCACTTCGCAGGATGCCCTCAACTCCATCCGACAGAGCTCGCCCGACGCCGTGATCGCCGACGTCGCGCTCGACGGCGCCTCTGGCTACGACCTCTGCAAGTCCATCAAGGACCAGTTCCGTGGCGTGCCGGTGATCCTGCTGTCCTCGAAGCAGAACCCGTACGACGCGGCGCGGGGTCAGGCGGCCGGGGCAGACGCGCAGATCGACAAGCCGTGGGACACCACCAAGGCCATCGATCTGGTCAAGAAGGTGTTCGCCCAGGGTCAGTCGGTCGCGCCGGCGCCCATCGCCGCCGCGCCGGTCGCTGCCGCGGCTCCCGCGCCCAAGCCGATGTTCGCGAC
>CAZUZY010000255.1:0-12492 GCA_964624885.1 uncultured Polyangiales bacterium | reverse complement strand
GTACGTGCTCGCGCCCCGGCCGCGCGCCACGGCGGCGTCGGCGTGGGTGAGCCCCGCGTGGCTGCCCGGGGGCGGCGCGCTCGTCGCGGGAGGGGTGTTCTGATGAAGCTCGGTCCGCTCCTCACGCTGGTGGTCGCGGCCGCCGGGTGCACCGGCATCCTCGATCTCGACTCGTACAAGGCCGGCGACGCCGGCGACAGCGGCACCAAGGAGGACACCGGCGGCACGTGCAGCGCAGACAGCTGCCTCGCTTGCCTGCTGGCCAAGTGCAGCGGCGCGGCCACCTGCTTCGGCAGCGGCGCGATCCTCGGGGATTTCTCCGGCGGACTGTGCCCGAAATACGGCGCCTGCCTCTGCAAGTGCACGGACGCCACCTGCTCCGCCGCCTGCGCTGCGCAGAAGTCGGCCGACGTGGCGTGCGGAGGCTGCCTCGACACCGCCACCACGCCGAGCGCCTGCCCGGCCGTCGCCGACTGCGCCAGCAAGTGCGGGAGCTAGCGCCCAAGATCTGCGCGCGACCCACGTCCTAGCGCTGGCCCCCTGCTTGGGGCTGTCACACTCGGGGCCGCTCGGCCGACGGGGGGTGAGGAGGCGTCTTCATGGGAAGGATCCGAGCTTGGGTGCTGGGCTGGTCGCTGGTCCTCGTCGCGTGCGCGCACCCGCCGCCGAAGGAGCGTGAGGCCTCGACCGCGGTGCCAACGGCGACCGTCCCGGCCAAGAGCTCCGCGAGCGCCACCAGCGTCGCCAGCGCCGCCGAGCCCGAGCCCCCACCCCCTCCACCCTACGACCTCGCGGCCGACCTCGAGGAGCGCAAGACACTCCTGCGCAACAAACTCGGCAAACAAACGAAGTTCGAGGTGGTGGAGCAGGTCTTCCTCGTCGCCGCGCCCTCGGGCGCGCTCGGGAGCTCGGCGGTCGTCACCCGGAAGGCGCTCGCGGCGTACTACAACAAGCGCTTCGAGAAGCGCCCCGCGCGCGCGGTGTCGGTCCTGCTGTTCGAGACCGCGCCGCCCTACGAGGCCTACTGCAAGGCGCGCTCGGGCAAGGCTTGCGGGACGCCTTTTGGGTTCTACGGCCCGGACGACCGCACCATCGTCATGAACGTCGGGCCCGGCATCGGCACGCTCACCCACGAGCTCGTCCACCCGATCGTCGAGGCCGATTTCCCGAACGCGCCCGACTGGCTCAACGAGGGTCTCGCCTCGCTCTACGAGGCCTTCGCGCTGCCGAAGGACGGGGAGATTCGCGGCCAGAAGAACTTCCGCCACGCGGGCCTCGTGAGCGCCCTGCGCACCAAGAGCCTGCGCCCGCACGCGAGCCTCCCGGCGCTGTTCGCCATGAGCGACAAGGAGTTCCGCGGCGCGCGCGAGGGCCTGAACTACGCGACCGCGCGGTACTTCTGCCAGTGGCTCGAGTCGCAGGGCAAGCTGTGGGCGTTCTACCAGGCGTGGCGTGACAACCGGGCCAAGGATCCGGATGGCGTGCTCGCCTTCACCGCCGTCATGGGCAAGTCGCCCGCCGCCCTCGACGGCGCGTGGGCGGCGTGGGTGCTCGCGCTGTGAGCGCGTGGGCGTCGCTGCTGTCGGTGGTGGCCGTCGTCACGCTGCCGATCCCCGATCGCGCCCAGCACGGGGACGCACCGCCCTCTGGCTGGTGCGGCGAGACCGCGATCCAGGAGGCCCTCTTGCACCACGGGGCGTGGGTGCCGCAACGGGCGATCCACGACGCCGGCAAGTCCAAGCACCCGGACCTCTACTCGCAGGACGTCCCCGTCGCCCTCGCGGGGCTCGGGGTCGAGTTCGTGACCCACGTCCCGAAGAAGAAGGGCGGCTTCGCCGAGTTCCTGCGCGACGCGCTCGACGCGGGCGACCCGGTGTTCGCGGGCGTGAAGATCCTGCCGACCAGCCACCCCGAGTGGGGGCTCGATCACTTCGTGCTGGTGGTCGGCCACGGCCCGCAGGGGTTCCTCGTGAACACGACGTGGTCGGAGCAGCGGTGGGTGACCGAGGCGACCAGCAAGGGGATCACCCTCGCCGGTGGGTTCTACGGCCTGCGCATCAAGGGCGTGTCGCGGCCCGCCGGCCGGACGCCCGCGCGCGCGACGGTGATCGCCGAGACCAGCAAGACGGTGCAGCTGCGCCTCGTCTGCGTCGGCAAGGAGACCGCGACGCTCGAGCGCCGCAGCACGCCGACCACCGACGCGACCGAGAGCTGGCCGCTGTCGAAGGAGTCCCCGAGCAAGACGGTCACGATCCCGGCCGACAAGGCCGCGTGGTTCTCCTGCCGAGCGTGACCCTCACAGGCTGCCGCTGCGGAGCGTGTCGCGCACCAGGCGCTCGAGCGCGCGCGGAGGGAGCACGCTGGCCGACCGGGCCGCGCGGGGCCAGCGCCCGATCTGCGGGAACGCGCACCGCACGGTCGTGCCCACACCCGCCACGCTCTCGAGCTGCACGGTGCCGCCGAGCGCCTCGCAGGCCTCGCGCAGCGCCCCGAGGCCGAGGCCGCGACCCGAGGTCTCGGGGTCGGAGCAAGAGACGCCGTCCCAGAACACCGCCTCCGCGAGGTCTCGCTCGGAGTGGACCGTCAGACCGAGCGCCCGCGCCCGGGCGGCGAGGCGACCCCACTCCATCCCGCGCCCGTCGTCGCGGAGCTCCACGAAGAGGCGCCCCTCGCGGCTCTCGGCGGTGAGCTCGAGCCGCGCGGTCCGTGGCTTCCCGGCGGCGAGCCGCTCCTCGGGCGTCTCGATCCCGTGCTCGACGGCGTTGGCCACGGCGTGCACGAAGGCGCTCCAGAACGGCGCGAACCGCCGCTCGTCGTGGCGGGCGCCGTGGGTCTCCACGTGGGTCTCGACCCTCGCCCGCCCGAGCTCGACCGCGAGCGCCGCGGCGTCCTCGGCGAAGCGCGCGAGGCGCCCTCGGATCGGCGCGAGGGCGAGCGACTCGACGCGCCCGATCAGCGCCTGTCGGGGGGCACCCGACACCAGCAGGTCGAGGAGCTCGGCGTACTCGTCCTCGTCGATGGTGATGGTCGCGCCCTCGTCCACCGGGGGATAGGCGTCGAGCACCTGGTGGAACAGGCGGGAGAGCTCGCGGCGCTCGTGGACGCCGAGGTCGTCGTGGCCACGCGCGAGGCGCCGGGCGAGCGCGTCGCAGGCCTGGGCGAGCCCCGGGAATCCGAACCGCGCCGCGTTGCAACCGAGGGTGTGCAGCAGGCGCGCCTCCCTCGGTCGATCGCACGCGGCCTCTTCGATCGCGTGCACCGCCTTGGCCGCCTCCTCGAGGAAGGCGCGGAAGCCCAGACAGTCCTTCGAGTGCCAGGCTCTATCGTTGCCCATGTCGTGCCCCTCCGCCGTCCGGTCCACCGGGCGACACGCGCTCGAACGGCCCAGGTCGGCCAGCGCTTGAGCTCGTTCCGAGACACCCGACGACTCGTCACGACCCGGCTCGCGGTAGGCTGCCTCGGTGAGGGACCTCCACCCCTACGACGGCGTCGAGCGACGGTTCCATCACGACGACCGCGATCCGGCCGAGGGTCGGGGCATCGTGGCGCGGGTCCTCCGGATCCCGCTGCCCGCACCACCACCGGCGCTGCGCTACGAGCTGTCGTTCTACAGCGGCGGGATCGGGATCGTGGATCGTCTGCGGGTGTCGATCGCGCTCGACTCGGCGACGCCCGTGGTGCGCGGGTGCGGCCTCGCGCCACTCGCCGAGGGCGCGAGGGATGTGTGGTTCGTCGAAGAGGAAGAGCCCCTCACCGCGGCGCACCTCGCGGCATTCGTCGAGGAGAACCGGGCGTCGTTCCAGCCGGCGGTGGCCACGCACGCGTGGTTCGACCCGGAGAGCAGCGTGAACGGGTGGACGCTCGTCTACTACGCCGAGGGTGCCGTGCACTACCTCGCCTACGATCAGGGGTAGCTAGAGCTCGACCAGCGCGCGGGTGCCGTCCGCCTTGCGGAGGACGAGCCGGGCCTTGCCGCCCACGCCGACGGTGGCCACCGGGTAGAGCGCCGAGAAGCTCGTGGTCCGCCGCGCGTCGCGGAAGAAGGGCACGAGCTCGGGGATCCCCTCCAGGGTCCGCGCGATGGTGAAGCTCTTCTCGTCGGTGGCGAGGTGGGCGATCTGCGTCTGCCACTTGGGGAAGTAGTACCCGGGCACGTCGGGGTCGGTGGGCAGCTCGACCGGCGAGAGGAGCACCTCGTCGACGCCGTCGCCGTCGAGATCGCGCACGTCCCAGACCACGGCGCCGCGCAGCTTCCAGGCATCCGCCGTGGCGCCCGGCGTCGACACGTGGACGTACCAGTGGCCGCCTTCGTACACGTCGTAGACGAGGCGCGACCGACCCGCGGCCCGGCGCAAGAACGGGTGATCGGGGTAGGCGACGCGGCCTTCGTACTTCTTCGCGTCGCCCCCGTCGTGGGCGTACGAGTAGAAGCGGTCGTCGAGCACGTCGGTGGCGGGATCGTAGACCGTGACGTGGCGCTCGATCTGGCCCCACGGATCGAACTCCATCTTGCCGCTGACCATGTCGGCGTAGACGCTGTAGATCGAGGTGCCGGACACCAGCGCGAGCAGGCCCTCGTCGCCCGGGTCGCGCGCGACCAGGCCGTAGTCACGCCCGACGAGGTCGGTGCGCCCCGCGGTGAGGAACGGGTGGTCGACGCGCAGCTGACCGACGGACCGCCCCTCGAGGCCGTACTGCACGACGCGGCTCGAGGTGAAGAACACGAGGCGCTGCTCGCTCTTCACCCGCAGGATCAGCCCGTTGGCGACGTGCGGGTTGTCGGTGTGCTTGCCGCTGCCGTAGGCGTTGGTCTTGGCCTGGGTGTAGAGGTCGAACGCGGCGGTCGAGGGGTAGTCGAGCTCCTGGTAGGTGAACGCCGACCCGCCCCACGTCGCGTACTGGGCGATCTTCGCGTAGTAGGGCGACAGCGCCACGGTCTTGGTCTCGTCGCCGAACAGGACGCCGAGGTCGGTCCACTGCTGGGTCGGGTAAGTCGTCGTGCCGAAGGTCCAGCAGAGGTCCTTGCTCTTGGGCGTGCCCGCGAGGAGCGCGCCGGTCGCGCCCGCGTGCAGATCGAGCCACGTGTTCTGCATCGCGATCGCGCCGCACACCTCGCCGGCGTCCTCCCGCGCGGCCACCCCGAAGTCGGGGAACCCGTCGCCGTCGACGTCGAAGCCGCCGAACAGCGCGCCCGCGCGGACCTTGGCCGTGTAGAGCGTGGTCCCGTCCTCGCGCAGCGCAGTGACCGCGTCGGCGTCGCGACGGAACGCGACGAAACCCGGACCCTTGGCCGGGTAGAGCGGGAGCAGCGTGGTGCCGTCGAGCATCGCGTTGACGTTCGGCGCGTGGACGAAGACGGGAGCGTCGACCGGGGTGTCGGCCAGCGTCTCGCCGCCGGTGTCGGCGGTCCCGGTCTCGATCCCGGTGTCGGTCGCCGCATCGGTCGTCGCGTCGCTCCCCGGGTCGGGACGGGTCGGCTCCTCGGAGCTCCCGCAGCCGACGAGCAGGACCGCGAGGAGCGCGCGACGCATGCCCCATGGTGCCACGAGCGCCGGCGGTGGCGAAGCCGGTCGCCTACTGGATCTCGTCCAGAGAGGGGTAGGCGTCGTGCTCGCTGTACCAGACGACCGCCCGCATTCGCTGCACGGCCGACGCCGGAGCGCCCAGCAGCTCGTCCAGGGCTTCCACCAGCTCTGCGACGGTGCCGATCTCCAGGAGGTACTGGTACGCCGTGACGTCCTCCTCGGAGTAGGCGCCGTGACGCACGACGACGACCGGCGTCGACGGGTCCAGCTCCTGCCCACGGGGCACGAACAGGATGTCGTCGGCTTCGAACGCCGTGGGGGCCATCAGGACGTCCTGGAGCGGAAGTCGCCTCATGCGGGGTGCTCGTCGGGCGACAGCAAGCCGTGGCGCCGCCAGCCGACGCGCGCGAGCCACGTGTGCGGTGCGACGACGGGCGCGCCCTCGAGAGCGGCCCCCGGCTGGGTGCGGAAGCCGTCGCACCAGGGCGCGGACGAGCACGGGTCGAGGCGCGTGGGCACGCGGACCTGGTGCTTCTTGAAGTTGAACAGCACGTACGCGAGCGCGAAGCGGACCTCACGTGGGGTCCGGAGCGCGCGGGTGTGGTAGCGGTCGTCGAGCACGCGGCCCCTGCGCCCGCAGGCGCGGTTGACGGCACGAGCGAGGCGCACGCCGAGCGAGTGTGCACCCGCCCGAAGGGCGCGGGAGTCGTTCGCCTCCACCAGCAGGTGCACGTGGTTGTCCTGCGCCGAGAAGTGCAGCACGCGGAAACCCTCACGCTGCGACGCCCGCAGCGCGGCGACCACCACGGGGAAGATCTCCATCGACCGGAGTGAGGGGAGGCCCGCCATGCACCGGAAGGTCAAGTGGACCGGCGCCCAGCCCACGTGGGGTGGACGCGGGCGGTGCGGGACGAGCGGCCGTGGCGCGACGCGCCTGCGGCCGGCCCCTGCGCGCCGACCACCCCACCCGCGCGTGCGGGGGAGCTCGAGCTGCTCCGGGGGCCTGGCTCGTCTGGGCACTTGATTGAGCATATATACTCGCCGGCCGATGTCAAGGCGGCTTCTCACGGGGGGGTGCAGACCGGGTAGATCCCTTGCAGATCAGACCGGGAGCATGGTTTGCAGAGTCCGGTGCCCCATGGCTGCACTGCCGAGGGAGGCCCGACGGCGGGATGCTCGACGCCGCGCGAACCTGCAAGGACGTCTACCGCGGCGACTTCGTCGAGTCGTGCAGCTCTACCCGCTCGAGGGCGCCGTAGGACCGACCCCGCGTGCACGGAGAAGCTGACCTGCGGTTCGACCCGCACGGAGCCTGGGCGTCCTGGGTCGGCCGCCCGTGGAGGCGGCCGATGCTTCGCTCCGCTTCGTTCCGCTCAGCGCCGCTTCGCGCGGCCGACCCGCGCCGCCCGGCTCGTGGTCCCCGCGCGGACACGCAGGTAGCGCTCGACCCGCTCGGCTTCCAGCTCGCCGCGCCCCACGGCGGCGCGCACCGCGCACCCCGGCTCCACCGTGTGCGCGCAGTCACCGAACCGACACTCCGCCGCCAGGCGGACGATCTCGACGAAGGCGTCGTCGACCCCCTCGTCTGCGTCCCACAGCCCGACCTCACGGGTCCCCGGGGTGTCGATGACCACCCCGCCGGCCGGTCGCACGAACAGCTCGCGACGCGTCGTCGTGTGGCGCCCCTTGTGGTCCTTCTCGCGCACCGCGGCGATGTCGAGCACCTCTTCGCCCATCCACGCGTTCACCAGCGACGACTTGCCGACACCGCTCGCGCCGAGCAGCCCGACCGTCGCGTCTCCGGCGAAGTACGGCTCGAGCGCGGCCATCCCCTGCCCGGTCTGCGCCGAGATGGCGTGCACCGCGGCGTCGCCGCTCACCGCGCGCACGGCGGCGACAGCCTCGTCGATCGAGGCGCACAGGTCGCTCTTGGTGAGCACGATGACCGGCACGCTCCCGCCGTCGAGCACGAGCGCGAGGTAGCGCTCGATGCGCTTGACGTTCGGCGCGCCCGACAGCGGCACCAGCACGAAGCAGGCGTCCACGTTGGCGGCGAGCAGCTGCGGCTCCTCGCGCAGGCCGGCCGCGCGCCGGACCAGCGTCGTGCGGCGGGGCAGCACCGCGGTGATGACGTCGGCGTCGTCGGCGAGCACGACCCAGTCGCCGACCCCAGGGCGCTCGGCCTTGCGGTTCGGCAGCGGCGCGCGCACGTCGCCCGCGGCCGTCACCATCTCCCAGTCGATGCGGTGCTGGGTGCGCACCCGACCGACGCGGGCGCCCGCGGGCACGTCGAGCGCGTGCGCGAGGCCATAGGCGCGGAGGTCGACCACGCCGGACGGTCCGCAATCCCGGGGCGAGGGTCAAGTCCCGCAGGCGCGCGCCGAGACCGTGACGTCGCCGAGCTTGGTCGCCGGCGTCCACGCCGTGGTGCCGGAGCGGATCGCCCAGGCCGCACCGGTGGTCGGCGTCGAGGCCTTGAGCTCCCACACCCACGCCTTGGAGGTGGTGCTGAGCACGACGGCGATGTGGGCACCGGCCGGCAAGGCCGGCGCCGACTTCAGCGTGAAGGTGGCCGACAGCCCGACCAGTGCCCCGTCGAGGGTGACCGTACCGAGGGGCACCGTGGGGACCGTGGGATCGGCGCACGGCACGAAGGAGACCTCCGCCGTCACCGTGCCGTCGGGCCCGCCGAACGCCGTGGCGGCCGACTTGGTGGCGAAGCGGATGGTCAGCGCGTCGAGCCGGCCCGCAGCGCCGAGCACGAAGTCGAGCCGGTGCGCCGTCTTCTCCGCGAGCAGCGGCAACCCGGTGCCCGTGCCGGGTCGGTCGAGGACCGGGGCCACGCTGCCGTCGATGCAGGGGACGGCGGGGATCTCCGCCTTGCACGCGGGGGGCCCCGTGTCGGGGAGCGTCGCCGTGTCGGGGAGCGTCGTCGCGTCGGGGAGCGTGGTGTCGGTGTCCGACGCGCTCGTGTCGACGCCGAGGTCGGCGGGAGGGAGGGTGTCTCCGCCCGACGCGACGTCTTCCTTCGCGCTCGCGCCGACCTCGAAGCCCGGCGACGAACACCCGAGCAGCGCACAGAGACAGAGAGAGGTGGCGAGAGACCGGACCATGTCTGTCTCCCCAGCAACATGCGCGCCGAGCCGCGGCGTGACCCTTGCTCGGTGAGCGCCCACGGTGTCCGACGAGGACCGCACACACGACGCGACCGACGCCCGGCGGGAGCAGTTCCGCAAGGAGGGCCGCTTCGCGCGGTCGCGCGACGCCAGCGGGCTCGTGGCCGCGGCCGCGGTGATCGCCGTGATCGCCGGCACGCGCGGCGCGCTCACCCAGTCGCTCTCGCACCTCACCGTGCACACCTTCGGCGACCTCGACGCGCTCTCCCGGGGCGACGCCACCCCGCTGCGCGCCGCGACGATGGCGCTCGGCGCCCTCGTGATCCCCGCCGCGATCGCCGCCAGCGTCGGCGGCCTGCTCGTCGGGTTCGCGCAGGCCGGGATCCGCCTCGATCTCGACCTCGTGGCCCCCAAGCCCGAGCGCCTCGACCCCTTCGCCAAGCTCATGGAGATCCTCTCGCCCCGGCACGCGGCGACCGAGCTGATCGGCAGCACGCTGCGCGTGGTCCTCGCCGGGTTCGTGGGCTACCGCGTGCTCCTCCTCGAGCTGCCCAAGGTGATGCGGCTCGCGGATCTGCCCATCGCCGCGAGCGCCCACGAGCTCGCCACCATCGCCGTCCGTGTCCTACTCGCCGTCCTCTTCGCGCTCGCGGTCATCGCCGGTGGCGACTACCTGCAGCACCGCCTCTCGCTCGAGAAGCAGATGAAGATGACCCGCAAGGAGCTCATGGACGAGATGCGTCAACAGGATGGCGATCCGAAGCTCAAGGCCCGTCAAAAGGCCCGCGCTCGCGCCATGGCCAAGCAGCGCGCCCTGAACAACGTCAAGGACGCCAGCGTGATCGTCACCAACCCGACCCACGTCTCGGTCGCGCTCCGCTACGGCAAGAAGGACCGCGCGCCGGTGGTGGTGGCCAAGGGGCACGACGAGCTCGCGCTGCAGATCCGCCGGATCGCCCGGAAACACGGCATCCCGATCCTCGAGAGCCGCGCGCTCGCCCGCGCCCTCGACGCCGAGGTGCCCATCGGCAAGCCGGTGCCCGAGCAGCACTTCCTCGCGGTCGCACGCATCCTCGCCTTCGTCTTCGCCCTCCGCGGGGCGTCGGCACGGGACGTGCGTAGCCAGCGGGCGTGAGCTCCACCACCGCAGAGACGAACAAGGTCGACAAGCCCGACCTCATCGTCCCCCTCGGCATCATCGGGATCGTCCTGATGATGGTGCTGCCGCTGCCGGCCGCGCTCCTGGACGTGCTGCTCTCCTTCTCCCTCGCGCTCGCGATCGGCGTGTTCCTGACGGCCCTGTTCATCAAGGAACCCCTCGAGCTCTCGGCGTTCCCCGCCCTCGTGCTGGTGGCCACGCTGCTGCGGCTCTCGCTCAACGTCGCGACCACCCGCCTCATCCTCCTGCACGGCAGCGAGGGCCACGGCGCCGCGGGCGAGGTCGTCGAGGCCTTCGGTCGCTTCGTGGTCGAGGGCAACGTGCTCGTCGGCCTGGTGGTGTTCCTCATCCTGGTGGTCATCAATTTCGTGGTCATTACCAAGGGCGCCGGCCGCGTGGCCGAGGTCGCCGCGCGGTTCACCCTCGACGCCATGCCCGGCAAGCAGATGGCGATCGACGCCGACCTGCAGTCGGGCAACCTCACCCCCGACCAGGCGCGCACCCGCCGCGGGAACCTCGAGCGCGAGGCCGATTTCTACGGCGCCATGGACGGCGCCAGCAAGTTCGTCCACGGCGACGCCATCGCCGGACTCCTCATCACCGGCATCAACCTCGTCGGCGGCCTCATCCTCGGCGTCACCGGCGGGATGGAGATCGGCCAGGCCGCCGAGACCTTCTCGGTGCTCTCGGTCGGCGACGCGCTGGCCTCCCAGATCCCTGCTCTCTTGATGTCGGCCGCGTCCGGCATCGTCGTCACGCGGAGCGCGACCGGTGGCCAGCTCGGCCAGGCGCTGGGCCAGCAGCTCCTCCAGCGTCGGCCGGCCGTCACCCTGACCGCCGGAATCTTGACGGCCCTCGCGCTCGTGCCCGGCATGCCCGCCCTCCCCTGCCTCGTCCTCGCGGGCGGGCTCTGGTTCGCCGCGCGCCGCATCACCAAGAAGGAGAGCGCCCTCACCCTCGTGGGCTCGCCCACGCAGCCCGGTCAGGCCGCCGCGCCCCGCGGCAGCGCCGAGGACGTCGAGCAGGCGCTCACCCTCGATCTCCTCAGCGTGGAGCTCGGGTACGAGCTGGTGCCCGTGGCCGACGCCGCCGCCGGCGGCACGCTGCTCGACCGCGTGGGCGCCCTGCGCGTCCAGCTGGCGCGCGAGGTGGGCATCGTCGTCCCCCCGGTGCACGTGTGCGACAACCTCGAGCTGCCGGCCGCCGCCTACCGCGTGCTGGTGTCGGGCAACGAGGTCGCCTCGGCGCAGCTCCGCGGCGGCCGCCTGCTGGCCATCGACCCCTCCGGCAGCGCGCCGCAGCTCGAGGGCGAGCGCACCACCGACCCCACGTTCGGCATGCCCGCCTTGTGGATCGCCGTCCGCGACAAGGAGGTGGCCGAGGCCCTCGGGTACACCGTCGTCGACCACGCCACGGTCATGGCGACCCACCTCGGCGAGCTCCTCCGCACGCACGCCCACCAGCTCCTCGGCCGCCAGGAAGTGCAGCAGCTCCTCGAGGTGCTCGCCAAGACCGCCCCCAAGCTGGTCGACGATCTGATCCCCGGCGCCATCCCCCTCGGCGACCTGGTCCGCATCTTGAAGAACCTGGTCCGCGAAGGCGTGAGCATCCGCGACCTGCGCGCCATCCTCGAGGCCCTCTCCGAGTGCCTCTCGCAGACCAAGGACGTGGAGCAGCTGACCGAGCTCGTGCGCGAACGCCTGTCCCCCCACATCACCGCCCGCTTCCGCCGCCCCGACGGCACCATCGCGGCGCTCACCCTGGATCCGCAGGTGGAGGACGCGCTGCGCAGCTCGCTGCGCGACATCGCCGCCGGCCTGCCGCGCCCCCTCGACCCCGCGATCACCCAGAACCTGGTCGCCCGCGCCGAGGCCGCCGCCCAGACCTTCACGAGCCTCGGCACGACGCCGCTCGTGCTCTCGCCGCCCGACATCCGCCGCTACGTGCGCGCCATCTTCGAGCGCCGCATCCCCCAGCTCTTCGTCGCTTCGTATCGCGAGATCGACCCGCTGGTCCCCCTGCGCGTGGTCGAGACGCTCCGCGCCCTTCCCCCCTCGCAGCCGAGAGGTGACCGTCGATGACCCCCCGAACCTTCCGTGGAAACTCCCTCGAAGAAGCGCGATCGATGGCGAGCGCCGCGCTCGGTGACGAGGCCGTCGTCGTCGCCACCCGCCGTGTCCCGCTGACCGGCCTCCGGGGCCTCGTCGGCGCTGCCTGCTGGGAGGTCGACGCCACGCTCGAGGAGAAGGAGAAGGAGCCCACCGCCGACGAGTCGTCGCAGCGTCGCACGCCGTTCGCGCTCCCCGCCTACACGGCCGACGCTCCGCCCCGGGAGCTCGACGAGCAGTTCGGCGCGCTGCGCGCCGAGGTCCGCCGCGAGCTGCGTGAGGTGAAGGCCGCGCTGTCCCAGCCCGCCCACGAGCTGTCGGCCCTGGAGGCCGACGTCGGCGCGATGCGCGAGACCCTCGAGGCCCTCGTGCCGCGCGGATCGCACCGCCGCGACGCGACCAGCAAGCACCTCGTCGCGCTCGGCGTCGAGGGGCCCGCCGCCACGCGCCTGTCGCGCGCGATGCGGGGCGCCGAGGACCCCCGGGCCCAGCTCGCGCTGCTGCGCGCGGGCATCGCCGCCGAGGTGCGCACCTGCCCGAGCCCGCTCGCCACGCGTGGCAAGACGCTGACGGCCGTCATCGGG
>CAZUZY010000254.1:0-12497 GCA_964624885.1 uncultured Polyangiales bacterium | reverse complement strand
CCCGCCGGGGACGGGGGTCGGCTTGCGGGGCCCGAGCATGCGCGCGGCCGCGGGCACCGGGAGGGCGCGGGTGGCCTCCTCGTCGAAGTTCGGCACCTCGATGTGGCCCGTGGCCTCGTCGTCGTCGTGCGCCGCGGGCATCTGCATGCGCGTCGGGGCGTCTTCGCCGAACGGGGTCGGCGTGCGGGCGCGGGGCATCTGCGCGGCGCCCGCGCTGGCCTGCGAGAGCGGGCAGAACACGAGGCGCGCGTCGCCGATGGCGAGCGTGCTCGACGGGGCCACCGGCGTCCACTCGGTGCCCACCGCGCGACCGTTCACCTTGACCAGCCGCTCCGGCACGGCGCTCTGCACGTGCAGCTGCTGGCCGTCGAAGTAGACGAAGGCGTGCACCTCGTCCATGCCGTCGGCGTCGATGCGCCAGTCGGCCGCGGCGCCGATCGACAGCGGTGGCAGCTCTTGCCCCGACTCCAGCGTCAGGTAGCGCGGGTCGCCGCTGCCGCGCCGGATCTCGAGCACGAAGGGCTCGTTCATGCGCCCCGCTGCTCCGCGGCCGCGTAGACCGCCGCCGGCAGCCCGAGCCCGTGCTCGTGCAGCTGCTCGATCGCGCGCGGCAGCACGCCGGTCGGCTCGAACGTGGAGAGGATCTCGCCGTGCTCGGTGACGCCGTCGTGCCGCCGAAGGAAGATGTCCTGGGTCTGGTACTGGTTGGTCTCCTGATCGAACCCGAGCACCTCGGTGATGTGCGACACCTTGCGCGAGCCGTCCTGGTAGCGCGAGACCTGCACGATGAAGTTCACCGCCGAGGCCAGCTGGATGCGCAGCGCGGTGAGCGGCATCTGCACGTCGCTCATCATCGCCATGGTCTCGAGGCGTGAGAGCGTGTCACGCGGGTAGGTGGCGTGCAGGGTGGAGAGGCAGCCGCCGTGGCCGCTGGTCATGGCCTGGATGAGGTCGAGCGCCTCGCCGCCGCGGATCTCGCCGACGACGATGCGGTCGGGGCGCATGCGCAGGGTCGCGCGGAACAGATCACGGATGCTGACCAGGCCGCGGCCCTTCGGGTCCGGCGGGCGCGCCTCGAGCTGCACCACGTGCTGCCGCTGCAGCTGCACCTCGCGCGAGTCCTCGATCACGACCACCCGCTCGCCGTCGGGGATGAACGAGGAGAGCGCGTTGAGCATGCTGGTCTTGCCGCTGCCCGTGCCGCCCGCGACGAGCACGTTGAGCTTGGCGGCCACGAGGGCGTGCAGGGCGCTCGCGGCGTCCTCGGTGAGGGCCCCGAAGCCGATGAGCCGCTCGACGGTCAGGGTCTCCTGGAAGAAGCGGCGGATGGCGACGTGGGGCCCGTCGGGCGCCGCCGGCGGGCAGATGGCCTCGATGCGCGACCCGTCGGGCAGGCGACCCTCGAGGATCGGGCGGTGCTCGTCGATGGACTTGCCCACGTACTGGGCGACGTTGCGCAGCGCGGCCATCAGGGCCTCGCGGCTGCTGAAGCGCGCGTCGGTGAGCTCGAGCTTGCCCCGCTTCTCGATGAAGATCTGATCGGGGCCGTTGATCATGACCTCACTGACCGCGGGATCCTCGAGGTACCGGCGCACCGGACCGAAGAACTGCAGCAGGGTCTCGGCGAAGACCTCGCGGGGGATCACGGCAGCTTCACCGGTCCGTCCTTCTTGCCGTCCTTGCCCGGGAGCTTCTTGGGCTCGTCCTTGCTCGGCGGCGCGTTCGACGAAGAGGGCGGCGCGCTCGACGGCGCGACCGCCGTGCCGTTCGCCGGGGCGGGCGGGGCGGGCGCCTCCGGCTTGACCGGCTTGAGCAGCGAGCCCTTGGCCTCGTCGGCGTGGGGTCCGAGCGGCGCGAGCCGCAGGTACTCGCGGAAGTGGGCGTCGGCGCCCACCTTGTCGACGAACTGGTCGCGCAGGAGCACGGCGAGCGCGTAGTGGGCGGTGGGCTCGTCGGGGTGCTGCTCGACGACCGTCTCGTAGTGGGTGCGCGCGGTGACGTTCTGGCCGACGGCCGCGTAGAGCGACCCCACGACCATGCGCAGCTTCCAGTTCTCGGGGTGGCGCTTGAGGATCGGCTCGGCGTACTCGATGGCCACCTGGAAGCGGCTCGCCTCGACGCACACCCGCAGGAGGAGCGGGAGCACCTCGCTCTCGGGGGCACCCGCCTGCAGCGCGGCGGCGTAGTACTGCTCGGCGCGCGTGAGATCTCCGGCGGCGTAGAAGGCCTTGCCACGCGCGAGCAGCTTGTCGGGGGACTGCTCGTCGACCAGCGTCTTGACGTTCTTCTCCGCCTGGCCCTTGGGCGGTGGGGGAGGGCCGCACGCGACACCGACCGACAGGGGCAGCGCCACGAGCCACCCGAACCACGAGGGCCGCGATCGCAGAGCAGGCTCGCGCTTCACGATTTCTTCTCGCCGAGCTTCAGCTGGAGCTGCCGGTCGAGGTTGCCGAGCCACACCACGTAGTTGCCGGCGGCGCCCTCGGTGAAGGCCCGCAGCACCTTCACCTCCTTGTGCGCCGTGGCGAGGTCACGCACGGCGAGCGCGTGCTCGAGGCGCACGCGATGGGCGCGGTAGTCCTCGCCGACCTTCTTGCGCAGCGTGGCGGCGGTGGCCGAGACCTCGAGGCTGCGGGCCTCGTCGCCCCCGGTGCGGAAGCACGCCGAGGCGACCTCGTAGAGCGGCACGGCGGCCACGCCGTCCTGCACCCGGAACGGGCGCCGCTCCGCCTTGCCCTCGGCGACCACGAACTTCTCGGCGGCGAGCACCGCGGCCTGGTCGGCGGCGTCGACGGGGCAGGTGGTCGTGGGCTTGGCCCACAGCTCGGGCACGTCGGTCGGGATCTTGTTCTCGATGCGGCCGTCGTCCTCGAACAGCAACACGTAGGCGGCGAGCGGGATGGCGACGAGGGCGAGCAGGTAGGTGAGGGGGCTCGTCTTCTCCTGCTTCTTCTTGATGACGTCGGGGTTGTCCTGGATCTCGACGACCTCGATCGTCAGCTGACAGGCGCCGATGACCACCACCGAGTCGGCCATGACGGGCGACTGCATGAACTCGACGCCGTTGATGGTGGGGAGCCGATCGGCCGCGCGCGCCTGGGCGTTCGCGCCGCCGAGCGACATGGTCACCTCCATGTGCTCGACCGCGGCGTGCTCGGCGGGGAGCCGGATCTCGCAGTGGGCGCCGCTGCCGACCAGGACCTTGTCGGAGTCGACGGTCAGCACCTCGACGCGACCCTCCGGATAACGGACGGTGAAGCGCAGCCCAGAGACCCCGGTGGCAGCCATGGAGGCGTGGCCATGGTAGCCGATCGCGTCGCGGCGCAGGGCACCGATGACGATGGGCGCCCCCTCCGTGGGAGTGTCACCCTCGCGTGTCCCTGCGGCGTTTGCGGCCTGATTCTGCCGAAAAGCGTAGGCGGGCGAGAGTGGAGGTAGACCCCTTGCGGGATATGGCGCGGTGCGCCATATAGGCAGCGATGTCAACGACTCTGCCTCCGGGCGTCGAGCTGCACGGTCCCGAGATCCCCGGCCTCCGCGAGGTCCTGACCCCCGAGGCGGTGGCGTTCGTGGCGGAGCTCGCCCGTCGCTTCGGTCCGCGCATCGAGGAGCGGCTGGCCGCCCGGGTGGTCCGCCAGCGCGCGCTCGACGCCGGCGACAAGCTCGACTTCCTCCCCGAGACCAAGGCCGTGCGCGAGGGCGACTGGCGCGTCGCGCCGCTGCCCGCCGACCTGCTCGACCGGCGCGTCGAGATCACCGGGCCCGTCGACCGCAAGATGATCATCAACGCGCTCAACTCGGGCGCCAACGTCTTCATGGCGGACTTCGAGGACGCCAACGCGCCCACCTGGTCCAACGTGATCGCCGGGCAGATCAACCTCTCCGACGCCGTGCGGCGGACCATCACCTTCGAGCAGAACGGCAAGAAGTACGCGCTGGTCGACAAGCCCGCGGTGCTGTTCGTGCGCCCGCGCGGGCTCCACCTGCCGGAGCGGCACCTCCACGTCGACGGTCGACCCGTGCCCGGCCCGCTCTTCGACTTCGGGCTGTTCTTCTTCCGCAACGCCAAGGAGCAGCTGGCGCGCGGCACCGGGCCCTATTTCTACCTGCCCAAGCTCGAGTCCCACCTCGAGGCGCAGATCTGGGACGACGTGTTCTCGTTCGCCGAGGACACCGTCGGCGTGCCGCGGGGCTCCATCAAGGCCACCGTGCTCATCGAGACGCTGCCCGCCGCGTTCGAGATGCACGAGATCCTCCACGCCCTCCGCGCGCACTCCGCCGGCCTCAACTGCGGCCGCTGGGACTACATCTTCAGCTTCATCAAGAAGCGCCGCGCCGACGCGTCCGCCGTCCTCCCCGATCGGGCCGAGGTCACGATGGACAAGTCGTTCCTCGCCGCCTACGCGCAGCTCGTCATCCAGACCTGCCACCGTCGCGGTGTGCACGCGATGGGCGGCATGGCGGCGCAGATCCCCATCAAGAGCGACGCCGAGAAGAACGCGGCCGCCCTCGCCAAGGTCCGCGCCGACAAGGAGCGCGAGGCTCGGCTCGGCCACGACGGCACCTGGGTCGCCCATCCGGGCCTCGTGGCCATCGCGCGCGAGGTGTTCGACGCCAAGCTCGGCAGCGCGCCGAACCAGCTCGGGGTCCTCCGCGAGGACGTGAAGATCGGCCAGGCCGAGCTGCTCGCCGTCCCCACCGGCAACCGCACCGAGAAGGGCCTCCGCCACAACATCCGCGTCGGCGTGCAGTATCTCGAGGCCTGGCTCCGCGGCGAGGGCTGCGTGCCGCTGTACGACCTCATGGAGGACGCGGCCACGGCCGAGATCAGCCGCGCCCAGGTGTGGCAGTGGCTCCACTTCGGCGCGCCCATCGCCTGGGCCGACGGCACCACCGGGCCGCTCACCCGCGACCGCCTCTCGGTGATCGTCGACGAGGAGCTGCGCGCGGTGAGCGGAGACAAGCTCGCCGAGGCCCGCCGCATCTTCGAGCAGCTCGCCACCGCCGAGACCTTCGAGGATTTCCTCACGCTGCCGGCCTACGAGCGCATCGTCACGTTGACCTAGTCGTCGGTTGCCCGGAGTCTTCCGGTGGCGACGTAGCGCTGGGCGGGGCGCTGGGCGAGGGGCGCCGGTGCTGGTGTATCTTCGTCGGCCCATGCGCAGCCTGTTCCCGATGCTCTTGCTCCTCGGTTCGTGCGGCCTCTTCGGCGGAGGCTCCAAGGCGCCGCAGCCCGGCGCCCCCAGCGTCAAGGCGGAGGTCGACCTCGCGTGCACCGACGGCACGCTGAAGTGGAGCTCGTCGTTCCAGAGCACCAAGGTCGACAAGTGCGCGTTCCACGAGGGCGAGGGCCTCGAGGTGCGCGCGGGCACCCTCGAGGGCGGGCTGCGCATCGTCGCCGGCGACTTCCAGGGCACCGGCCAGTACCCGACCGGCGTGAACGGCGGCAAGGTCGAGCTGACGAGCAAAGGGGGGCCCGAGGGCACGCCCACCACGCTCCTCGACAGCGAGGGCGCCGAGTGCAAGTCGCAGTGCACGATCGACGTGACGGCCTCCACGGTGAAGGAGGCCGAGATCGGCGGCACGGGCGTGGTGTCGCTGGTGGTCACCTGCCCGTCGCTCGCGCGCAAGGACGGCAAGAAGTGCGTCGAGTGCAAGGCCAAGGCCGAGAAGATCCTCGAGGTCAAGGACCTGCCCTGCCAGCACGTGAAGGATTGACCACGCTGGAGCTCGCGGCCGACCACGCGCGGAGGTTCCTCGTGGCGCGGCACCTCCTCGCGCCGCCGCGCGCGCTCCCCGCGTCGGAGGAGGCCGTCCTGGCGGTGGTCGAGCGGCTCGGCTCGCTGCAGTTCGACCCGCTCGACGTGCCGGGCGCGCGCAACCACGACCTGGTCCTGCACGCGCGCCTGCGCGGGCCCGTGCGCGAGCACTGCGAGGCGCTGCTCTACCCGCGCGAGGGGCCGCGCCGCCTGTTCGAGGCCTACAACAAGTCGCTCAACATCCTGCCGCTCGAGGACCTGCCGTACCACCGCGTGGCGTTCGCCCGCGGCCCGCAGACGACGACCGGCCGGGTGCTGCGCGAGAACGCGAAGACGGCGCGCGCGATCCTCGCCCGCCTCGCGGCGGAGGGTCCCCTTCCGCCGAGCGCCTTCGACCAGACCGCGCGGATCGACGGCTACTGGGGCACCTCCACCTCGCTGTCGCGGCACGTGCTCGAGGCGCTGTTCGTGACCGGCCAGGTGGCCATCGCCCGTCGCGAGGGCGTCAAGCGCGTGTACGATCTCCCGGAGCGAGTGTTCCCCGCGGCGATCCACCAGCGTCGGGTGGACGACGAGGAGGCCTGGACCCAGCGCCTTTTCTCGCGGCACCGCGCCGTCGGGCTCATGGGCGAGGGGGGCGCGACGGAGCTCGTGACCGGCACGGGCACGGCGCGAGAGCGCACCCGACGCACCCACGCGCTGGTCGAGCGGGGCCTGCTCGTGCGCGCACACGTGGAGGGCGTGAAGGGGGTGCGGCACGTGCTGTCGAGCGAGCGCGCGCTCGTCGAGGAGACGGCGCGCCCGTCTCGACGGGCGCAGGCGGTCGCGTTCCTCGCCCCGCTCGATCCGCTGATGTGGGATCGCCGCCTCGTGCGCGCCCTGTTCGGGTTCGACTACGTCTGGGAGGTGTACACGCCGCTCGCGAAGCGCAAGCACGGGTACTACGTGCTGCCGATCCTGTTCGGCGATCGCCTGGTCGGCCGGGTGGAGCCTCGCTTCGATCGCGCGGAGCGCACGCTGCACGTGCGCGCCGCGTGGCTGGAGCGAGGGTTTCCCCTGGAGACGCCCGGCTTCGTCTCCGCATTCCACGACGCGCTCGCGGCGTACGCGCGCTTCGTCGGGGCAGCGCGCACGACCTTCGGCCGCGGCAAGCTCACCGCCGCCCTCGCGGCGGGGCGCTGACGGCGTGCTGGACGAAGCTCCGATCCGGACCGCCGAGAAGCGTGGTTCACGATCGAGCGCCGCACCGCACGTTCTCGGTGGCTCGGCGCTTGCTCGGCAACGGGCCATGCCTCGCTCTCGCCTCGGCGCCGCCACGGCCGTCGCCCTCGTCGCCGCGCTCGTCGCGGGGAGGGTCGACGCCGGCTCGCTCGACAAGTTCGAGAAGCCCCACAAGGCCCCCGCGCCCTCGGGAGAAGAGGACAGCTCCAAGAAGAAATCCTCGTCGTCGTCCTCGTCTTCGTCGTCGTCGTCGTCCTCGTCCTCGTCCGGCTCCGGCAGCGACGGCACCCTCGCGGCGCTCTTCTGGTGCACGGTCATCGTGCCGATCCTCGGCGCGTGCGCGGCCCCCTACCATCGCCCCGTCGTCGACCCGTACTCCCCCGATCCGCTGCCTCGGGCCCTCGACGAGCCCACGCCGCGGCGGCCCGAGCTGCAGTACCGGCACTGGGAGGCGCACGTCGGTGGCTTCGTCGCGTCCAACGAGGCGGTCTTCGCGCGCACGATGGCGCTCCGCGGCTACGCGGGCCCGATGGTGTTCTCGGCCGCGTGGGACCGCATGTACGAGACGCCGGCGCCGGGCGAGCTCGCGCGGCTCGACCTCGTGCGCTTCGGCGTCTCGTCCAACCCGGTGGGCGATGCGAGCCAGCGGGTCGAGATCTATCCGTGGATGGGCGCGCTCCTCATGCGGGGCACCGAGAACCACTGGGCCTTCGACGTCGGCCTCGAGCTGCGCGTCTACCCCGCGTCTCCACTCTCGATCCGCGCGTCGTCGTTCGCGAGCATCTTCCGCTACGGGCCCGTGCTGTTCGACACGCGGCTCGAGCTCGGTGTCTCGTTCGATCGGTTCGAGCTGCACGGCGGCCTCCGCTGGCTCACGCAGGCCCACGAGCAAGGCTTCGCGGGGCCGACGGCCGGCCTCACCGTCCGGCTGTGACGGTCAGGGTCGCCGGATCCGCACGCACTTCCCGAGCTCGCAGCGCGCCAGGCCGGGCTCGAACGGACAATCGAGCGCCGGGCACTTCACGTTCTTCGTCGCGCACCGCGTCTCGCGTGCGCTCAGCTCGGCCAGCGTGAGCGCGACCTGCCCGCAGTGGTCGCAGCAGTCCTCACCGAGGCTCGTCAGCCGGCAGTCGAGGTCGGTCGCGCAACCCGTCGGCGGCGGGGCGGTCGGCGGGGCGCTCGCCGTCGGGCTCGTGGGCTTGGTCAGCGGGTCCGGGCGCGCCAGCGAGTCGTCGCGGGTGCACGCCCCGAGCAGCGCGACGAGCAGCAGCCACCTCATGGGAAGGCCACGACGCGCTTGGCTGCGTAGGTGACGCTCCGCTCCGAGCGCGCGCGCGCCTCGGTCAGCAAGAGCCGTCGATCGGGGCGGACGAGCTCGTCCAGCACGACCGTCCCCGCGCTCCGGACGCGCACGTTCCTGGTCAGATCGAAGGCCGTCGTGGAGAGGTACACGGCGACCTTCGCGGCATTGGTCGTGGTGAGATCGACGTCGTTGCCGGCCTGCGTGGCTTGCACGCGCGCAGGCTTCGCGGGGTCGATCCGCGCGTCGAGGAACGCCCAGTATTCGGCGGGCGCGAGCTCCTGGTGGAAGGTGACCCCGCCCGGGACCTTGCTCGACAGCTGCGGCGCGAGGTCGAAGACCACCTTCGGCGGGTAGGGCGTGCGTGGCTTGCCGAAGGCCCAGGTGATCGCGGCCGTCCACTCCTTCGGCGGGAGCTCGTGGCCGAGGCCGGGGATCTCCTCGTAGCGGTACTCCGCGCCCTCGGCGGCGAGGCACAGATCGCACCCCCGGTTCTGGTTCAACAGCGCGGGCAGGTCGAGCGCGCCGCTCAGGTAGTGCAGGCGCAGGTTGCCGAGGTTCTCGGCGTGCGGGCAGCAGTACTTCTGGTGCGCGGCCACGTCGGCGCTGCTGCTGATGGCGCCGATGCTGCCGGCGACGGGGACCACGCCGGCGAACGCGCTCGGGTAGGCCGCAGCGGTGCTGAACGAGCCGCGGCCGCCCATCGAGAAGCCGCTGAGGACCACGCGGTCGTCGTCGATGGGCAGCTTGCGCTTGAGGCGCTGCACGAGCAGCACCACCTGCGACATGCAGCGCTCGTCCATCGACCAGTCGCAGAGCTCCGCGGTCGGGGCGACGAGGACGGCGCCGAGCGCGTCGGCCGCGGCCCGGATCGTCGCGTCGGCGACGACCGCGGGGCCGTCACCGCCGGCCCAGTGGAGGAACAGCAAGAGCGGCACGCGCTCCACCGCGGGCCCGGCGATCTTGGTCGGGACGTAGACCTCGTAGCGGACCTTGGCCGCCAGCATCGGGTTGGTCCACTCCACGGTCGAGAGACCGGCGGGGAGCGGCAACGGCCGGTGCTTGCGGACGGCAGCCTCGAACACGGCGAACGGCACGTCCCGGTACTCGCCATCCAGCTTGTCGAGCAGCGTGGTGCTCGGCTCGTCGGCGCGCAGGTACTCGTCGACCTCGTCCTCCACGTTCGGTGCGGCGTCGACGGCGTCGGGCGGGCCGCTGTCGGTCGCGGCCTCGGTGCCGGTGTCGAGGGCGGCGTCGATCGGGTCGACGCGCAACTCCCCCTCGCACCCCACGAGCGCGAGGCACAGCAGCGCGGCCGAGCGACGCATCACGAGAGTCTACCGCGAGCGCGCTAGTTGGAGGGAGCGCAAGCGCTCTCGAGCCGAGCGTAGTTCTCGTCGAAGCGGTTCTTGACGGCGGCGTCGATGTTCACGCGGTCGCGCTTGGTCAGGTACCACGACATGGCGGTCTCCTCGTGCAACAAGAAGAGGAAGTTGTCGACGTGGTAGCGGTCGGTCTCGCCTGGCGGTGGTGGGGTCGCGGAGATGGCGTTGCGGAGCAGATCGATCTCGACGTCGTTGCGCAAGAGCATCGATGACTCGCGTGCCGCGAAGACCCCCTCGGGTGGCGAAGTCAAGAAATGGACCACCCGCGCGAGCCCGGGGGGAGCCAGCGCGGACGGTGCGGCGGCGCGGACGTGCACGAACACGAGGCCGGACGTGTTGTCCCGCAGCCAGCGCCGCATGCGTTGGCTGCCGAGAATCGCAACGGCAGCACTGGCGCCGTAGTTGTCGTAGTAGCCCGCGTCGACGACCCGCATCGGAGCCGGTCGCCCGGCCGCGTCCTGCCAAGGTAGCTCCACCGCTGGGGAGACATAGGGGAAGCTCGCGTTCATCCGCACGGCGGTGGCAATCGGGAGGTTCGTCTGAGCCTCCGGGAACAGCCGGAAGAGGTTGGGGACCGAGTAGCCCTCGACCTTGACGTCATCGACGTTCAGATTGGTCACGAACAGCGGCTTGCCCGTCTCCACGACCATCGGCGTGAGCACCAGCGACGGCAGGCGCCCCGCCGCCTCGTCGTCGAGGACCGAGGCGAAGCTGGTGGGTGTCGCGTCGGTGCCGCGGAGCAGTGGCCACTGTCGGTCCAGCGTCTCGCCGCGGTCGGTCTGCTGCAGTCGCGGGACGAACAGCGCCCCGACGTCACGAACGAGCTGCTGAGCGACGGGCGACAGGCTGTCCCCCGGAACAGGGTACAGCGTGCTGAACGGCCCTACCGTGCGAGCCTCGAGGATACCCTCCAGCATACGCTGTCGGACGGAGGCGCTCGGGTCACGGAGGACGGCCCGATGGGCCGAGGCGACCATGCCACCCGAGGCGCCCGTCAGCAGGCGCAGTCGCGCGCGACAGGCCGCTGGCAACCCGTCGAGGACACCGGCGGTGAAGAACGCCGATCGATAGGCGCCTCCAGAGGCCAGGACCACAACGACGCGGGGCCGCGTACCCGGGTACTCGCGGCGCTTCCAGGCCTCGAATGCCGCGACGGGATCGACGAGCCGCGGCTCGGTCGTTCGCATCCCCTGGTCGTACTGGACGCCGGGGAATCGGGCTCGGTAGAGAGTGCGGTTGCACAGGACCAGCCACCCAGCCGCCAACAGGAGGAGCCCGAGCCTCACGCTCGGGCGCACGAGGACGAGCAGCGCATAGGCGAACTCGATCCACAGCGCGAGCAGCGACAGCGAAGACGCTGGGACGAGCGGGATGGGGAGGAACGTCCACAAGAGCAGCAAGGTCGCGGTCACGACGAGGTAGCTCGTGACGGGCACCACCACCTCGGTCCGCTCGTCCGCGTCGAACCCCCGCGCCAGCACTGCGACGACGCCGGCGTGGGCCCTCCCGTCGACCCCGCGGACCGCGTGGGCCAGGCAGTAGGTCAGCGTGGTCATCCCCCCGACGGCCACGAGGGCCAGCGTGATTCCGATCAGCGTCTCGAGGACGGTGTGCGCCAATCCGACGTGAAGACCGCCGACCGGGAACATGGCGGCGAGCAGCACCAACAAGAGGAACGGCGGCACCTCCTTGGCGAGGCATGCGACGTGGCGCTTCAACGTGGGCAGCTCGGTGCCCGGGACGCGCGCAAACTCGTGGAAGAAGGCCGTGGTGAGGATCGCGGACAAGAGCAGCGAGATGCCGAAAGCGCTCCAGATTGCCGGGCTGTTGCGGTGAGCACCGAGCCCCTTCGGTAGGTCGGGATCCTCGCGGAAAAGGTCGGGCGCACCAAAGCCACGACCGATGACGCCCCAGGAAGCCAGCAAGAAGACGACCACGAGCAGCACCGGTAGCCAGTGGTCCAGTACGTGCCGCAGGCGATGGGCGCGATAGGGTGGGCCGACCCACAAGTGGCTGAGTAGATCCCCCATGAGGGCATCGTCGCGCAGAAGGCCGACGACCGAAATGACCGTCGAACGCGACGCAAGCGCAACGCCCGGTGGCTAGAACCGCGCGGCGGCGCCCAGCGCGACCTGTCGGTCCTTGCTGCCCTCGCCGGCGAACGGCGCCGCGGCCTCGACGTGCAGCGCGGCGTGCGCCCCGAGCGGGAACCGCAGCGCCGCCCGCGCGACGAGGGCGTCGAGGCGGGTCGGGGCGTTGACCCCGCGCACCTCGAGCCCCGCGAGCACGGTCAGGTGCGCGAACAGCGAGAGCTCGCCGTCGACCGTGAGTCGCGGCCGCACGAGGCCGGTGCCTTGCTCCCCCACGAACGTCCACAGCACCGGCATCGACGCCGTCCCGTGCAGCGCGAGCCGGGCCGTCGGCGCGTAGAGCAGCGAGAGCCCCGACTCGGTGCCGATGCGCGTGCGGTGGTCGGCGCCGGCCTCCAGCGGGAACAGCACCCGCATGAACATGGTGAGCTGCGCCTCCGCCGTGCGCGTCACCACGAAGTGGCCGCCGAGCACCGGCGGCCCGACCCTCTTGGGCTGGGCCTCCTCGGCGCGCAGGAAGTCGAACGACCCCGCGAGGAACCCTCGCTCGCTCACCTGGTAGGTGCCGGTCAGCACGCCCGTCGTCTCGCGGACCGCGGTGCCGTCGACCGTCGCGCGGGCGTCGACGCCGAGCCGTTGCTCGCCGCACGCGGGGGCGCTTCCGGCGAAGCCCGCGGGGCCGCCGCCGAGCAGGATCGGCGCGCGCACCGCGCCGTACGGGTCGCGACACGGATCGGCGGCC
>CAZUZY010000253.1:0-12505 GCA_964624885.1 uncultured Polyangiales bacterium | reverse complement strand
CTCGTCGCGCGGCGCCGCGAGGAGGGCGCAGACGCGCCGCGCCTCCCGGTCGTCGCGGGAAGCGAGCGCCTCGACCAGGGCGTCGTCACGCTCGACCGTCTGTGGACAGACGACCACCCTCGCGTCGCGGGGCGACAGCTCGATGCGGCCGGCCTGCGGGCGCAGCTCCCCGGTGAGCAGCCGCAGGAGCGTGGTCTTGCCAGCGCCGTTGGACCCGACGAGCGCGGTCGCCCCGCGCTCGAGGTGCAGCGTCACGTGATCGAGGATGGGGGTCGCCTCCGCGTACGCGAACACGAGCCCCGTGATGGACACGGTAGCCATGGACAATCTCCCCCCGCGCCCTCGTCGGACGCAGGCTTGCAGGTCGAAGACACGAGCGCCGCGAACGGCGCTCCGAGTGACTCGAGGGGAAGATCAGGTGCCCATGGTCGCGTCGACGGACATCGACGCCGACGCAGGATACCACGCGGCGCGGTGCTCGTCGCAGAACGGCGCGAACCTCCGAGCGGGTCGGCCTGTCGCGCGTTCGACGTCGCTCGTCACCGGCGCGCACGCCCCGGCGCGCACGAGGCGGTAGAACCCGACCAGGCGCTCGACCCGCGCCGGCTCGAAGGCCCGCGAGAGCGCCGCCCTCGCCTCGTCCTCGGTCTGCGCGTGGTAGCGCAACGAACGACCGGTCGCGCGCGCCATCTCGCGGACCGCGGTGGCGTGGTCGAGCGCCTCGGGACCGGTGAGCGTGAGGCCCGTGCCGCGGAGGCGCGGGTCCAGCAGCGCGGCGACGGCGACGTCCGCGACGTCCCGGGCGTCGACGAACGAGAGGCGCGCGTCGCCCGCGGGGAGCGCGATCTGGCCGGTGGCGGCGAGGAGCGGGCCGAGCGGCGGCACGGTGAACACCTGCATGAACCAGTTCGGGCGCAGGTGGGTGAACGCCATGCCCGAGGCCTCGAGCAGCAGCTCCACCTTGCGCAGGCCGAATTCCGGCCGCAGCTCCGCCCCCATCGCGGAGAGGTTCACCACGTGGGCCACGCCCGCCCGGGCCATCGCCGCGATCAGCGGCGCGGCGACCTCGTGGGGCGCGTCGTCGCCCGGACGCGCGACCAGGAACACCCGGTCGACGCCGACGAGCGCCGGCCCGAAGGTGGAAGGGTCGGTGAGGTCGAACCGCACCCATCCTTCGCGGGGTCGGCGGCCCGCGCGTACGACCGTGCAGCCGCGTGCCACGAGACCGTGGACGACGTGACCACCGACGAGACCAGAAGCACCGAGAACGAGGGTATGGGCCATGGGATCTCCTTACGCGATTGCGTCATTCACTTTTGTGGCGTGCGGATGCGAAGTTCCCTCCACTTCGTTTGGCTCAGCCAAACAGCGCGGGGAGGCCGGCGAGGTGGTAGCGGGTGTAGTCCTCGAGGGCGGCGCGCAGCTTGGCCCCGTCCGCGAAGCGGAGCAGCAGCGAGACCGTGGCCTCCGTGAGGTTGCGGTAGACGGCGTGCAGCGCCGCGCGGCGGGCCTCGATGACCCGCAGCGCGGGATCGAGCTCCCGGAAGTGGGCGACGGCGAGGGTGACGAGCTCGTCGATCAGCTCGTCGCGCAGGCCCTCCCAGCGGGTGCCCTCCGCGCGACCGAGCGCGACGACGATGCGCAGGCGGTGCTCGAGCAGGAACGTGAACAGCTCGGCCGACGCCGCGGCGAACGCGGGTGACGGCGGGCCGCTCGCGTCGGCGACGCCGGCGAGCGCACGGACCCGCTTGCGCAGCACCGCGCGCATGGACGCGACGAAGCTCTCCGGCACCGCCGCCTCGAACAACGCCTCCTTGCCCGGGAAGTACCGGTAGACGTTGCCCGTGGCGACCCCTGCCCGCCGCGCGATCTCGGCGATCGACGCCCCGCCGAACCCGCGCTCGGCGAGCACCGCGAGCGCCGCCTCGACGATGCGCTCACGGACTTCGTCTTTCTGGTACTGGGCCATATGCGAACACCTTGTTCGCGTATGTTGCCACGACCGAGAGTCCTGTCAAGGCCTGCCGGACACGACGACCTGCGTGAGGAACCCGCGCGCCCGGAGCAGCGACCCTCAGCGACACCGATCGCTGGCGTAGAGCGGGGTACACTTTCCCTCGAAGCACACCGAGAGGTGCTTGCAGGTATCGCCGGCGAACGGAGAGCAGCTCGCGCCGTCGGGCAAGACCGCGGCGCACTTCTTGTCGCTCTTGCAGTAGCCACCGAGGCAGAACGTCGTCGAGCCGCCGCAGGGGCCACCCGGCTCGACCCAGCGTGCCTCGATGCACGTGCCAGCGGGGCAGCTGAGTCCGCTCTCACACTCGGCCGACGTCGTACAGTCCCCTCCCGCCTTGGTCTTGGGCGCCGCCACGCACTTGCTGCTCGCGGAGTCACAGGTGAGCCCGGGTGCACAACGGCCCGTGCAGGGCCGACCCTCGCCGACGACGGCCTCACACTTCATGGTGGCGGCGTTGCAGACGAGATCGGTCCCGCAGTGATGCGCCGCCTTGGCGTCACAGCCGTCTCCCGCCTTGCCGTAGGTGATCGCCGCGCACACGCCTGGACTGATGCACTCGGCACCGCGTCCGCACGAGTTGCCGACGCCGCACGTGCCGCCGAGGGGTACGAGAGGGGCGCAAGTGCCGCAACCCGACAGCGCACCGCTGCACGAGACCGCACACTGGTCGCTGCTCGAGCAAGGAGCGTCGACGGGAAGCGTGCCCCTCGGCACGACGCACTCGACGACCTCCTTGGATCCGCAGACGGAAGCGTCGAGCGCGGCACTGCAGGCGTCGAGGTAGCTGTCGGTCACACCGGATCCCGGTAGGGTGCGGCGGATCTCACAGGTCTCGGCGAGGTCCTTCTCGTACGCCGCCGACTGGGAGGCGGGGATGACGAGGCCGTTGGGCGGGCACCGAGCGCTCTGGGCCTGGACGGCCTTGGCGTAGCGCTCGCAGCGGGCGCTGGGCGTGCCGACAGGCGCGGGGCCGGCGTCCGCTCCATCGGTGGCGTTGCTCGATCCACAGGCGGCCGTGAGGACAGTGAGCGCGACGAGGAGGGCAGAGCGGGATCGGATCATGGGCAGCCCGTCAGCAGATTCCGCGCCGTCGCCTCGGGGCGTTGGGTCCCGCGCTCGATCGACAGGATGTGGCTCGCGCTTCACATCAGCGTGTCCATTGGGTTGCGGAGGCGTGTTGCCACTTGCGCGGGGACAAGCGCGGTCGCGATGGGTCCGAGCGGGACGCGAACGAGCGCCGCGTGGGTCGCGACGCCGGCCTCTCGGCGTGCGACGGCGGCGACTTGGTGCGTAGTCCCTACAGGGCGGTCGCGGTGACCGCGGCCACCGGCGTCGGCTTCACCGTCGGACACACCGAGCCGGCGAGGCAGTGCTTGACGCCGTCGCCGTCGCAGTCGCGACAGCTCGAGCCCGGGGGACACTCGTAGCTCCCCTTGCAGACGAGGTCGGCCTTGTCGCCGCAGCTCGGGTCCGCGGCGGGCGCCGCGCAGTCCCAGAAGTCCATCATCTCGTCGCCGTTGCCCATGCGCCAGGCGTTGCACTGCGCGAGGCCGTACTTGGAGATGCACGCCTGGTCGCAGCTGCGCTGGCAGGCGAAGACGTTGCCGTCGAGGACGTCGCAGCCGAACGCCGCCGCGCACTGGTCGTAACAGGCGTCGTGCTCCTGGCAGCCCTGCGCGGTCGGGCAGGACTTGCCCGTGCAGCTGACCGACTTGCCCTTGCCGACGCAGAGGGTCTTGGGCGGAAGCGCGATGCAGGTGCCGGGACACTCCGAGCCGCACGCGCCGCGACACTTGGTGCCGCACGCGTTGCCGTTGTCGAAGACCAGCGGCTGCTCGGTCGCGGCGAGCGGCGCTTCGGCCGCGCACCCGAACAACGAGAGGGCGAACGTCACGACGCCGAGGGAGCGGAGAACGGTGAGATCGAGGAGCTCGTTCATGGACGGGGAAGACAGCAACGCGCGTACCGCACGATCGTCGGAGATCTCGCCGGTGGGGTGGTGTCGTACGCGCGGACGCGGCCGGCAGTTCCTGCCGTGTCGACGCTCGCCCTACATCGGGCGCGTCGGCGCACCGACCACGTGCACGACCTGTGGGAGCATCTCGGCGGGGCGCACTCCGAGCAGCTGCTTGCTGGTGCGCGTGAGGTGGGCCGAATCCGAGAAGCCCGCGCGATGCGCGGCCTGCGTGAGGTTCGCCGTGCCGAGCACCGCCTCGCGGATCGCGCGCTGCAGCTTGAACCACGCGCGCCAGACCCGCGGCGGTGCGCCGAGCGTCTCCGTCGTGAGGTGCGTCATCCGGCTCTCGGAGAGCCCGACCCGCGCGGCAGCGTCGGCCACCGAGTGCCCCTCCGCGTCGATGGCGTCCAGCGCGCGCAGCAAGCGTTGGTCGACTCGTCGTGGCGCGGGTGCGAAGGCATCGCCGAGGGCCTCGCGGAGGTCGTCGTGTCCCGGCACGAACCCCTGCCACCTCGTTGCCAACCGCCGCACGTCCTCGAAGCCGTAGCGCCGGGGGTCGAGGTAGGCCACGCACGCGTACGGGCCGCCGAAGCCGACGATGGCGTGCGGCGTGCCGGCCGGCAGCGCGACGGCCCCCTCCGACCGTATCCGGCGCCCCGCCATGGTGAGCTCGCAGGACCCGAGCAGTACCCCGTGCACCGGGGGACACCGCTCGAAGAGGCGAACGCCCGCGGTGCCCGCACCCGTGATCACCGCGTGGGGGCCGACCACCAGCACCGTCGGCGGGGGCATCACGAAGGCATCGGGGGCTCCCACGGTGAGGATCTTCGTCCGCGGGGTGCGGAGGGGCAAGGACAGCAGGTCGGTTCAAGCCGAACCGACCGTCGTGCCTCTAGGGTGTTGCGCACGCAGCCTCGGCACCGCGTCGAGGGACCTGCTGGAGGTCGTCCATGTCACAGCGAGAGTCTGGGATTCGAGGATTCAAGCCGGTGTTCACTGCCATCGGCGCGACCTACATCGTGCTCGCGTCGTCGTGGCTCGTGCGCGGCCCGCGGGTGCTGCGGGATTTCGCGGTGCCCGAGCGCGTGATCGCCGAGCCGGTCTTCGTCGACTTCTTCAGGTTCTTCTACCAGCTGATGGCGTTCGGCGGCGTGGCGCAGGTGCTGCTCGGGCAGGTGACCCGCGGCCTGCGCGCGCAGACGCTCGTCGCCGGCGTCTACTCCGTGGCCAACGTCCTCGCGATGTTCCGCGACCTGTCCACCTCGGACAGTCGCTTCGGGAACCACCTCTACCATGGCGACGCGACGCTGCTGTTCGTCGTCACCGACCTCGTGTTCGCAGCAGCCTTCGGCGCCGTCGCTCTCGCGGGTCTGCGTCGCCTGCGCACCGAGCCGTAGCGCACGGCAGGGCTCCGCCGGCGGGGCAGCCGACCAGGCGTCGTCGGCCCGCGAGGACGAGGGCACGGGCTGCGGGTGCGGCGCCGTCAATCGTCGGCGTCCACGTCGACCGCCGAGGTGCCGAGCGGTCCCATCGCCGCCTTGCGGGTCGCCATCTCTCCCGCGAGCGTCGCGCACTCCTGTTCGAGCAGCGCGTCGAACGAGCCCCCGGCCGAGATGGACTTCATCAGCGCAGCGACCATCAGCTCCTTCAAGTACGCGAAGGAGAAGCCTTCCGTGCGTTGGACCAGCGCCTCCGTCGTGGCGTCCGACCAGGAGACCTTCCCCACGAGCTTTCGCTGCCAGAGCGCGAGGTAGGCGCTGCGCTCCTCGGCGGCGGGCAGGTCGAAGTGGTACTTGCGATCGAACCGGCTCGGGCGATCGAGGATCGCCGGGTCGATGCGCTCGGGATGGTTGGTCGTCGCGAGCACGACGAGGCCCACGTTCTTCTCGAAGCCGTCGAGCTGGTTGAGGAAGAACGAGCGGTTGCCAGCGTTGACCAGCGCGTCGATGTCCTCCACCACGAGGACGCACGGTCGGAGCTGTCGCGCACGCTCGAACACTCGCTTGAGGTTCGCCTCTTCGGTCTCGTACCGCGCCTTGACGCTCTGCACGTAGAGGCTCGGGACGTTGAGCTCCCGCACCAGCGCGCGGAGACAGTGCGTCTTGCCGTTGCCCGGCGGCCCGAGGAACAGCGCGCCACGCCGCCACGCGAGGCCGAGCTCCTCGTAGGAGCCCCGCGCGGCGAGGAAGCGCCGAAAATCCCCGCGAATCTGCTCCTTGAGAGAGCGCGCGAGGATGAGGTCGTCGAACGAGGCCTGCTGGGTCGCGCGGTAGAGCTCGTGGCTACGTTGCCAGCAGCTCCCGTGGAACACCAGGATCGCGTCGCGCGGCTCGTTGGTGGTGCGCGCCACGTCGAGCGCGAAGGCGCGCACGAGCTCCGGTGACGACCCGACGAGCCACGTCCGTGCGTTGCGGTCGAAGCCGTCGCGCCACTGTGCCGCGACCATGTGGAGCGTCTCGTCGCGCCAGGCGATGCGCCAGAACCCCTCCTCGATGGTCGACTCCATGCGGTCGTGATCCGGGCCGCCCCACTCGGAGACGCCGACGGCCCGTGGAGTCGCGAGCAGCTGGCGGCGGCAGTGGCCCAGTACCTCGTACTCGGCCACGTCGAGCGAGGTGAAAGCCTCCACGTGCTGTGCGCCAGCGGCCATCGCGATCCCCGCCTGGAAGCGGACGGGCGTCGAGGAGTCTGTCGGCGACAGACACAGCTGGAACAGGTCCGGGGGCAGCTCCATCGGCATCGGATAGGGCGGCGAGCACGAGGCGTCGACTCGCGCACGCTCGCGTTCTGCTTCACGTGGACAGGGATCTCGAGGCGCGAAGCCATCTGCGCGAACGACTCGGCCGAGGCTGAGCGGTTTCGACCTCAGGAGCCAGCGCAGAGGAGCGCGGCGACCCGGCGCTTGGCCTCCTCGACGGTGGTCGATCGCGGACGAGGCGCGACCCAGTGGCGGAGCACGGTCTGATAGGCCGCGCAGGCGCCGTCCTTGTCTCCGAGGCCCTCGAGAGCGCGGCCGAGCAGCAGGCTCGAGCGCACGAACGAGACGGGATCGCGGAACACGGAGCAGGCCTTCCCGTGGGCGCGCAGGCGCGGGACGGCGCTCGCGAAGTGGCCGGCACCGAGCTCGATCATGGCGATCTCGAGCCCGCCTGTCGGGAAGAACGGCAGCTCGCGCGGCAGGCCACCGGTGGGCACCTCTCCCAGCGCCGTCGTCGCCTGCGCCTTCGAGGCGAGCGCGCTGGGGGCGAAGGTCATGGCCCATGCGATGCCGGGATCGCCGGCCACCTGCGGGAGCAACTGCTTGCGGAGCACGTCGTGCTTCTGGGGGTCGAGGGCGCCGCCGCGGAGCTGCGCGTGGAGCATCGCTCCGACGGGCTCGAACAGCGGCATCGATGCCCACCCGCCGCGACGCGACAGATAGGACGTCGCGTGCTGAGCGGCCTCGTCGTCCCGACCGAGCTCGTGATCGAGCTGGATCGCAGTGAGGAGAGGCGCCGCGTGGCTGCTGGCACTGCCGTCGGCCGCGGCGAGCCGCTCCGCATCGAGGGCCAGGGAGTGCGCCTTCCCGAGGTCCCCCTCGATGGCGGCGAGCCGTGCCTCGTCGAGCGCCTTCTCGGAGGGACGGAGCGACTCTTCTGCGCCGTTCCACTTGGCCGTGAGGACCTCGTCGACGGCCTCCTTTCCCTGGAGGAGCGCGATCACGGCACCCGCCCGGATCGCGAGGAGCGCGCGGTGTCCGGGGGCCCAGGCCAACCCCTTGCGCGCCGCCTCTTCGGCCCCCTTGCATTCGCCGGCGACCTCGAAGAGCCGGGCACGATCTGCGTGGCAGTCGGCGGAGCTGGGTGAGATGGCGGTGCAGCGCGCCAGCGCGGCGAGGGCCTCGTCCCTCCGACCGAGCCTGGCGAGTAGGCGCGCCTGGGCCTGGTGGGCGTCGCCGTACTCGGCGTCGATCTCCACGGCCTTCGTCGCGAGCGTCAGCGCAGCGGCGTCGTCGCCCCGCAACGAGTGGAAGTACGCCGCGAACTCGTGCAGCTCCGCGTCCGTCGGATGGGCCCGCGTGAGGTCGACGAACCGCTTCGCCGCCTCCACCAGATCGGGCGGATCGCGCATCACCTTCGGCTCGAAGGCCAGGAGGAACGCGCGGTCGCGCTCGATCAGCTTGTCTCGCAGGTTGAACGCGCGCTGATAGAGAGCCCGGAGGCGACTCTCCGAGACGCCGCCGAACGCGCTATAGGCGACCAGGTACACCGCGGCCTCGGCCATCGCGGGGTCGAACTCGGCGGCGCGCGTGAAGCCCTGTATTGCGCCCGACCAGTTGGCGTCGCGCGCGGCGCGGAGGCCACCGGCGAAGGCAGCGACCGCCTCCTTCTGCGTGGACGCCGGCGCGGGGTGATCGGTGACGCGGGACCACCCTGGGGTCGGGCTCGGAGAGGCCGCGGGCGCGACGACCGGGGAGGATGGACGTGCCCGGCGGAGCCCGAGGACAGCCGCACCGAGCGCGAGCACGACGAGTCCCCCGATCGCGACGCGACTGCGCGGCCCAGGCGACGCGGGAGCCGCAGTGGGCATAGTGGCAGGGCGTCGAGGGAGCGGCGCGCCTTCCAGGAGGTCGATGATCTCGCGCATCGTCGACCAGCGCTCGGTCGCGGAGCGCTCGATGGCACGCATCACAATGGTCTCCGTGGCCTCGTCGACGCTCGTGGTGTGGGATCGCAGCGGCCGTGCGGGCTCGCCGACGACGGCGGCCGCGAGGGCGACGGCGTCCCGCGCTTCGCTCCAGGGCGTCGTCCCGCCCAGCACCTCGTAGGCCATCACCCCCCAGGCGAACTGATCGGCCCGCGCATCGACCTCCCCGCCCCGCAGCTGCTCGGGCGGCATGTACCGTGGTGTGCCGATCGCGACGCCCTCGGCGGTGATCGACGCGAGGGCGGCGGCCGTCGTCGCGTTGGCATCCACGGCGCCACGGGCCGAGCGAGCGATGCCGAAGTCCAGCACCTTGACGGTGCCGTCCTCACCGACCATCACGTTGTCTGGCTTGACGTCGCGGTGGACGAGGCCCGCGCGATGGGCGGCGTCGAGCGCCCGGGCGACGTCGAGCAGCCAGCGGAGGCGCTGGCGAACGGGCACGGTCTCGTCGCCGATGTACGCGCGCAGGCTGCGGCCGCGGACAAGCTCCATCGCGATGAAGGGCACGCCCTCGTGCTCACCCACGTCGTGGACGACGACGACGTTGGGGTGGTTGAGCGCAGCCACGGCCCGCGCCTCCCGGATCAGGCGGGCTCGGGCCTCGTCGTCCACACGCTCGCCGACCCGGATGATCTTGAGCGCGACGCGGCGCTGCAGCTTGCTGTCGAGTGCGCGGTAGACCGAGCCCATGCCGCCCTCACCGAGGAAGGCCTCGATGAGGTAGCGGTCGAAGGTGTCACCCGGCTGGAGCATGCGTGGTCAGCGTATGCGAGGCCGTGTGTGCGTTTCCAGCCTGCGGTGGGTGGACACGATCTCGCGGGCGAGCGTGATACAGCGCCGTCACGTCTCTCGATCACCGGGGTATGGCGAGGACGAAGTTCGGGAACTCCGGGCGCACGAGGTCGACCACCGTGACCAGCTCGGAGAACGGTCGCTCGGCGAGCGCGAGGAAGGTCATGGTGTCGGCCCACGAGCCGACGGCCTTGACGGACTTCACGCACGCCGAGAGCCCCGCAGCGTCGATGGCGCCGGCCTGGTCGGGCACCGCGACACCCACGCCGAGCGTCTTGCAGCCGGGCAGGAGGTTGCCCATCTCGGTCCTCACCGAGACGCCGTCGGCGACCCGCACGAGGGTGAGGCGATGCAGCGCGGTAGGAGCCATCACACCAGCCTCGGGCACCTTGATCCCGAGCCCCACGTCGCGACTGCCGTTGCGCGCGACGAGCACGAAGTCGCGAAAGTCCTTCTGGGCCAGCGTGTAGACGACCTCGAACAGCATGCGATAGGTCGTCGTGTGATCGACGTACAGGAGGGCGCGCGGGTCCTTGGGCAGCTTGTCCGCGAGGGGGACGAGGAGCAGGCCGTTCTTCTTGCCTTCCTCCGGGTAGCCGTGCGCCGGATCCTTCCCCGTCTGGAGCAGGGGCTTGCCGTCTTCGAGCGCGAGCGCCCGCTTGCCGACGAAGACCTTCACGCCCCCTTCGGGCACGGGGGTCTCGGCGGTCGAGCTCGCGAGGGTCACGTCGGAGTACGCCGGTCGGGCCGCCGGTGCGGAGATCGGGTCGGGCGTGACCTCCGAGCGGGGACGGGTGCACGCGGCAGTGAGCGCGAGCAGGAAGAACGGAGCGGGCCGCACCGGTCGAGCATAGGAAGTGCTTCGCCGCAGCGAAAGGCGCGCACCGGCTCGCTGCGCAAACCGAACGCCCCCACGACCGCCGTCTCGGTCTACCGTCCCTGATGGCGGCGTGCCCATCCTGCGCCGCACGAGTGAGCCTGACCGTCCAGGACCATGAGAGCTCCATGATCGCCATCGACGTCCACTACGTGCCGAGCGCCGAGCCCCAGCAGCTCGACATCCTCTTCCAGCTCGACGCCAAGAAGCGCGCGCACACCCATCCGATGCACGAGGCGCGGCTCTACGCACAGACATGGGTCGACCTGATCAACGCGGGGCTCGCCGCGGGCGACGCGTTCGATCCGGCGCGCTCCTCGGCGAAGGTCGTGAAGGAGCTCGCGGCCATGCCCAGGACGGGCGTCCACGCCCAGACGCTCTCGCTCGAGGTCCGCGGGGTCGCGCCACAGTTCCTCCGGGTCATCGCCCTCGCGTTCGTCCAGGCGCGCTTCGGCAGCAGTCTGCAGGTCCTCCACGGCGTCCATGCGGACTTCGCCGTCCGCGCCCTGACGATTCGGGGCTCACGTCCGGGCGAGAGTGTGATCGATGGCGCCACCCTGCAGGCGTGGCTCGACGACCCGACGATTCAGCTGGGAGCATTCGCCGGCGAGTCGCCGTTCGAGCTCGCCATCGCGCAAGGACCGAAGGCCCTGTTGAAGATCGTCGCGAAGGCCGCCCTCACCGCCGAGACCTTCGCCACCATCGAGAACGCTGTCAAAGCGTGGCTGCAGATGTCGCTGGTGTGGCCCAGAGGACCCGCCGATCCGCTCGGCGTCGCGCTCCGCCCGCTGGGGCACAATCCGTTCCTGGGCTTCGCGGGCTTCAAGGGCGGAGCGACGCTCGATTGGGAGCTCGGCACGGTGAGCGGCGTGCCGTTCTCCTTCGCACCCGCGCCGGTCGATGCGGCCCTTCGCAGCGCGATGCGTGCCCTCCACGCGCGCGTTCCCCTCGAGAAGGTCGTGCTCACGCTGCCCGCGCCGGAGCAGGCGCGAGACGAAAGCTTCCCCTTCCCGTTCTTCGGTCACTCGCTGCTCGGCACGGGCAGTGACGGCGCCTACTGGGTCGTTCGCTTCGAAGCGGCGCCCAAGGCGACGGACCGTGTCGCCCTCGCCAAGGCGCTGCTGCCGGCGCTCTCGGGCGCGATGCACGTGCAAGATCCCGACATGCCCTGGCGTTGGGAGGGCGCGCAGCTCGTGATGTGCGCCGCCGAGCGTGGCGGCGCGCCTGACGAGGCCAGCGAGGAAGCGTTCGCGGCGATCGAGGCGATCGACCGTGCCCTCGTCGCCGTGCACGCGAAGTGGCCGATCGCCGAGGTCTTCGCGATGAGCGGAGAGTCGGCGAGCGGCAGCGAGTGGGATCGGTGGTCGCGGCTCGACGGACGCAAGCCGTCGTTCAAGGGACTCGCCGTCTTCCGCAAGGGCAAGCCCGACCCGAAGGTCGAAGCGATCCGCGCCTCCCCCGAGCCGAAGCCGAAGCCGAAGCCGAAAGCCAAGCCCAAGAAGCCGGCCCGTTGATCCCGACCCCCACCTCTTCGACGGGCGCGACGGCCTCGTGGAAGCGGCCGGCCTCGCCGAACCGGGGGCCCGCGCGAGCGTCTCGACGTGGCCCGCTCGGTCTGACACATTCGCACCATGCGAGGTCCGCTGGGGTACGTCGGCGCGGCGGTGATCGTCGGCATGATCGTGGCGACCGCGGTGCCCTTCGTCCTCCCGCTCGTGGCACCGCAGGCGACCTGCGACCTGCTGGCGCCCATCCTCGGCTGCAAGAACGGCGCGGCGCCGACCTGCGGATCCCACGGCCACGTGTCCCACCGCGGCCGCGGCGGCTCGTCGCTCGCGGTGGAGTGCCCCGAGGGCGGCGGCAGCGCGGCGCCGATCTTCGTCTTCGCCGGGGCGATCTCGGTGTTGTCGCTCGCCGCGGGCCTCACCTTCCTCGTCGTGCGAGTACGCCGCTGGCGGCGCCGGGCGCCGATCCTCCAGATCCAGCACCGTCGGTGACGCCTCTCTACGGCCCCGCCCGTGACACCCAGGACTCCTGCGCCGGAGTCTCGATCGCCCGCGGTCCCCGCGCCGCCCGCACCGCGGCGATGGCCTGCACAGGAGAGGCGCCGAGCGCGGTCAGCGTGGCAGCGACGAGCGCGCCGGTGCGCCCGAGGCCCGCGCGGCAATGGACCACC
>CAZUZY010000252.1:0-12634 GCA_964624885.1 uncultured Polyangiales bacterium | reverse complement strand
GACCACGTCCTGCCGGAGCTCGAGCGGATGGTCGCCGCGGTCCACGCCGCCGGCCCGTCGACCCGCTCGGTGCACGCCGGGGTGGGGCGCCCCGAGCGCTTCGACGCCGTGCCGACCCCCATCGTCGCCACGTCGACCTACACCTTCGCGGACTCGGCGGAGCTCGCCGCCCACATGACGGGCGAGCACCCCGACCCGCACCGCGAAGAATATGGTCGTTATGGGAATCCGACCGTGCGCGCCCTCGAGCTGCGGCTCGCGGCCCTCGAGGATCCCACCGGCAAGGCGGAGTGCGCGGCGTTCGGCAGCGGCATGGCGGCGCTGACGACGACCCTGCTCGCGCTCCTCAAGCAGGGGGCGCACGTGATCCTGTTCCGCGACGGCTACCGGCGCACGCGGCAGTTCGTGGTCAAGACCCTCGCGGCCTACGGCGTCGAGCACACCATCGTCGAGCCGGGCGACCTCGCGGCGGTCGAGGCCGCGATCCGCCCCGAGACCCGGCTCGTCGTCGGCGAGTCGCCGACCAACCCGTACCTGCACTGCACCGACCTCGCGGCCCTCGCGGCGCTCGCCAAGGCGCGCCGGATCAAGACCGTCGTCGACAGCACCTTCGCGACCCCCATCGATCTGCAGCCGCTCGGCCTCGGGATCGACCTCGTCGTCCACAGCGCGACCAAGTACCTCGCCGGCCACCACGACGTGCTCGCGGGCGCCGTGGTGGGCTCGCGCGCGCTCGTCGGCCTCGTCCGCGACCTGCGCGGGGTGCTCGGCGGGGTGCTCGATCCGCACGGCGCGTTCCTCGTCGCGCGTGGGCTCAAGACCCTTGCGGTCCGCGTGGAGCGTCACGATCGGACGGCGATGGCGGTGGCCGAGCTCCTCGCCGCGCACCCACGGGTCGCCGAGGTGTACTACCCGGGCCTGCCGACCCACGCGACCCACGAGATCGCGCGCGCCCAGATGCGGGGCTACGGCGGCGTGGTCAGCTTCCGCGTCAAGACCGACCCGGACGGGCAAGGGCACGAGAGCCCGCTCGCGGTGACCAGCCGCGTCGTCGACGCCTTCGCGCTGGCCCGCATCGCGCCGAGCCTCGGGGGAGTGGACACCCTCGTCGAGCAGCCGGCGATCATGAGCTACTACGAGATGACCCCCGAGCAGCGCGCCGCCGCCGGGATCTCGGACGATCTCATCCGCCTCGCGGTGGGGATCGAGGACGAAGCCGACGTGCTTGCCGACGTGCAGCGCGCCCTGGAGGCCCCGTGAGCGACCGACCGACGAGCACCGACTGTGTCCACGCGGGCGACCGCCCCGACCCCGCCACCGGCGCGGTGGAGGCCCCCATCCACCTGGCGAGCGCGTTCGCCTTCGACGACGCAGCCCAGTCGGCGGGCGCGTTCGCCGGCGAGAACGACCACCTGATCTACGGCCGGTGGAAGAACCCCACCGTCGCCGCGCTCGAGGCCAAGGTGGCGGCGCTCGAGGCGGGCGAGGACGCCTGCGCCACCGCGAGCGGCATGGCGGCCATCTCGGCGGCGCTCGTCACCCTGTGCGAGGCCGGCGACCACGTCGTGGCGCCCCGGTCGATGTACGGCGAGGCGGCGCGGCTGCTGCGCGAGCGGCTTCCGCGGCTCGGGATCACGACCACCTTCGTGGACCAGACCGACCCCGCGGCGTGGCAAGCGGCGATCCAGGCCAAGACGCGCGTCGTCTACGTCGAGACCCCCGCCAACCCCACCCTCCAGCTCACCGACCTCGCGGCGGTCGCCGGGCTCGCCCGCGAGCGGGGCCTGTACTCGCTCTGCGACAACACGTTCGCGACCCCCTTCGCGCAGCGGCCGCTGGCCCACGGCTTCGACCTGGTCGTGCACTCCATGACCAAGCAGATCGGCGGGCACGGCGACGCGATCGGCGGCATGGTGGTCGGTCGCGCCGATCTCGTGCGCGACGTGAAGGAGGTGGCGGTCAAGTCGTTCGGCGGGATCCTCTCGCCCCTCTCGGCCATGCTGATCGCGCGCGGGGCGCGCACGTTCGTGCTCCGCGCGCGGCAGTCCAACGCCACGGCGCTGACGCTGGCCCGCGCCCTCGAGCGGCACCCGGCGGTGGCGCGGGTGCACTACCCGGGCCTCACCTCGCACCCCCAGCACGCGCTCGCCGTGCGGCAGATGGGCGCGTTCGGCGCGATCGTCGCGTTCGAGCTGCACGGTGATCTCGACGCGGGCCGCCGTGTGCTGGAGCGCTGCCGCCTGCTGACCCACGCCGTGAGCCTCGGCGACGTCCGCTCGCTGGTCACCCACCCCGCCTCGACCACGCACTTCTCGATGCCCCCGGAGGCCCGGCGGGCCGCCGGCGTGTCCGACGGCCTCCTGCGGGTGAGCTGCGGGATCGAGGAGACCGAGGACGTGGTCGCCGATCTGATGCAGGCGCTCGGCTAGTTGCCGGTCGCGCACCACTGCTGCAGCCGGAGGATCCCCGCGGGGTCGAGCCACAGCACCATGCTCTCGCCGCTCTGCAGCTTCAGGACCGCGAGGTCCCACTTCACCATCTGGCCCATGGCGTTGTAGGTCGTCTCGGTGGCCTTGCGCGCCTTGGCGAGGTTCGGATCGGCGCCGAACGCCTGGTCGGCGAGCACGAGCGCGGGCCGGTTCTGCGCGGTGAACGACTCGATCGGGCGGTAGCCCGAGTCTCCCGTGCTCACGTCGTACTTGAGGTCCGAGTCGGGCATCGGCTCGCCCGCGACCACGAGTCGGTTCAGCGAGGTGATGGTGAGCTCGACGCCGCGCCCGCGGTAGGTGGTGCTGGTGAGCGCGTCCCCCACCTGCTGCCAGCCGCTGCGTCCCGTGCCCGTCAGGGGGCCGATGTAGAACTGGCCGCGGAACACCTTGGTGAGGTCGGCCGACTCGGTCGGGCCGAGGCCGAACTTGAGCTGGGTCGCGCGCTGGGCCATCGCCGCGTAGCCACCGGCGGCCTTCACCTTGCGGAAGTAGAAGAAGTAGTACCCGCCGATCACGAGGGGGACCAGCAGGAAACTCAGGTACTGGACGGGCTCCATGCGCGCATTGTCACCCAGGACGCCGGTCCGAGCGATGGCCGCTTTGTGCCACCCTCAGGGTCTTCGCGCCGCGAGCCCCAGGGCCACCGAGGTGAGCTGCTCACCGCCGCGACCGCGCAGCTTCTCGGCGCCGAACCGCCGCTCGAAAGCGCCCACCACCGCGGGGACGAGGGAGGTTCCGCCGGTCATGAAGACCGCGTCGACGTCGGACGGGCGCGCGGCGGCCTCGGCGAGCAGCGCGTCGAGCGAGGCCTCGATGCGGGCCCGCACGTCCGCGGTCCAGTCCTCGAAGTCGGCGCGACCCACGGCGCCGCGCAGATCGATCGGGCCGTCGACGAAGGCGAGCTCGGTCGAATCCGTGCTCGAGAGCCGCGTCTTCACGCCCTCCACGGCACGGAACAGGGGCAGACCGAGGTCGTCCTCGACGACGTGCAGGAGGCCACGCAGCTTGGCGGGCTCCTCGGCCTGGATCCGCAGGTGGTGCAGGAGCTCGAGGGTGCGCTGCGAGCGCAGGAACGACAGGTGGTGCCAGCGGCGGAGCTTGCCGTAGATCCACGGCGGTACCTCCATCGTGCCGCCGTTGCCGGGCAGGCGATAGCGCGAGCCCCGGCCGAGGGCGGGCGTGACGGCGTGGTGCACGATCTCGGCGTCGAGCGCGTCTCCGGCGAGGCCCACCCCGCCGTGCCCGTGGACGAAGCGGGCCTGATCCCCGCCGGCGCGGAGGCGCGTGGGACCGACCTCGACGAGGCTGAAGTCGCTGGTGCCACCGCCGAAGTCGGCGACCAGCACGAGCTCGTCGTGGTCGAGCTGGGACTCGTAGTGGAACGCGGCGGCGAGGGGCTCGAGCTCGAGGGTGGGGGTGGGGAGCCCCGCGAGGCGCACGGCTTCTTCGAGCCGCGCCACGGCGAGCGCGTCGTGGCTCGGGTCCTCGGCCCCGACGTAGCGAACCGGGCGGCCCACGACGATCTGCTCGATGGGCGCGCCGTCCGGGAAGCACGCCCGGCCCTCGCGGAAGACGAAGCCCGCGGCGCCGAGCAGCTTGCGGAGGAACACGGCGACGAGCTCGGGCAGTCGATAGGTGCGTCCGAGGATCTGGGTGCGATCGACCAGCGGGCTCGCGAGGTGCGACTTGATCGACTGCACGAAGCGGCAGCCGCCGTGCGCGGCGCGGGTCATGGCGGGCTCGCCGGCGAGCGGCTCCTCGCCGTCGGCGAAGGTGAGGACGGTGCGCCAGGTGGCGCGGCCCTCGACGGGCAGGATGCGCGCGGCGCTCCCGTCGTGGAGCGCGAGTGCGCTGTTGGTGGTGCCGAAGTCCAGGCCGAGTCGACGCATGGAGACCTCCGCGCGTGGCCCTCCGTCGACCAGGATCGAACGGGCGCGCGCCGGAACGACGTCGTCGGACGTCGGAGACACCCATGCGCGCACCCTCACGTCGACTCGAGGTCGACGTCGCCACTTGGGCCAGGCACCCAGCGGAGGATCCGCGCGGCCGGCGTGACGTTCGCTGTGTCGGAACGAAGGGCCGCGGGTGGTAGCGGGCGACCCGAGCGCCGTCAAACGAGTGGGGACAGCGGAGTTCGCCCCGGTGCTCCGTGTCCGGCGTTACCGCGGGGGCGGCCGATTGCGTCCGGCGTCCCGGTCACTGGTAGGATGGACGGATGCGCTTCCGTTCGGCTGGCCTCCTCCTCGGTTCGCTTCTCGTCAGTGCCTGCGCGGCGACCGCGGAGGACTTCGACAACGTCGTCGGCGACGCCGGCCGCAAGGACACGGGACTGAAGGACGCGGAGCTGGTCGACACACCGGCCGACGGGGCGGGTGACAGCGCGGGCGACAGCGCGAAGACGGACACCGGGACGGGACCGGACACGGGGCTCGGCCCCGACACGGGCACCCCCACGGACACGGGCACGCTCGACACGGGCACGCTCGACACGGGCACGCCGGACACGGGCACGCCGGACACGGGCACGCCGGACACGGGCACGCCCGACACGGGCACGCCGGACACGGGTACGCCCGACACGGGCACGCCGGACACGGGCCCGCCGGACACGGGGATCACCGCGAGCTTCATCTTCCCGACGTCGACGGACACGGCCGTCATCCTCTACGACCCCTATTTCTGGAACCTCGGCGACTACTACCAGGGCGTGCGCACGACGACCCTCCCGTCGGCGACCTCGTTCTCGTCCACCATCGGCGTGACCAACTCGATCTCCTCGTGCGGGTCGCTCACGGTGGACGTGTCCCTCAACGGCACCAAGATCGGCGCCGTGACCTTCACGGCCGGCGTGAGCGCGGTTCCGGCCAGCTTCACCTTCCCGGCGATCACCGGGCCGACCTACACGATCAGGTATCGCGCCACCAAGACGGTGGAGAGCGGCTGCGGCGCCCTCACCTTCAACGAAGGCACTTCGACGGTCACGCTGAAGTGAGCGGGCGAAGGGCCCGACCTCGGCCGGGCCCTTCCTCCTGTCTGGTCACTTGCAGGTGGCGGGATCGCTGATCTTGCAGACGCCGTCGATGCACTTGGCGGGCGCGATGCAGCCGGGGCCGGTGCCGAGGCCTTCGCCCACCGCGCACGCCGCGCCGTCCGCCGCCGCGGGCGCGCAGGTGCCGGTCAACACGCCCTTGGCGATGTCGACGCCCTTGCAGTAGCCACCCTTGTCACAGAGCGCGATGCTCTTGATGGTGGTGGTGCCCTCGAGCGTGATGCCACACGCCGCCCCCGCGCCACTGGCGAACGTGAACTTCTGGCACTTGCTGCCGATGCACGCGAGGTTCTTCGTGAAGTCGCACTTGGGGGCCGTGGCCTCCTTGTCGTCGCAGGCGGCCCCCTCGGTGGTGAGGTGGGCCTGACAGGTGCCGCTGATGCAGGACAGCTGGGCGCCGCAGGGCTTGTCCGCGCTGCACGCGCCGCCCGCCGCCACCGGCTTCTGACACTTGCTGTTCACGCACTTGAGCCCGTCGGGGCAGTCGTTGGCCGCGCAGGCGGCGCCCTCGCCGACCTTCGGGCTACAGGTGCCGCACGTGGACTTCGACTCGTCGGTCGCGCAGAACCCGCTCTTGCACTGGGTGTTGTCGCCACAGACCTTGCCGTCCTCGATGCTGCCGGTCACCTGGCAGTCGGCGATCGGCGTGCCGTTGAGGAAATCGGAGCAGGACAGGGCAGGGATGCTCTTCACGCACTTGTCGAGCGCGCTGCCGGTGATGCCCGTGCTCGGTGCCTTGGCCGACCGGAGGCAGGCTTCCTTCAGGCGCGACTTGCAGAGCGCGACGTCGCCCCACGAGACCTGGATGTAGAACGAGACGCAGCCGTTGGCCTTCTCGCAGTAGTTGTTGGCGTAGGTGGTGCAGCCGTCGTCCACGCTCGGCTCGGCGACCGATGTCGAGGACGAGGAACAGCCGAGACCGTACGCAGCGGCGACGATGGCGAAAGCAAAGACGTGGCGCATGGAACCCTCCCGGATGTGGACGCGACCCTCGTCAGCGTAGATTTGTCCACCCGCTCACGCCACGCCTGATTGTCGGCCACGGCGGCCACCCGCCGCCTCGGAGGCCCCGCTCAGAAGAGCAGGCTGAGGCCGAAGCTCGCGATGATCGCCGTCTTGTGCAGCGGGGTGCCGGCGATGGTGAAGTCGGAGTAATCGTACGACACGTAGTCGCCGCCGAGGGAGACCTCGACCTTGCTGAGGAGCCCTCCCCAGCGCTGCTGCCCGGCGCTCGGCCCGAACGCGAACCGCGCCCCGGCCATCCAGGAGCGCATCGTCGAGAGCTCGCGGTCGCCGGTGAAGTACTTGCCGCGCGGCTCGCGGTAGTAGTCGTCGCTGTAGAATCCCGCCGAACCCTGCGAGTAGTAGCGGCCGCGGAGGCGCAGGCGCAGGGCGTCGATCAGCACGTACCGCTCGAGCTCCACCTCGCCGGTGAGGCTGCGCAGATCCCAGCTGTCCCGGTAGGCGCGGACCCCGAGGCGCAGGGCGGTCTTGATCGGTCGGAGGTAGAGGTTGGCCTTGAGCGCCACGGCCTGGCGATCGCGCACCTCGGGCACGTACTCCTGGGCCGGAGACGACACGCCGAGGTTGACCTCGCGGTACGGGTTCGACTGGAAGCCGTTGAGCAGCTGGCGCGAGTAGGTGAGCTGGGTCGCGAACAGCGGGGACCAGAGCTGGGTCCAGCCCGCCTGGAAGGCGTCGAGCACCAGGGGACGCGTGGTGACGGTGGGGTCCGCGGTGAAGCAGGCGGTGCTCTTCTCGAGCCCCCGCCGACGGGTCGGGTCGATGTCGCTCTGCACCCGATCACACACGCTGTCCCAGTTGCGCGCGTAGGCGATGGTGAGCTCCATCGAGCGCTGCAGGAGCTCGGTCTTGGCCGAGAAATCGATGCTGTGCGACTTGTAGTCGTGCTCCCAGCCGTAGGCGTAGCCGGCCTCGAAGGTGACGTACTTGCGTTCGATCGAGAAGCCGCCGTTGGCCACCTGGCGGAAGTCCTTCACGCTGGCGGTGGTGACCGCGTCCACGCCACGCGTCTCGTTGCGGATCTTGACCGAGGCCCCCGAGACGACGTCGGCCTGCCAGCCCGCGTGCAGCCCGAACGCCTCGGTCGGCTTGGCGCCGAGCAGCACCGAGGGGTTGTGCACGAGCATGTTGCCGTAGGGGGTGCCCTCTCGGTACAGCGTGTATCGCGAGTCGAACGAGACGACCTCGCCGCGCGGCGCGCCCTCCGCGGCGAACACCGTGAGCCCCGCGGCGAGCGCGACGAAGGCCGACCGCGACGGGGTCGAGCGCAGCCGAATCAGTTGCATCCGCACCCACCGCCCGCGACGCCTTCACCACCGAACGAGCCCTCGCGGTTGTCGATCGCGTGGCGGAAGTGCGCCTGCTCCACTGCGTCGTGACCGTTGCCTCCGAAGCGCATGATCGGGTCGGAGAGGATGCCGCGTTGCTGCGGCTTGACCGTCACGCAGCCCGTCGCGCCGACCAGGAGGACCAGGAGCACGCCGACGCGCCCGAGAGACAGCGCTCGGGGGGGGCGACCGGTCGGCGACAAGGGACGCTTCGTGGGGCGGCGCAACATGGGATCTCCTCAGAAATACACGCCGAGGCCGGCGAGGTACGTCTGCATGTTCTTGAAGCGATTGGGGGTGAACAAGGTGAGGTTGGTGGCCTCGATCCGCACGAGGATGCGTCCCCGCAGACCGAACAGGAAGCCACCGCCGGCGCGGGCCACGAAGAGCTCGTCCTTCGACGGCGTGAGGGCGTCGGCGTTCGTGCGGCTCCACAGATAGCCGCCGCCGAGGCCCACGTAGGGGTCGATCGCGAGGTCGGGCAGCAGGTGGACGACCGCCCAGCCGCCGACCTGGGTGAGGGAGCCGTCGTCGGTGCGAGAGATGCCGGCGTACGGCTCGAGGGCGATGGTCGGGGAGAGCACGACGGCGGGGCGGATCTCGAAGTACCCGTCGGCGTAGTTGTAGAAGCTGCCGCCGTCGCGGCTCGACACCGTGCTGCCCAGCACGCCGGCGAGGATGGCGAGGCCGCCGCGCGCGCCGAGCAGGGGAGGGGGGGCGAAGAAGCCGGGCTTGCTGGGCTTGTCGGTGTCGCCCGGCCGCACCGCGTAGACCTCGACGTCGTCGCCGAGCACCCATCCCGTGCGACCGTCGGCCAGCACGAGCTTGAGCCAGAACTGATCGCTCCCGCGGCGGTCGACCACGACGGTCTCTCCCCGCTCGAGGGCGGCGATGACCCGGTAGCTCGTTCCCGGTCCGCTGCGGACCTCGGCGCGCTCGACGACCACCCGCGCGAAGGCGTCGACCTCCTCGGCGGCGGCCGATCGCGGGGCGGCGCACAGGGCGGCGACCCCACCGGAGAGCGAGAGGAGCAGCGCCGCGAGCGAACCCAGCTGCGAGCCGGTCCTCCTCATCGAGCCCCCGCGATCCACTTGCGGATGAGATCCGCCTCGGCCGACGTGCTCGCGAAGAGGACCTTGTGGGCCGAGGCCCCGATGGGCCGACGGAGCAGCGGCGACGACTCGATGTCGCGGTTCACCCGCAGCGAAGAGGCGGTGTAGTTCGCGCGCTCGGCGCCGCTGATCTTGGAGGGGTCGCTGGGCTTTCCGCTCGTGCAGGCCACGGGGCTGTCCACGACCTGCAGGCGCATCGGGGTGGCGGTGGCGTGGCAGCCCGTGTCACCGCCGTCGCCGGTCGCGCACTTCTTGGCGTTCAGGACCTGGGGCTGGATGACGCAGTAGAAGTAGTTCTCGTCGGGCTTGACGTCGCGCACACCCTCGTAGGTGCCGAGATCGACGGTCCCGCAGCCCGCGGTCCAACCTGATACTCCCAGCGCGAACAAGGCCGCGAGGCCTCGCCCAGCACGGCGGCTCCCAAGAGCGTGACCCACGGAATGAACATACAAGGCTGTCGCGGCCGTTGTCCAAGCCTTCGCGCGGGTGTAACCCTGGCCGGATGGGAACGGAGGGGAGGATGCTCGCGAGGCTCGAAGCGGCGGCACTCCTATCCTCTTTCGTCGTCCACGAGCTGAACAACGCGTTGACCGAGGCTTCGGGCAACCTCGAGCTGCTGGCGGACGACATCGGCGCGCTCGAGGCCGGGTCGCGGGAGGGCCGGGACAGCGGCCCCGCGCCCGGCGAGCTCCTGCTGTCCATCCGCGGGGTCGAGCACGGCCTCGTCGGCATCCGCGCCGTGATCGCCGTCGTGCGCGGTCTCTACCGGGTCGAGGCGCAGCCGCCCGGCGAGGACCCGCGGCTGATCGCCGAGCTCGCGCTCGCGCTCGCCAAGCCCGATCTGGAGCGGGTCGCGATCCATCGCCGCTACCAGCGCGCCACGATCTACGCGAGCCCGCGAGAGGTCGTCGAGCAGACCCTGCGCGCGCTCGCGCGGCTCGTCGACGAGGGCGCGAGCTCGATCGAGGTGTCGACCTCCGAGCGTGGCGTGTTCGTCGAGCGCGGACCCTAGCGAACCAGCGACAGGCGCGGGCGCCCCGGGACCGCCTCGAGCTTCGACTGGGCGCCGAACGCCGCGACGTGGCCGGACTCCTCGGCCACGTACACGTCGCAGCGCTCGTCGACCCGCAGCAAATCGGGCACGAGATCACTGGTGACGACGCCGATGATCGCGCCGTCCGAGGGTCGCAGCACACGCACGCGATCCTGCGGGACGAACAGCGCCCCCGCGCGGAGGACGGGCTCCAGGCGTCGCGGCGCGTCGCCGTGGACGGGCGTCTCGAAGACGTGGCGCCACGCCGTCGAACCGTCGCGGGCGACGATGGCGCTCACCTCGCCGGTCGGGAGGTTGAGCACCACGTGATCGTCGATGCCGAGCGCGGACGTGCCGGGCGGGAAGGTGCCGGGGGGCAGCGACCAGGCCTCCACGCCGCTCGCCTGATCGATCGCCGAGAGGCCGATCCCCCGCCGGTCGCGGGTCACGACCACCACCAGGCGGCCGAGGGGCATCGGCGCCGACTCGGTGGCCACGGCGCCTTCGAGGATGCGCTCCCAGCGCCGCGCGCCCGAGAGCGCGTCGAGGTGGTGGAGGCGGGCGAGGCCCCCGGGCTCGCCCGCGACGACGAACAGCTCCTCGCGCTCGATGGCCGCAGGCGCGGCGAAGCGCAGGCGATCGCGGACGCGCCAGACGACGCGGCCGTCGACGGCGTCGAGCGCGACCAGCTGGGCCTCGTCGCTGGACACGACCAGCAGCCGGCCCGCGCGACGGACACGCACGGGGCCGGGCCGGGTCATCGTGTAGCGCCAGCGCGGGGCGCCGCTCGTGAGGTCGTAGGCACAGAGGTGGCGATCCCCGTCGGTCGCCACGAGCAGCCGGGGCAGCCCGGGGGCGATGATGGTGCAGGCGGCCGGGGTCCCCTTGGACCGCGGCGCGCAGTCGGCGGTCCACACCACCGAGCCATCACCGAAATCGCGCAGCTCGAGACGCCCGTCGCCGCGCAGGCGCGCGAGGCCGGCGGGCGTGGGGATCTGCGTCGCGCGCACCGTGGGGGCCTTCCACAGCGTCTTGCCCGACACGCGGTCCACGCACGCGGTCTGGCTCGCGCCCGAGAGCACGAGGCGGTCGCCGCAGAGGAAGGTGGCGCGCAGGTCGATGCCCGGGACCTCCGCCGTCCAGCGCGGCTCGTACTTGAGGCGGCGCAGGCTGGCGTCGGGCACCGCGGGCGCCTTGGCCTTCACGTAGGGCCGGTAGCTGTCGCGGTGCTGGTTGACGAGATCGCTCTCGCCGAACGGCCCCACCGGACGCGCGACGTCGCGCAGCCGCTCGGACAGCTCCCGGACGCGCCGCCGCAGGGTCAGGAGGCGCAGGTTCGAGGCCTGGGCCCGGTCGCGCCGCACGATGGTGCGGGCCAGCTGGCGGCCGAGGGAGACCGCGGCGTCCACGAAGTCGGGCCCCTCGAGCGAGGGGAACACGTGGGTGGAGCGCGGCGCGTCGGCGCTCTCGCCGGCGACGAGCGTGAGGGACAGCGTGCCCGTGGCGTCCAAGCGGATCCCGACCAGAGGCCCCTGCAGCGAGACCTTGGTGTGCAGCGGGCGGCCGCGCTCCCAGGCGTCGAGGACGGCCTTGGCGAGCTCGACGAGGCGCTCGGTGGCGAGGAAGCCGTGCACCTCCCCGAGCTCCTGGGTGCGTCCGCGGACCACGGCGCGCATGCGCCCGCGGCCGAGCAGCGCGTGCAGATCCGAGGTCTCGACGACGCTCGCCTCGGGCCCCGCGTGGGCGTCGACCGACAGCGGCAGCTCGACCCCGAAGGCGCAGCGGATGCCGGGCTCGGGCTCGACGACCGCCAGGACGTCGTCGCGCGCGGGCGGCGTCGAACCGGAGGGATCGAGCTGACCGAGGGCGGCCTCGGCCCCCTCGAGCTCGGAGCGCAGCACCTCGGCGAGCGCGTCGTGGGCGTGGCGTCCGCCGAGCAGGCGGCCGATGGCGGCGCGCGTGCCCTCGATGGCCTCGGTGATCGGGGTGCGTCGATCGTGCACGGCGACGTCCGTGTCGTCGCCGGTCTTGACCAGCGACAGCGCGAGATCGTCCTCGCGTCGCTCGAGCCCGAGCTCCCACGGCACGTCGTAGAACCGCACGATGGCCCGCGAGCGCACGCCGCACCCGAGGTCCACGAGCGAGAGCGCGAGGTCGCGCAGCACGCACGGGGCCTGATCGGCGGCGACGCGGGCGGTCAGGTTCACGCCGCCGACCACGATGTCGATGGCGTCGCGGACCCGTGGGCGCTCGTGGTTCGGTGCGTCGAGGAGACGGAGCCGCGCGGCGCGGGCCTTTCCGGTCTCTTCGTCCAACTGCGCGTGCTCGCGGGAGAGGATGATCTCGAAGCCATTCATGCTGGACGACGACCACTCTAGGGAGGCCGCCGCACATCACGAACTTTCCAGCTTTTCCCGCAGCGAAGTTGCGCTCGCCGCGCGCATCTGCCTGCGGGCCGCCGCTGAACACTCGATGCGCTTCGCGGAGATCTTGCCCCCCCTGTACGCCGTCGCCGCCCAGGAGGCGCGACAGAGGACTCTCGCCGCGCAGCGGCGCGCGGGGTGGGAGGCGGTCAGCGACGTGCCGGAGCCCCGGCGGGG
>CAZUZY010000251.1:0-12730 GCA_964624885.1 uncultured Polyangiales bacterium | reverse complement strand
CACCCCGCCCGGAGGAGGCCGTCGTCGCGCGCCTCGCGGCCACGGTGCCGCGGGAGCGCTGGTCGGAGCCGATGGACGTGCTCTCGGTCGACGAGGCGCTGGCCCTGCTCTAGCTCACGCGCCAGACCACCGCGAAGGCCTGGGGCGTCACGCACGACGAGGCCCGCACGCGCAGGGTCAGAGAGCCAGGCGGCACGTCGAGCCAGCGGACGCGCTCGACGTTGTTCGTCGTGTCGATGCTCGGATCGAGCGGCTCGCGGTTGCCGTGACAGAACGCGCCGGTCGGGTGCTCGACCGACAGATCGAGGTGGTTGGTGAGCCCCTCGCCGGCGGGGTCGTTCCACACGAGGGTGGCGACGATGCCGCGGCCGGCGGGCACCTCCACCACCGTGCTCCACTCGTCGCCACCGTCGAGGCAGGCGTTCGCGTCGACGAAGCCCACCTCGTCGCCGACCGAGGCCGCGACGTCGACGCGGCCGAAGCCCTGGTCGTTGTTGGGCGCGGTCCCGGCCTCGCCGTACTTGCCGGCCAGGGGGGAGGCACCGTTGATCAGGAGCGCCTTCACGAGCGCGGCGGAGGGCGAGGCGACCTGGCGCGCCTCGGACAGCCACTGGCAGACGAGCGCCGCGGCCGCCGCGACCAGCGCCGACGACACGCTCGTGCCGCCGTCGAAGCAGTACCCCTCGCGGTCGGTGGTGCCGTACATCGTGTTGACCCGCGGAGGCCCCTTGCTCGAGCGTGCGGCGAGGATCGACGTGCCGGGCGCCACCACGTCGGGGCGCAGACGACCTCCCCGCGCCGGGCCCCGACCGCTGAAGGCAGCGAGCCCCTCACGACCGTCGGCGAAGGCGTCGTCGCGGATCGGCGGCGCGCCGAAGTCGGCCGGGAACCACTTGCCGTAGGTCTCCACGATCTCGGGCCGCTCGCTCTCGGAGGCGCCGACGGCGATGCAGTTCTTCGCCGTGGCCGGGGCCTGCACCGAGCCGAGCGGTACGGTCCCGGCCGAGCCCGCGCGGGCGCCGTTGCCGGTGGGGACGCAGACGACGAGCCACGGTCGCTCGTTCAAGGCCTCGTCGAGGTCGCGGCTCCACACCGAGTAGGACTGGACGTTGGCGGCGTCGTTGATCGAGCAGTTGTAGATCCGCGCACCGTGCGCGTGGGCCTCGTCGAACAGCGGGCCCATGCGCGCGTCGACGAGCATGGCGTGGGTCTGCGTGCGGGCGGCGTGCATGAACAAGCGGGCCCGGGGCGCGACGCCCGACGTGCCCAGCGCGGCCGTCGCAAGGTGCGTTCCGTGGCCGGTCTCGTCCTCGGGCTTGCACCCTGGGAGGGGCTGGATCGCGACGACACGGCCCTCGAGCTCGGGGTGCACGTGGGCCGGATCGCCGCTGTCGAAGCCGCTGTCGATGAACGCGACGACCTGCCCCGTGCCGTCGAAGCCCGCCGCGTGCAGGGTCGGCGCGTGGAGGATCTTCGCCGCGACCTCGGCGCTCGGTCGCGCCTCGGTGGCGGGCTCGACGTGCCGCACGGCATCGAGGGCGAGCACGCGGGGCAGGGTGTGGGCGTCGACCGCGGCGATCAGGCCCGCGCCCTGCCGGGTCACGTCGATGCCCGCCGCGGCGAGCGCGTCGATCACTGCCTGCCGCCGCTCCCCGCGATGCAGCACGATGGAGACCACGAGGCTCTCGGGCGGCTCGGGCGGCGAGACGGTCGCCTCGTTCCACTTGAACCGCGTGCAGTAGAGGAACGGCGTCGTGCCGGTCCCGACCCCGAGCCCCTCCAGCGTGGCCCCGGGGTGGAGCCGACACAGGAGGCCCCCCGGCACCGCCTCGAGCACGGTGGCGTGCGCCTCGATGCGCGCGCGCAGCTCCGCGCCGAGGCGCTCCGGACGAGGGACGACGACGAGCCGCGTGGTGCGCGGGACGAGCGCCGGCTGGTCGGCGTGGCGCACGCCGTTGATGGACACGGTCATGGGGTGGCCGGGAAGGATCCCGCGTAGACCTCGTCTCCCCGCAGGTACACGTACTGGATCTGACGCTGCGCGAGGCGCGCGGGGGTGCCCGCGAGGTACTGCTGGGTGTACGCGCGCGCGTAGTTGAAGCGGTTGGTGATGTCGCTGTTCGCGCCGGGCCAGACGTAGGGCGCCGTGCCCTGGCGCTGGTTGAGGTACAGGAACCAGTGCTGGACCCGCTGGGTCGGTGACACCGACTCGATGATCAGGTCGCCGACCTGCGCGTTGCTGACGTTCTGCTTGATCGTGTACACCGCCTCGTCGAACAGGATGGGCACCTGCGGCTGCGCGCCGCCTGCGCCCGGCTGCAGGGGGGCGTTGGCGGTGATGGTCACCGCGATCTCGTCGAAGGCGTAGGGGATGAGCGGGTCCAGCTGGGCCGGCGGGATGCCCGGGCCCCACAGCGAGTGGAGGCTCAGCGGGTTCTGCTGGCCGCCCCGCACGAAGGCCGTCGCCGTCGGTGGGAACTGGTTCTGCGCCGTGAACACCGCCCACGTCTCCACCGAGCCGTTCACCGCGATCCAACCGACGTCGCGGTTGTTCGGGTCCTTGAGCTCGTAGAGACCAGGGTCGTACTGGCTGCAGACGCCGAACACGGGCGTCTCGGGTGCGGGGGTGGCGCGCACACGCAGGGTGCGATTCGGTTCGGACATGGGGCTCCCTCCAGGCTCACTCTGTCGCGCCGAGATCGACGCCGTGGAGAGTTTCCCCCGAACCACGCTTGTGACGAGCTCTTCCGTCGACCACCAAATTCTCCACGGAGGTGCTTCACACTCGGCAGAAGCGGAAACCACCGGTCATGGAGGGGCATGTCGAGGACGGGGAGGACGAATCGGTGGAGGTCCAGGTGCGCCTGTCTCCCACGATCTTCGAGCAACTGAGCCCCGCGGAGCGGGAGATCGTCCGCGAGATCTGCGCGGGGCACGACAGCGCGTCGATCGCGCGCCGTCGGGGCGTCGCCGTACGCACCATCGCCAACCAGCTCGCGGTCCTGTTCCGCAAGCTCGGGGTCGGCTCGCGCCGTGAGCTCATCGTGGCGCTGGTCAACCGCGCGTCGTGAAGGGGCTGCGCCGCGCGCTGATGGCCGGTGAGTGGCGCGTCGCGTCCGCGGTGATCGAGGACGCTGCCATCCGCTTCGTGCTGCGGCGTCCGCGCGCCGAGGAGCTGCCGCCCACCGCGCGCGAACGACGCGTGCTCGAGCTCGCGGTCGAGGGGTGGAGCAACAAGGCGATCGGGCTCACGCTCGGGGTGCCGCCCTCGCGGGTCTCCGAGTCGCTCGGCCGGGTCGCCCGGAAGCTGGGCGCCCCTTGCTGGGTGGTCCTGCTGCCGCTGGTCGCGGGGCTCGACCGTCGGCCGTTGGCCCGCGCCCGTCGCCTGCGGTAAGGGCAAGCCGATGAAGCGCATCTCCTTGGCGTTCGCCCTCGCGGCGTGCAGCACGAATCCGCCGCCGGCCCCGGTCACCACCGTGCCGTCGGCCTCGACCACCGCCTCGTCGGTCGCCGTCGCGCCCTCGGCGAGTGTGCCGCCGCCCGAGCCGTCCAAGGAAGACAAGGCCAAGGCCGAGGCCGCGGCGATGCTCGAGAAGGACCGCGCGAAGGCCAAGGCCGAGCAGGAGGCCGAGGTCGCGCGCTGGACCCCCGAGCTCCGCGCCGCCGGCAAGACCCTGGTCGGCAAGACTTTCAAGAACGGGCACGACGCCCTCGTGAGCGTCGTCGCGAGCAAGCACCGTCGCCCCGCGAGCTTCGACCGTGACAAGGACCGCCACCCGGTCGAGACGTTCGAGTTCTACGGCCTCAAGCCGAACATGACCGTGCTCGAGTTCGCGCCGGGCGAGGCGTGGTTCACCGAGATCCTCGCGCCCGCGCTCGCCAAGCAGGGGAAGCTGTTCGCGACCAGCACCGATCCCAACGGCCCCGCCGAGGAGCGCATGACCTTCTACGGGCAGCGCTTCAAGGCGTTCCTCGAGCGCTCGCCCGAGGTCTACGGCAAGGTCGAGACGGTGATCATCACCCCGACGACGCCGAAGCTCCCCATGGTCGGCACCCTCGACATGGTGGTGTTCATGCGCGCGATGCACGGCGTGGTGAACGCGGGCTCGCTCGACAAGTGGCTCGCCGAGATGCACGCCGCGCTCAAGCCGAACGGCATCCTCGCCATCGAGCAGCACCGGGCCAAGCCCGACGCCGACCCGAAGGAGAGCTCGAAGAAGGGCTACCTGCCCGAGAAGTGGGTCATCGAGCAGGTCGAGGCCGCGGGCTTCAAGCTCGCGCAGAAGTCCGAGCTCAACGCCAACCCCAAGGACACCAAGGACTACCCGGAGGGCGTCTGGACGCTGCCGCCCACCCTCCGCCTCGGCGACAAGGACAAGGCGACCTACCTCGCCATCGGCGAGAGCGATCGCATGACCCTGCGCTTCGTGAAGGTGGCGAAGAAGAGCAAGTGAGCGCCGCTCACGGGTCGTAGCCGAGCACCGGGGAGAGCCAGCGCTCCACCTCGGCGACCGGGTCGCCGGTGCGCGTCGCGTAGTCGGTGACCTGGTCGCGTCCGACCTTGCCGACCGCGAAGTAGCGTGACTCGGGGTGGGCGAGATAGAGCCCGCTCACGCTCGCCGCTGGCGTCATCGCGTAGTGCTCGGTGAGCCCCATGCCGAGGCTCCCGGCGTCGAGCAGCGCGAACAGCGGCCCCTTCGCGCGGTGGTCCGGGCACGCCGGGTAGCCGAACGCGGGGCGGATGCCCCGGTAGGACTCGGCGCGGAGCTCGTCGGGGCTCAGGCGTTCGTCGCTCGCGTACCAGGCGCGGCGCACCTGCTCGTGGAGCCGCTCGGCGAGCGCCTCCGCCAGACGATCGGCGAGCGCCTTGGCGATGATGGCCGAGTAGCTGTCGTTCTCGGCCTCGTACTCCGCGACGAGCGCGTCGAGCCCCACGCCCGCGGTGACGGCGAACGCGCCCACGTGGTCGTCGGACTCCGCCACGAAGTCGGCGAGGCTCACGTAGGGCCGCCCGGCCTCGCTCGCGGTCTTCTCCTGCTGCTGGCGCAGCATGGGGAAGCGGACGTCGTTGACGAACAGGTCGTCGCCGTCGCGGCGCGCGGGGAAGTAGCCCCACGCCGCGTTGGCGGTCAGCCGCTTGCCGTTGACGATGCGCGCGAGCACCCGCTCGGCGTCGTGGAACAGGTCGCGCGCCACCTTGCCGTGCTCGGGGTGCTCGAGGATCTGGGGGAACTTGCCCTTGAGCTCCCACGCGGTGAAGAAGAACGTCCAGTCGATGTAGGGGACCACCTCGGCGAGGGGGATCTCGCGCTCCTGGCGCACGCCGACGAACGGCGGCCGCGGGCGGTCGGCGTAGGCGAGCAGCGGCCGGCCCTCGCGCGCCCGGGCGAGCGGCACGAGCGGCCGGTCGTTCTTGCGGGCGAACGTCTCGCGCAGGCGCTGCTGCTCCGCGCGGTTCTCGGCGTCGGCCTTGGCCCGGCGCTCCAGGTCCTTGGAGGCGAACACGTTGGCCACGCCCACCGCGCGCGAGGCGTCGAGCACGTGCACGACCGACCCCTGGTAGCCGGGGGCGATCTTGACTGCGGTGTGCTGCCGGCTCGTCGTGGCGCCACCGATGAGGAGCGGTGTCGTGAGGCCACGGCGCTCCATCTCCTTGGCCACGCCCACCATCTCGTCGAGCGAGGGGGTGATGAGGCCGGAGAGGCCGATGAGGTCGGCCTCCTGCTCCACCGCCGCGGCGAGGATCTTGTCGGTCGGGACCATGACGCCGAGGTCGACGACGTCCCAGCCGTTGCAGCCGAGCACCACGCCGACGATGTTCTTGCCGATGTCGTGCACGTCCCCCTTCACGGTGGCCATCACGATCTTGCCGGCGCCGCTCTGGCTCGAGCCGAGGCGCTGCTTCTCCTCCTCCATGTAGGGCGTCAGGTGGGCCACGGCGCGCTTCATGGCGCGCGCGCTCTTGACCACCTGCGGGAGGAACATCTTGCCGACCGCGAACAGGTCGCCGACCAGCTTCATGCCGTCCATCAGCGGCCCCTCGATCACCGCGAGCGGGCGGCCCAGCTTCTGGCGCGCCTCCTCGGCGTCGGCCTCGATGAAGTCCACGACGCCGTGCACGAGGGCGTGGGCGAGGCGCTTCTCGACGGTGTCCTCGCGCCAGGAGAGATCGAGCTCCTTCTTCTTGCCGCTGCCCTTCACCCGCTCGGCGAGCTCGAGCAGGCGCTCGGTCGCGTCGGCGCGGCGGTTCCAGATCACGTCCTCCACGCGCTCGCGGAGCTCGGGGTCGATGTCCTCGTACACGGCGAGCTGGCCCGCGTTGACGATGCCCATGTCCATGCCCGCGCGGATCGCGTGGTAGAGGAACACCGAGTGCATCGCCTCGCGCACGAGGTCGTTGCCGCGGAAGCTGAACGAGAGGTTGGAGACGCCGCCCGAGATCTTCACGCCGGGGCAGGCGGCCTTGATGTCGGCGGTGGCCTCGATGAACGCCTTGCCGTACTCGGCGTGCTCCTCGATGCCGGTCGCGATGGCGAGGATGTTGGGGTCGAAGACGATGTCGAGCGGATCGAAGCCGATGCCGACCAGGAGATCGTAGGCCCGCTTGCAGATGGCGAGCTTGCGCGCGCGGGTGTCGGCCTGGCCGGTCTCGTCGAAGGCCATGACCACCGCGCCCGCGCCGTAGCGCATGATGGTGCGCGCGCGCTCGAGGAACGCGGCCTCGCCGTCCTTGAGCGAGATCGAGTTCACGATGGCCTTGCCCTGCACGCACTGCAGGCCGGCCTCGAGGATCGACCACTTCGACGAGTCGATCATCACCGGGATGCGGGCGATCTCCGGCTCGGTGGCGATGAGGTTCAGGAACGTGCGCATCGCCTGCTCGCCGTCGAGCATGCCCTCGTCCATGTTCACGTCGAGGACGTTGGCGCCGCCGCGCACCTGGTCGAGCGCCACGGTGACCGCGGCCTGGTAGTCGTTGGCCTTGATGAGCTTGGCGAAGCGCGCCGAGCCGGTGACGTTGGTTCGCTCGCCGACCATGAGGAAGTTGCTCTCGGGCCGGATCTCGAGGGTCTCGAGGCCCGAGTACATCGAGAAGCGGCTCGTCGGCGTGGAGCGCTCCCGCGGCGGGATGCCGGCGACGGCCTCGGCGATGGCCTGGATGTGCGCCGGCGAGGTGCCGCAACACCCGCCGACCAGGTTCACGAGGCGCGCCTCGGCGAACTCGCGCAGCACCGAAGCCGTCATCGCGGGAAGCTCGTCGAACTCGCCCATCGCGTTGGGCAGGCCGGCGTTCGGGTAGCAGGTGACCAGGGTCTCCGGGGCGCGGCGCGCGAGCTCCTCCACGTAGGGGCGCATCTCGGCGGCGCCGAGGGCGCAGTTGAGGCCCACGCTGAGCGGCTTGCTGTGCGCGACCGAGGTCCAGAACGCGTCGATGGTCTGCCCCGAGAGGGTGCGGCCGCTCTTGTCGGTGACGGTGACCGAGATCATCACCGGCACGCGACGGCCGTACCCCGCGAAGGTCTTCTCGATGGCGACGAGCGCCGCCTTCGCGTTGAGGGTGTCGAAGATGGTCTCGACGAGGAGCACGTCCACCCCGCCGTCGAGGAGCCCGCGCACCTGCTCGGCGTAGGCGTCCTCCACCTCGGCGTAGGTCACCGAGCGCTTGGCCGGGTCGTCGACGCTCGGCGAGATCGAGAGCGAGCGGTTCATGGGGCCGATCGAGCCCGCGACGAACCGGGGACGGTCCTTGCTCGTGTACTTGTCGGCGGCGGCGCGCGCGACCCTGGCCGCGGCCACGTTGATCTCGTGGACGATCGACTCGAGCGCGTAGTCGGCCTGCGCGACGGCGGTGGCGCTGAAGGTGTTGGTCTCGACGACGTCGGCGCCGGCCGCGAGGTACTCCTCGTGGATGCCCTGGATGACGTCGGGCCGCGTGAGCACCAGGAGGTCCGCGTTGCCCTTCAGGTCGCGCTCGTGCTTCGCGAAGCGCTCGCCGCGGTAGTCGGCCTCGACCAGCTTGTGGCGCTGGATCATGGTGCCCATGGCCCCGTCGAGGACGAGGATGCGCTGACGGAACAGTTCTTCGATCATGGCTTGGGGTTCCTGAACGGCGGACGGGTATCGGGGCGCTGAGCGACAGCGGTCACGACGGAGAAATGGGGGGCGCGGCGCTCGCGCGAGGTGACCTCGCAGCGGCGGACCACGAGGCCCTCCGCCTCGAGGAGGCGCGCGAGGGTGGCCGGCCGGAAGCCGGGGTGCACGTGGTTCCACGCCGCGGCCACCTCGGCGTGGTCGTGCGCGTCGAGGGTCGCGACCAGCATCCGACCGCCCTCGCGCAGCACGCGCGCGGCCTCCGAGAGCAGGGCCTTCGGGTCCGCGACGCAGGTGAGCACGTGGAACAGGAGAACGGTGTCGAAGGCGTCGTCCTCGAAGGGCAGGGCGGTCGCGTCGGCCACCTCGCAGACGGTCTGCGGCAGGCCGCGCAGGCGCGCCTCGGCGGCGGCCACGAGCTTGGGGCTGCGGTCGACGCAGGTGTACGTCCGCGCCTGCGGCGCGATGAGCTGGGCGATCGCGCCGTCTCCGGCGCCGAGGTCGAGCACGTGGCCGAGCGAGAGCAGGCTCGCGAAGGCGTGGGCAGTGGCCTCCCAGGTGCGCCCGGGGGAGTAGTGCCGCTCCATCTCGCCGGCGAACGCGTCGGGCCAGCCGGTGCGGGCATCCCGCGCGGCGATGGCGGCCTGACACCGCGTGCGGTCGCCCTCGAGCACCGCGTCGTCGATGCCAGCGGCGATGGCGCTCCAGAAGGTGCGCGCGCCGGCGGGCATGGCGTCGGAGAGCGCGTAGAACGTGGAGGTGCCGGCGCGCCGGTCGCGCAGCAGCGAGGCCTCGCGCAGCTTGCCGAGGTGGGTCGAGACGCGCGACTGCGGCACCTGCAGCACGGTGGTGAGCTCGGCGACGGTGAGCTCCTCGCGGGCGAGCACGGAGAGCAGCCGCACGCGCGTCGGATCCCCGAGCAGGTGCAGCAGGTCCACGGTTTCGTCCAGAGATGGCATCCGTCTATCCGGATGAAGGGATAGCGCGGGATTTGGGCAGGAGCAAGGCGGGTCTCGGGGGCGCGCCCCGAGCACCGTCCGTTCCCCCAGCCTGGCGCGCCGTCAGTCGCCGCCGGTGCCCTTGAACTTGTCGTCCTCGTCGGCGAACAGCACGTTGAACGTGGTGAGGCTGCCGTAGGCGCCGGTGATGTAGCCCTGCAGCTTGAGCTTCTGGTCCTCGGGGATCCCCTCGGTCGCGTTGATCTGCTGCTCGAGCACGCGCAGCCGGTTGCGGACCATGACGATCTTGTTGAAGAGGGTCTCGAGGGGGATCTCCTTGCCCTGCAGGTTCGGGTCGCCGGGGGAGATCACCACCTTGCCGCCGCGCCACTTCTTGGCCGGGGTGACCGGCGTGAGGCCCGCCTCTTCACGGATGATGCGGCGGAGCAGGAGCTCGAGATCCATGGGGTCTCCTTGGTAGTCGGCTTCGAACAGGGAGAGATCGATCGGAGGGGCCGCGCGCTCGCGCTCGCTGACGAGCGTGATCTCGGCGCCATCGGCGTCGAGACGCGGACCGGACGGCGAGGCAGCACGACCGGACGGCGCGCGCTCCCCAGGCACCCGGTTGCCACGGTAGTTGTGCTGCGACTCGCAGTACCCGCAGATGACCCGCAGGATGGTGCCCGCCGCATCCACCGCGATCACGCGGTGGTCGCGCGGCTCCTTGCAGACACGGCAGTAGTCCTCGATCGACTGGCCGGCGCGCGCCACGGGCGGACGATAGCCGCACCGGCCCACGCCGTCATCCCTTCGGGAGCTTGCCCGCCGCGTCGAGCTGCTCGAGCTCGGAGAAGCCACCCATCAGCACGCCGTCGACGAACACCATCGGGAAGGTGGCGAACCCCGCCCAGATCTTGATCGAGAGGCGCTCGGCCCAGCGACCGAGGTAGCTGCCGTACTCGAGGTAGGTGAACGGGACGCCGCGAGCCTCGAGGAGCTTGCGGGCCTTCTTCACGAACGGGTTCTGGGCCATGCCGACGACGACGACCTTGTCGCGGGCCACCGTGGCGGCGACCTCTTCGACGAGCGCGCGGTGGCGGGCGGCGATCACGTCACGGGCGGCGTCGGAGACCTTGTCGGCGGGGAGGTTGAGGCGTTCCATCGGGGAGCAGAGATGCTGCGGCCCGCCGGTGGTTCCACGCGTCACGCCGTCGCGTGTTGCGCGGCGCGCGCCTCCTCGCCCTTCCGGCGGTCGATCTGCATCGGGAGGCCGTCCCGCGGGCGGAGGGTGACCTTGGCCTCCGGCTCCGGCTGGAACCCGGGCAAGAGCGAGAGCTGGAAGCGCGGCAGGATCGTCGCGAGCAGCAGCGTGGCCTCCATGCGCGCGAACCCGTCGCCGATGCACTGGCGCGGGCCGATGGCGAACGGCAGGTAGGCGGTGCGCGGGCGCGCGGCGATCGCCTCCTTGGAGAAGCGCTCCGGGTCGAAGCCCTCCGGGTTCGGGAAGAATCGCGGGTTGCGGTGGAGGGTGAACGGCGCGATGCCGATCGTGGTGCCGGCCGGGATGGGGTGGTCGCCCAGCCGATCGGGGCCGATCGCGGAGCGCTCGAAGACCCACACCGGTGGGTAGAGGCGCATGCACTCGGCGAGCACCTGCGCGGTGTACGGGAGGTTCGCCACGTCCTCGGAGCGCGGCGTGCGGGCGCCGATCACCGCGGCGAGCTCGGCGCGCACCTTGCGCTCGACGTCGGGGTGCTGCGAGAGCAGCGTGAACGTCCAGCCGAGCGCCACCGCGGTGGTCTCGTGGCCCGCGAGCACGAGGGTCATCACCTCGTCGCGCAGCTGGCGGTCGGTCATGCCCTCGTTGCCGTCGTCGCGCGCGGCCATGAGCATGGCGAGGAGATCGCCCTCGTCGCCCCTGGTGCGGCGCCGCGCTTCGATCAGGCGGAACACCATGGCGTCCAGCGTCTTGACCGCGCGCGCGAACCGCACGTTCGCGGGGGTGGGCAGCCACTGCGGCAGCTTGATCAGCGACTCGGCGTGGTCGTTCGCGTGCCGCAGCCCCACGCGGATCGCCTCGCCGATCTCGGCGGCCTCTCCCGCCTCGGCGCCGAGGTCCTTGCCGAAGAGCGTGCGCCCGACGATGGACAGCGTGAGGCGCATGAGCTCGGCGTGCACGTCGACCACCCGCGGGCCGGGCTCGCTCTCCCAGCGGCGGAGCATCTGCTCCGTCGCGTCGACCATGGTGTCGGCGAACGAGGCGAGCCGGTCCTTGTGGAACGCCGGCTGCGCGAGCTTGCGCTGGCGACGCCAGAACTCGCCCTCGCTCGTGACCAGGCCGTTGCCCATCACGAGGCGCAGGCCGTCGTAGCTCTTGCTCTTGGTGTAGTTCTTCGCGTTGTCGACCAGCACGTGGCGGACGACCTCGGGGTCGTTGACCAGGTAGTACTCGTAGGGCCCGAAGGTGAGCCGGGCGACCTCGCCGTGGTCGCGGAGCGTGGTCGCGAAGAGGCCGAGCACGTCGCGCCACGCGGCGGGGAGCGAGCCGAGCAGCGGGACGCCGCGCGGGCCGGGCACTGCGTGAACGGGAGAGGACGAGGGCATCGAGACTCCTGGTGGCAGCTCCGCCGAATGTGAGGGTATCCTCGGGTTCGGACAGAATGTGAGGCCCGCCTCACGTTGTCAACCAGCCCCATGAAGAAGAAATCCACCCCGGATCGCAGGGTGCCTTCCCAGGCCCGGAGCCTCGAGCGGGTCGAGCGCATCCTCGACGCGGCGGCGTTCGTGTTCGCGGAGGTGGGGTTCGAGGCCGCGACGACCGAGGGCATCGCGGCGCGGGCCGACACCTCCATCGGCTCGCTGTACCAGTTCTTCCCCAACAAGCGCGCGCTGCTCTACGCCATCGCGCAGCGCTACGCCGAGCGCGTGAGCGAGCTGTTCGACCGCGTCGAGGCCGCGGTGCTCGCCGGGGGGCAGCCGTTCGGCGCGCTCCTGCGCACGGCGATCGACGCCCTGGTCGCGTTCCACGCCGACGAGCCGGGGTTCCGGGCCATCGTGCGCAACTGGAGCTCGCACGAGTTCGCCGAGTTCGACCAGGCGGCGAACGCGGAGTTCGCGCGGCGCACGGCGCAGCTGCTGGCCAAGCGCGCGCCGAAGCTGCCGAAGGCGCGGCGACCGGTGGTGGCGAGCGTGCTGGTCGAGACGGTCTCGGCGATGCTCATCTCGGCGTCGCGCCGCCAGGGCAAGCTCGGTCCGCAGATCGTGGCGGAGACCAAGGACATGCTCGAGCGCTGGCTCGCGCCGTACGCCTGAGCTGCTACGCTCCGGGCCATGAGCCCGCGCGACAAGATCCTGCAGCGACGCGCGCGCTTCGTCGCGACGGCGATCGCCGCGAGCTTCACGGCGGCTTGCTCGACGGCGCAGGCCTGCCTCGAGGTGGCGGTGGCGGACACCCAGTCGCCGGAGACGGGCGACGACACGCCGGGCGACGCCGACACCGGGCCGGTGCCCTGCCTCTCGGACGTAGGGCCGCCGGATACGGGTTCGGTGGATACGTCGTTCGACGCGGACGCCAGCGACGTGGCGGAGACGGGCGCCACGGACGCGAAGGAGGACGGATGAAGCCGCGCGAACAGATCCTGCGCCGACGCGCGCAGTTCGTGGCCGCCGCGCTCGCGGGGCTCACCGCGGGGTGTGGCGCC
>CAZUZY010000250.1:0-12747 GCA_964624885.1 uncultured Polyangiales bacterium | reverse complement strand
CAGCGCCTCGACGATCGCGAGCGCGCCGCCCTCGGCGCCGCCGTCGGTCGCGCCGTCGACGGCGCCCGCCGTCGCGATGCCCTCCCCCACCGAGGCGAAGCCGCACGCCACCGGCAGCAACACCTTCGCCTTCGATCTCTACGCCCGGACCCAGAAGAAGCCGGGCAACCAGGTGTTCTCGCCCGCCAGCATCTCGATCGCGCTCGCCATGACCTGGGCCGGCGCCAACGGCGAGACCGCCACCCAGATGCAGAAGGTGATGCACTTCGAGCCCGGCGGGACGGCGATGTGGGGCCGGATCTCGCAGGCCCTGAGCGCGCCCGGGCGCCCGTTCAAGCTGCGCAGCGCGAACCGCCTGTTCGGCGAGAAGACCTACGTGTTCGAGCAGCCGTTCCTCGACTCGACCAAGAGCGCGTTCGGCGCCACGCTCGAGCCCGTCGACTTCATGGTGGGGTACGAGGCCGCGCGCGGGAAGATCAACGCGTGGGTGGAGCAGCAGACCGAGCAGCGCATCAAGAACCTCCTGCCGGAGTTCGCCCTCGACCCCAAGACGCGCCTCGTGCTGGTCAACGCCATCTACTTCCTCGCCGACTGGGCAGACCCGTTCGAGAAGAACGCGACCTACGACGAGGACTTCGAAGGGGCCACCAAGAAGAAGGTGCCGATGATGCACCGTGGCGGCACCTACGCCGTGGCGCAGGTCGATCAGCTGAAGGTGCTCGAGCTGCCCTACGGCGGCTCCGACCTCTCGATGCTGGTGGTGCTCCCGGACAGCAAGACCGGCCTCGGCGCGGTCGAGAAGTCGCTGTCGGCCGCCAAGCTCGAGGCCTGGACCAAGGCCCTCACCACCACGCGGGTCGACGTGACGCTGCCGCGCTTCGAGGTGAGCCCGCCCTCGATGCCGCTCGCCGACGAGCTCAAGGCGATGGGCATGCCGCTGGCGTTCGACCGCAAGAAGGCCGACTTCACGCGGATGGCCAACCCGAAGGACCCGGAGGAGCAGCTCTACATCCAGAAGGTGTTCCACAAGGCGTTCGTGAAGGTCGACGAGAAGGGCACCGAGGCCGCGGCGGCCACCGCGGTGGTGATGGGCGCCAAGGGCGGCGGGGCCCCGCAGAAGGCCCTCGAGTTCCGCGCCGATCACCCGTTCCTGTTCTTCGTCGTGGACAAGACGAGCGGGCTCGTCCTCTTCATGGGCCGCGTCGCGGACCCCAGCGCGAAGTGACTTCGCTCTCCTAGCTCGGGCAGACGAAGCCGTTACAGACCACGCTCCAGCAGGGGTCGGTGAGCGCACACGTCGAACCGGGGGCCGCGGAGCAGCCGCACTTCGCGCTGCAGTTGTTGGAGTCGAAGCACGTGTCGGAGGTGCACGTGCCCTTGCCGTAGGCACAGATGAAGCGGAACGGCGACGGCAGGCAGGTGTCGTGACACATCCCGTACGTGCCGTCGGCGCCGCAGGTGCGGATCCCGCCGCACTCGCAGGCCTTGGTCGTGCCGAGCGCGCACCCGACGTCGACGACGACAGCGTCGACCTTCGTGTCGGGGACGACCGCCGTGTCCGGCACCGTCCCCGTGTCGGGCGCGGGCCCTGTGTCGGACCCGACCCCGGTGTCGGGCTTCAGCGAGGTGTCGGAGCCCGTGTCCGCGGTCGTGGAGTCCGAGGGCGGCTGGCCGTCGATGGCCGAATCCCCCGCGGTCCCGTCGGCCACGTCGTCCGTGGCGTCCGCCTGGCCGACCTCGAAGGCGGTCGACGAGCAGCCGAACAGCAAGAGCAGCGCGGCGGCGGAACCAGAACGGAGCGTGACCATGGCTCGACGGTAGCAGCCAGGGAGCACTCCTGCCGCGACCTGGGACAATTGATTGTCCATATTGTCCACCTGGACGAAGACCTGACCCCCCGAGGTCCGAGCGCTGACCGATCCCTGGTGGAACCTCCCCGCCGGTTCAGCCGCCGAAGGTGTCCGGAGGTGCGCCGAGGTCCGACAGCAGATCGGCGCCCAGGAACACCTTCTCTTCGCGCTCCATGTGCTGGAGCATCTGCTCGAAGAGGGTGAGCGCCGTCGCGGCAGCCTCCTTGAGATCCTTGCCGCTCGTGGCCTGCATCAGGGCGTTGAAGATCTCGCTGTGCTCGACCACGTGCTCCTCGAGCATCACCTCCTTGCGGACGTGACCCCAGGCGTCGAGGGTGGGGAGCACGTCGCGCATCAGCTCCTCCTCGCGCTGGTTGTGCATGCGCACCGCGTCGGCGACGTGGACCAGGGCGCGGTGGAGGTCGTCGCGCGCGTCCTCACCGCGCTGACACCGCGTGACCACCTCGCGCGCCTGCTCGATCCGCACGCGCAGACCCTGGTGCTGTTCGAGGAGCTCGTGGCGAATCTCGCTGGGCTTCATGCACACCCTCCCATGCTGATCTAGAGCGCGACCGGGCCGTCGTCGTCGTCGGCGTCGTCCATCGGCGACTTCACCTCGAGGGGCAACTTGGCGAGCTGTTGCTTCACGAGCTGCTGGTGCTCGGCCTCCTCTTCGCGGAGCTCCTCGAAGAGTTCGTGGACCGTCGGGTCCTTGATCTGGCCCAGCACGCCGTCGAAGAACGCGAACGCCTTCTCCTCCGCGCGCAGCGACACCTCGAGCGCCTCGCGCACGGACATCTTCGCGCGGACCTCGTCGTACTCGGGGGCCTCGATGTCGAACACCATCTCGCGGCGCACCTCGCGGGGGGCGTCGCCGAACAGCATCTTGCGCTGGGCGCCGAGCCGGTCCTCGTGCTTCTGCTCGATGCCGAGCATGAAGCGGAAGAACCGCGCCGCCTCGGGGTTGCGATGGATGTCCATCTGATCGGCGAACTCGCTGTAGCGGTCCTTGGCTTCCTCCTCGATCAGCTCGGCCAGATCGAGGGCGTCCTTGAGGTTCAGGTTCTTGAAGTCGATCGATACAGTCTTGGCCACTTGGCGCCCTCTTTCACGGTTACTTCTGGAGGAACTGATCGAAGATCCGCTCGCGCGGCACCGCGCGACTCTCGAGCTGGCCCTGCCGCTCGCGGACCAGGCCGTCGAACGTACGGGGCGGCTCGGGGTTCTCGTAGAATACTCCGGTGTGGAGCTCGCGGCCGTATTGCTGCGCGAGATCCATGGCGGCGAGGCGGTTCTTCGGGTCGTGCCCGAGCGAGGTGAGCGACTTCATCATCGCCTTGTGCGCCTTGGCCTGCTGCTCCTCCATGCCGAAGGTGACGCAGGGGGACTGCACGTTGACGAAAGAGAAGCCCGGGTAGCGGATGGCGCGCTCGATCACGTCGGCGAGACCGGCCATGTCGGCGGGGGTGCCCTGGGCGACGAAGTTGGCGCCGTAGGCCAGCGTGTAGAGGAGGGGGTTCACCGGCTCCTCGAAGCTGCCGTACTCGGAGGTGACCGTCTTGAGGCCCTTCGGCGAGGTCGGCGAGAGCTGGCCCTTGGTGAGCCCGTAGATCTGGTTGTCCATCACGATGTACGTGAGGTCGGTGTTGCGACGGATGGCGTGCGGGACGTGCCCGCCACCGATGGAGAAGCCGTCGCCGTCACCACCCGCCACGAGCACGAGCAGCTCCGGGCGGGCGAGCTTGATGCCCTGGGCGATCGGCAGCGCGCGACCGTGCACGCTGTTGAAGCCGTAGGCGGTGGTGTAGCCCGGGATGCGGCTCGAGCAGCCGATGCCGGACACGAAGGCGATCTCGTGCGGCGCCCGGCCGATGGCGGCGAGCGCGCGGTAGATGGCCTGGACCACGCCGAAGTCCCCGCACCCGGGGCACCAGATCGGCTTGAGGTCGCTCTTGAAGTCCTTCGCCTGGTACGTAGGCAGCGCTTTGTGCGTCTCCAAGACTCAGTCCTCCGAGGCGATCTGCTGGTTGCTGTTGGTGGGGGCTTGCAGCGCGACGGCGGTGGCGCGCAGCTGCGCGAGCACCTCGACGGGCTGGATCGGGTTGGCGCCGCTGCGGCAGAACGGCACGACGCCGGCCGGCACGTCGGTGAACATGCGCAGGATCCGGTAGAGCTGCGCCTGGTAGGAGAGCTCCACGACCAGCCCGGCGCGGACGCCGCGGAAGAAGTCGCGGTAGATCTCCTCGGCGATCGGGTACAGCAGCCAGGGCACGAGCAGCTTCACCCCGATGCCCTCGGCCACCGCGCGACGCTGCACCTCGCGGGCGACGCCGGCGATGGAGCCCCAGGCCACGAGCGCGAGGGGCGCGCTGGGATCGCCCTCGATGTGGAACAGATCCTTGCGCTGCTTGAGCGGCGCGAGCTTCTGGAACCGCTTCTCGTTCATGGCGGCGTGCACCTTGCCGCTCGCCGTCGGGTTGCCGCGATCGTTGTGCTCGATGCCCGCGCCCTGGTAGTTGCCGCCCTTCATGCCGGGGTGGCTGATCGGGCTGACGAAGTCCTCGGTGGCGCGGAAGCGGGCGTAGTCGACCAGCTCCGCTTCGGTCGGCAGCTTGCGGTCGACGATGGTGAAGCGCTTGGTGTCGATCGGGTCCACCGTCTCCTTGCGCTGGGCGACCTCCTGGTCCGACAGCAGGATGACGGGCGTCTGGTAACGCTCGGCGATGTTGAACGCCTCGATGGTCACGTCGACGGTGTCGGCGACCGAGGTGGGCGCGAGGATCGGGCGGAGCACGTCGCCGTGGGCCGAGAACGCCGCGGCGAACAGGTCGGACTGCTCGGGCTTGGTGGGGATGCCCGTGGACGGACCGCCGCGCTGCACGTCGACGATGACCAGCGGCAGCTCGGCGATGCTGGCGAGGCCCATGATCTCGGTCTTGAGGGCGAGGCCCGGGCCCGAGGTGGCCGTCATGGCCTTCTTGCCCGCGAACGAGGCGCCGAGCGCCGCGCCGATGCCGGCGATCTCGTCCTCGGCCTGCAGCACCGCGCCGCCGTACTTCCACACCTCGCGGGTGAAGAACTGCATGATCTCGGTGGACGGCGTGATGGGGTAGCCGCCGAAGAACTCGCACCCGGCGAACACCGCCGCGGCGGCGCACATGTCGTTGCCGTCGGTGAGCATCTTGGGCGTGGCCGCGGGTGGCTTGTCCATCATGCGCGGGGCGGCGAGCGGGTGCTCGCGCGCGTAGAGCTCGCCGAGCTCGAAGGCCTTCTCGTTGGCGGCCACGAGCTCGGCGCCCTTCTTGGCGAACTTCTTGGCGAGGCCGCGCAGGATGGCGGCGCGCGCGATGCCGAACCAGCCCGCGAGGAGGCCGAGCACGACGGTGTTCTTGGCCTTGTCGCTGCCAGCGGCCTTCTTCGCCATCTCGGTGATGGGGACCGCGAACACCTCCTTGGGCTTGACGCCGACCAGGGGGATCTGGTCGGGGGCGACGCCGGTCTTGGCCTCGTAGATGACGATGGTGTCGCCGGTGACCGGCAGCTCCGCGCCGAACTTGAGGAAGTCCTCCCAGTTGAGGGCGATGGCCACGTCGAGCGTGCCGCCCGGGTTCTGCACGCGCTGGGTCGACAGCCGCACGCGACACGAAGACTCACCCCCGCGGACCTGCGAGCCGAAGCTCTTGGTCATCATCGCGTGGTAGCCCTCGTACGCGGCCGCGGCGATCAGCGCCTCACCAGTGCTCACGATGCCGTCTCCCCCCGAGCCGGCCATACCCATCACGAGGTCGTCCATTCTGGCCCCATAGGCAACTTGCGCGCCTCCCTCCGGTCCGTGCGTCTTGCGCCGTGAACCACGCGGCTTGCGCGCCACCGGCGACACGTCTGCGCGTTGGTGCATTTCATGCGCGAGGGTGTCGTCCTCTGCGACCGAGCCACGGCGTTCGCCCCTCCGAGAGGCGATCGAGCAAGGCCTGCATGGCGTCGCGGGTCTGCGCCGCGCAGCGGTGGACGAACGCCTCGTCGTCCGGGTCCCCAGGGCCGAAGCGGAGCGGCGGGCCGAACGCCACCGTGGTCTGCGCCGGCAGCGGCAGGTAGGGCAGGAACGCCGAGGTGAGCCCCCAGGGGACGGAGAGCGCGACGGGGAACACCTCGGTGCGCGCCCACGCGTGCAGGCGGAACAGCCGGGCGACCGCGTCGCCCCGGGAGAGGATGACGAGCTGCTCGTGCGTGCCGACCGAGACGACGGGGACGACGGGCACGCCGGCGCGCAGGGCGAGCTTGACGAAGCCGACCCGGCCGGCGAGGTCGATCCGGCCGCGGTCGCGGAAGGGCCGGAAGGTGTCGACGTCGCCCCCGGGGTAGACGAGCACGAGATCGCCGCGCGCGAGGGCGGCGCGGGCCGGCGCGTGCCCGGCCTGGATCGCCCCGAACATCTGGGCCCAGCGGCGCAGGATCGGGTCGTCGAAGACGAAGTCGTGGGCCAGCGGGCGCACGGCGCGCCCGAGGCCTTGCGCCTCGGCGATCGCCGCCAGCGTCAGGTAGGTGTCGAAGGTGAGGAACCCTCCGTTGTGGTTGCCGACGAGCAAGGCGGGGCCCTCGCGCGGCACGTGCTCGACGCCCTCGATCTCGGCGCGGAACCAGTGACGACCGAGGAACCGCGCGCCCTCGAGCACGAGCTCGAGCGCCTCGGGATCGCGGGCCTCGAGGTCGGTGGCGAGGGGGGCTCGGTGGGGGCGCAGGGCGTACGAGGCCATCATGGCGACCGCGTGGTGCGGGAGCGTGACGTGCGCCACGTCACGCAGCGGGTACTTGCGACGGGCCGCGCGGACCCATTCGAGGAGGGAGCGGGACACGGTCGGGAGCGAGCACGACACGTGCCGAGGTGGCATGATGCGGGCATGCGCGCCCGGGTCGTGATGCTGCTGGTCCTGGTCGCGGCGTGCGACGACGGCGGCGCCACGGTGAACGACGGCGGCGTCGACGCGGCCTGCGACGCCGAGCCCTCGGGCAACGAGACCGTCGACAAGGCCCGCTTCCTCGCCGTCGTCGACGACTGCGACGAGAGCGGCGGCAAGTTCAGCGGCGTGGTCGCGGGCCCGACCGACACCGACTTCTGGGTGTTCTCCGGCAAGGACACGGTCGGGTGCGCGGTCGACGCGAGCGCCTCGGCGTCGGTGACCGACCTCCGCCTGTGCGTGTTCGCCCGTTGCAACGTCGGCACGACCACCTTCAAGGGCTGCCGCGAGGGCACGAGCACCACGCTCGAGAGCGGCGACGTCGCCTGCTGCGGGCAGGAGAACGTCTCGCTGCAGCACGCGTGCACCGGCGGCGGCGCCAGCGGTGACGACTCGGCCCGGGTGTTCGTCCGCGTCGACAGCCCCACGACGAAGACCTGTCTGCCGTATACAGTGCGTTACCACTTCTGATGGCCTACCTCCCCTGCCCCGAGTGTCGCCGCCACCTCCGCGTCGACGAGCGCGCCTGTCCCTTCTGCGCGCGGGAGGTCCGCCTCGGGCGCACGTCCAAGGGGGCCCTCGCGTTCTTCGCGTGCGCCCTCGCCCTCGGCTGCAAGGACAAGCCGAAGGAGATCGCGCCGCTCGATCCAGTCGTGAAGTCGGCGGCGCCCTCGGTGAGCCTCACCCCGAAGGAAGAGGAGCAGGCCAAGGCGGCGCTGAAGGAGGAGCTCAAGAAGGCGATCGACCCGCGTCAGGCCGACATCTACGGCGCGCCGCCGGTGCCGCCGGCGTCCACGGCTTCGGCCTCGAGCTCCGCCTCCACCGCGGCGCCGAAGCCCAGCGGGTCGTGAGCCGAGGTAACGTCACTGCCCCTCGAACGACGCGCAAAAACGGCCTTCCCGTGGGTTGACGACCCCCGAGAGGACGCGGACCATGGCGGCCATGGATCCCGCGATGCAGCCGATCAACGGCATCTCCCTCGAGCGCTACGCAGACCTCGGCGCGGTGATCGCCGACTTCATGGACGACAAGGCCCGCGTCGCGCAAGCGATCCAGGCAGAGGGCGTGAGCCTCGCCGACTTCGAGGCCGCCAAGGCCGGGTGGACCGCGCGCATGCAGGACATGTCCCTCATGGGCCGCGTCGCCATGGCGTACATGCCGCTCTACCAGGCCGCCGTCGCCAAGCGCAAAGGCGGTCAGGCGCAGGCGAGCTACGAGGACTTCGTCGCGTGCAGCGCCGCGATGAAGGTCTACGGCCCCGAGGTGGGCATGAAGGCGTGTGGCGTCAGCATGTCCGACTGGACCGAGGTCGCCGGCCAGTGGAACCAGACGATGGCCGCGAACATGGGCCAGTACGCGGGCCACTTCAACCTGATCACGCAGGAGGAGCAGCGCCTGCGCGCGGGTGGACAGCCGAAGCAGGTCCAGATCCAGCGCGTCGCGGGGCAGATCCCGCAGGCGCCGCAGGCGGGCGCCAACCCCTACGCCCAGGCGATGGGGGTGAACCCCAACGCCGTGCCGGCCAACGCGAACCCGATGCAGGTCGCCATGATGAACCCCGCCTACCAGCAGGCCATGCAGAACCAGCAGGCCGTGATGGCGAACCCGCTGGGCCACGGGCTCAACCAGGTCGGCGCGTTCCTGACCGGCGGCGTGGTCCCGGGTTGCAACGTCATCGTCACGTGGTCGAACGGCCAGCAGTACCCGGCCAAGTGCATGACCACCACGCCCGGTCAGGTGCAGGTGGTGTTCGACGGCGGGCGCCAGGAGTGGGTCCCCGAGCACGCCGTGAGGAAGGCGTGAGCGCCGACCTCTACCGCTGCGGCACGTGCGGGGCGTCGCTGTCGCTCGAGCAGCTGCGCGGCACCGACTGCCCGTTCTGCAAGCAGGCGTTCCCCCACCACGCGCGCGCGGTCGAGCAGGCCCAGCTCGTCAACCAGGTGATGGCGCAGCAGATCCACGCGCAGAACCCCTGGATGCAGCCGCCGCAGGTGCCGGGCCAGTACGGCGCGCCGATGCAGCCGCCGGGAGCCTACGGGGCGCCGCCCGGGGCGTACGGCGCGCCCCCCGCGGGGTACGGCGCGAACTTCGATCCCAACGCCTACAACGTGTACGGCGCCCAGGCGAACCAGGCGGTCAAGCGCTCGATGGCGGTGGTGTTCCTCGTCGTCGGGATCTCGTTCGTGATCGGCATCGGCGGCGTCGTCGCGATGCTGCTGCTGCACTAGCCGCTGAGCTCGGCCGCGCCGTTTCCAGCGGGCGGATTCCGGCGGAGCATGCGGTAGCGCGCCAGCATCGAGCCTCGCCACACCACGATCATGCCGAAGGCGACGAGGTAGAACAGCGCGCCGGTCTGCAGCGGCGAGGCGAGGGTCTCGACCCAGGCGCGGAGCACGAGGCGCACGGCCACGAGCCCGAGCAGGATGAGCAGGAACGCCTTCGAGCGGCGCATCACGATGGCGTCCCCCTCGACGTGGAGCGTGGAGGTGCGGACCAGCGGCCACGACAGCACGAGGGCACCGAGCAAGAACGCGCCGATCGCGGCGACGAGCGGCACCCGGGTCTCGGGCACGGCGAACATGGCGAACCCGGTGCTCATGCCGAGCGGCGGGATGACGATCGACCGCATCGTGACGGCGCGCTGCGACTCGCGGTGCCGCCAGGCGATGACGAACGCCGCGCCGACGAGCGACGCCAGGATCATCAGCGCGGGCGGGACGTGCACCCGGGAGAGATAGGAAGGACCTCTGGCCGCGTAAAGACCGGAGCCCCGCTCGGAGTCTTTGTCGGCCGCCCATGGAGGCGGCCGATGCTTCGCTCCACTTCGTTCCGCTCAGCGAAACCGGTAGCCGAGGTGGACGGCCGGGAACACGTTGAGCGGGCTCTGGTGGAAGGCCGCGCCCGCGAGCGTGACGTCCTTGCGGCCGAGCTGGTAGCTGACGCCGATCCACGGGGTGACGTAGAAGTCGGCGGGGAGCGCGATGCGGTAGCCGAGGTGCACGCCCATGCTGCCCTGGAGCTGCTGGGACGCGAGATCGGTGCCCTGTCGGCGCGCGAGCAGGCGCGACACCCCGCCGTCGACGCCCAGGAAGAGTCCGCGCTGCTCGGCGAAGGGGAACACCTGGAGCTTCGCGCCGAAGCCGTGGAACGAGACGTCGTACCCCTCGTTGCCGTGGGCCCAGGAGGGGAGGTCCATGGCGAAGGCGCCGAGGTCGAGGCGCGCGTGGCGGTAGCCGAGGCCCACGTGGAGCGAGTGCCCTGCGAGCGCGTACGCGGTCGGGTCGACCTCGACGTCGGCGTGGAACGCGGCGCCCGGCGCGGGGGGGGTCGCCTCCTCGGCTCCGGCAGAGCTCGCGAGGACGGTGAGCGTGACGAGGGAGAGGGCGGCGGCGAGGTGCTTGTGCATGCCGAGAGAGTGCGGATTTCCTCGCTTCTCCGCCGTGACGGGAGGCGCCGGAACGACTGACCCAGGGCGCCAACCGCGCTTGCCGGCGGCGGCGGGCGACGGCATCCTCGGTTCGTGCCCCCGGTCGAGATGTCCGTCTTCATCGGCGCGATGATCGTCCACGCGGCCGCGGGCAAGGGCGCCGACCCCGCGGCGATCTGCGCGGCCACGGGCTTCGATCCGAGCCGGGCCACCGACCCCGACGCGCGGATCTCGCTGGCCCTCGAGGAGGCCCTCTGGAACGAGGCCGCGCGGCGCACCGGCGACGAGGCGTTCGGCTTGCACGCGGCCCGCAGCATCGTGCCGGGCGCGTTCGACGTCCTCGACTACGCGGTTCGCTGCGCGCCGACCCTGCGCGCGGCGCTCGAGCGCCTGGTCCGCTACAACCGCCTGGTCCACGACGTCGCAGCGTTCACGCTGCAAGAGGCGGCGGGGCGGATGCGCATCGAGCACGGCTTCCGCACGGCCGGTGCGGTCCAGTGCCGACACTCGGCGGACTTCACGGTCGGGTCGCTCGTGACGATGGCCACCCAGATCACGGGCGTTCCGTTGATCGCCCGCGCGGTGGCGTTCCGGCACGGCCGCCCCTCCCCCGCGGTGATCGCCGCCTACGGCGAGTTCTTCGGCCTCGAGCCGCGGTTCGCGCAGCCGTCGAACGCCCTCGAGATCGACGCCGAGGCTCTGCAGCGGCCGCTCGTGGCCGCGGATCCGGCGCTCTCGCGGGTCATCGAGCGCCACGCCGAGGCGCTCCTCGCCGCGCGCCCCGTCGAGGAGCAGAGCGTCGCCGACCGCGTGCGGCGTGTCCTCGCCGGGAGCCTCGGCGAGGGCGAGGCCACCCTCGCGTTCGTCGCCGACAAGCTGCGCATGAGCGAGCGGAGCGTGCAGCGCAAGCTCGCCGAAGAAGGCGTCTCCTTCGACGCCCTCCTCGACGAGCTGCGCCGCGACCTCGCGCTCCGCTACCTCGCCGATCCCAAGCTCGCGATCGCCGAGGTGGCCTACCTGCTCGGCTACTCGGAGCCGAGCCCGTTCCACCGGGCGTTCAAGCGCTGGACCGGCTACACGCCGGCCGAGGCCCGCAAGCGCGCGGCCTAGAACGCGGCGAAGTTGTAGCCGGCGTTCACGCCGAGGAACAACGTGTCGCCGAAGTGCCCGAGGTCGAGCCCGCCGAACGTGGCCTTCACGTCGAACGCGCCGAACCGGTAGCCGCCGCCGACGAGGAGCGTGCCCTTGAACTCGGCGTCCGAGCTGCCCGAGGCGTCCACCCCGGCGACGGTGCCGCTCGAGTGCGCCGAGACGCGCGTGAGGCCGACCTCGCCGGTGACGAAGGGCCCTTCGCCGAACGGGACGCGCACGCCGACGAGGAGGGGGATGGCGAGCAGGCTCACCTTGATCCCCCCCGCGTCCTTGGGGAGGAAGTAGATCGCCCCGAGGCGCGCGGTGACGTCGACCACGGGCGCGACGCGGTGCTCCACCCGGACCAGCCCCGAGAGGCCGAGGTTCGCGCCGTCGGACAGCTTGCCGAGCGGCAGGGCGAGGCCGGCGTCGACGCCGACCCGGGTGGCCGGCTCTTCGGCGCGCGCCGCGGGGGTGGTGGTGAGGAGGCCCGCCGCGAGGGCGAGCGCCGCGAGGTACTTCAGCTCTTGATGCATCCGGCAGCCTCGTCGCAGGAGGTTTCACAGACGGCCGCGCCACCGCAGCTCGTCACACAGCTCTTGTCGCAGGACATCTTGCAGCTCTTGGCGCCCGCGCAGCCCTCGTTGCAGCCACCGGCCTTGCAGTCGGTGTTGCACGTGGAGCCGGCGCTGCACTCGACGTTGCAGCCGCCCGCCGGGCAGTGGAACGTGCAGGTCGCGCCGCCCTGGCACTTGAAGTTGCAGCTGCCGCCTTCGCAGGTCTTGTCGCAGCTGCCGCCGTTGCAGACGCAGTCGCGGCCCGACACGCACGCGGGGTCGGCCTCGCTGCTCCCGCAGGCGACGAAGCCGACCGCGAACGAGGCGAGCAGCACGCTGGCCGAGCCCCACCGAATCAACCGAGGAAGAAGTGGTTCCATGCCGAGCACCACTGCAGCGGCCGTGCCCAGGGCCGCGAGCCGAGCGCGCGGGGGTTTCGCCGCGGATTCCGGGCCTCGTTGGGCATCGCGTGCCCAACCGCTGGGCACCGCGTGCTCAATCGGCCCGCGTGCTCACTCGGTCCGATCGCGCCTAGCCGTCGCGGCGACGCGGACGCGGGAGGTCGTACTCCGAGAGCCGCTTGGTCAGCGTGCGACGCGGCATGCCGAGCAGCTTCGCGGCCTCGGACTGGTTGCCGTGGGTCTGGGCGAGCGCGTCGAGGATGCGCTGTCGCTCCACGTTGGCAAGCTCGTCGCGGAGCGACCGCGCGCGGCGCCCTGGCTCCTCCCGCTCGCCGCCGAGCGCCAGGTGTGCCTCGCCGATCGGCGCGCCGGCCGAGAGGACGCAGGCGCGCTCGACCACGTTGCGCAGCTCGCGCACGTTGCCCG
>CAZUZY010000249.1:0-12753 GCA_964624885.1 uncultured Polyangiales bacterium | reverse complement strand
CACGGCCCCTCGTACCACCAGTGCCCGAACAGCTCCGCGTCGAACGGCGCCACCGACAGCTCCCCCGGGCGCAGCGCGCGACGCGCGTCGACGAACGCGCGCGCGTGGGCCCGCGCGGTCTGCTCGGCCGCGGCGGGATCCCAGGGCTCCTTGTGCGCGAGCGGCACCTCTCGCCCGGTCACGCGGTGGAGCTTGAGCCCGGTCGCGACGCGCGTGCCGGCGGGCCCGATCTCGCCGAGCAGCAGGTCGGCATCGCGATCGAAGCCCACGTCGCGGTGCCACTCGCGGTACGCCGGGTGGCCGGGGAAGCCCACGTCCGCGGACCAGACCTCCTCGCTCGCCCGCGGGTCGCGGCCGAACAGCGCGACCCCGTGGGCGCTCGCGATCGGTGCGCGCACCCCGAGCGGTGGCCGCGGGGTCGCGCCGAGCACCGCGTCGGCCTCGACGACGGCGTAGCGGAGACCCGCCCGCGCGATGGCCGCCTCGACCGCGCGATCGATGGCGCACTCGGGGAGCCAGAAGCCGACGGGCGACAGGCCGGTCGCGCGGCGGAAGGCCAGGGCACCGATGCGCACCTGCGCATCGAGGGCGCGTGGCGGAAGCGCAGGCAGGAACGCATGCGTCGCTGCGCTGGCGAGCAGGTCGAGGCGGCCGAGCGTCGCGTGGTGCACGAAGCCCCCGACGACGTCGCCCCCGTGACGCGCGAGCACGGTGCGCGCGCGCGCCGTCCGGTTGCGATGGAAGGTGAGGGCAGGGCGGAAGGCCGGCGGCGTGCGCGGGAGCTCGGCCGTGACCAGGGTGTCGAGCCGCTCGAGCCGTGCGGAGAATCGCCCCAGGAGGAGGGGATCCCGGAGCATGTCGATCAGGGTCGGCGTGAGGCCGAGGGACAGCGAGCCAGGGACGCGGTCGGCCTCGAGGCGATCGAAGACGTCGAGCAGGGGCAGGTAGGTCTCGAGCAGCGCGTCCTCGAGCCACCGCCCCTCGAGGTGACGGTCGTCGTCCGGAGCTCGGACAAAGGGGAGGTGGGCGTGCAGGATCAGGGAGAGGTGGGCGCGGGTCGGCTCGCCCGGCCGCGGGACCCCTCTGGTTGCCGGGACTTCGAACATCTTTGCCACAAGTTTGACACCCCCCCCACCCGTTCAGTACCGTCCCTGTGTATACCTGATCGGCCACCCGGTGTTGCCCGCCCTTTCGCTGGGGAGGGTTGCTCCGGATCTCCGAAAAGGGAGCCCCAAGGAGCTCGTGTCCCCATGCAAGGCCTGACGCACCGCCAACAGATGGTCCTCGAGTACATCCGCAGGTCCATCCACGACCGCGGTTACCCGCCCACCTTGCGGGAAATCGGCGCGTTCATGGGCATCCGCAGCACCAACGGGGTGAACGACCACCTGCGGGCGCTGGAGCGCAAGGGGTACCTCACCCGCGAGGACATGAAGTCGCGCGCGCTGCGGCCGCTCGACGGCAACGGTGGCGACCTGCTCGGCGCGATCAACCGCGCCAACGCGGCGCTGTCGGGCGCGCTGCCGAGCGCGGGCCTCGACGCCGAGGCTGCCAACGACGCCCGGCCCCCGGCCGGTGAGCGGCTCCGCGACGACGACGAGCGCTTGGTCGAGGTGCCAGTGGTCGGCCGCGTCGCCGCCGGCCAGCCGATCCTCGCCGAGCAGAACATCATCGACACGGTGCGCATCGACCGCATGCTCGTGCGCGGCGGCCGTGACGTCTTCGCCCTCCGCGTGCAGGGCGAGTCGATGATCGAGGCCGGCATCCACGACGGCGACTACATCTTCGTCCGCAAGCAGCCGAGCGCCTCGCGCGGCGACATCGTGGTGGCCCTCATCGGCGACGACGCCACGGTGAAGTACTACTACCCGGAGAAGGAGGCGGTGCGCCTGCAGCCCGCCAACGCTGCGATGGCCCCGATCTACGTGCGCGCCAGCGACTTCAAGCAGAGCATGATCCTCGGCGTCGTCGTCGGCGTCTACCGCAAGCTCTAGCGGTTGGTCCCGAGCCTCCTCACCGAGCTCTTCCTCCCCCTCGCCCTCGGCGTCATCATGCTGGGGCTCGGCCTGTCGTTGACCGCGGCCGATTTCCGGCGCGTCCTCGTCGTGCCGCGCGCGGTGCTGGTCGGGCTCGGTTGCCAGGTCGTGCTCCTGCCGCTCGTCTGCTTCGGCATCGCCAGGGCGTTCGGCCTGCCGCCGGTGCTCGCCGTCGGCCTGATGCTGCTCGCCGCGGCGCCGGGCGGCGCGGTGGCGAACCTGTTCTCGCACCTCGCCCACGGCGACGTCGCGCTCAACGTCACGCTGACCGCGGTGAACAGCCTGCTGTCGCTGGTCACGCTGCCGCTGGTGGTCGGCCTCTCGGTCTCCCACTTCCTCGGTGTGCAGCACCACATCCCCATGCAGCCCAGCAAGGTGGTGACGGTGTTCCTGCTGGTCATCGTGCCGATCGGCCTCGGCATGGTGGTGCGGGCGCGGCGCTCCGACCTCGCGGCGCGGCTCGGGCGACCGGTGAAGCTGCTCTCGGCCGCGTTCCTCCTGCTCGTGATCGTGTTCGCGGTGATCAAGGAGCGGCACAACCTCGGGCCGGCGTTCCGCGCGGTCGGGCTCCCGGCGCTGGTGTTCAACCTCTCGAGCCTGTCGGTGGGCTACCTCGTCCCGCGGGCGCTCCGCCTCGACAAGCGGCAGGCCACGGCGATCGGCATGGAGATCGGCATCCACAACGGCACGCTCGCCATCGCGGTGGCCAACAACGTCCTCGGCAACAGCACCATGGCGCTGCCGGCCGCGATCTACAGCCTCATCATGTTCTTCACCGCGGCGGGCTTCGGCTGGCTCGTGCGCGGCTCCGAGCCGGCCTGATCAGGCCGGATCCTGCGCCGGCTCCGGGTCGCGCGTGGGCAGGGGCAGCACGTCGAACCGGCTGACCTTGCCGCTCGGTCGGAACCGCGGCGCGTCCACGCGGTGGAACGTGCCGCTCTCGTGCGGCGAGCGGCGCTTGTGCTTGTCTTCGGGGTGGCACATCAGCGGGTCCTCATCCAGAAAGAGGCCCCCGACAGGCGCAGCGCGCCGAGGGGACCATCCCCGAACAGGCGCCGCGTCTCGGCCGAGAGCTCGGGATCGAAGAACGCGAAGTAGCTCGGGAACTCCACCGAGAGGCGGCTCTCGCCGTAGAGCAGCGCGGTCGCGAGGAGGTACTGCTCGTTGTAGATGCGGCCGAGCCACTCCGGCGGGTAGTCGTCCGGCAGGCAGATGTCGTGCACGTGGACCAGCGTGCCGGGCGGAGCCTGCGGGAGCACGTCCAGGAAGAACGCGGTCACGTCGGAGTTCTGCAGGCTGCGGTGGGAGTTGTCGGCGAACAGGAGGTCGTTCGGGGACATGCCCGCGAACACCTCCGGGTCCACGTCCTCGAGGCGCATGCGCACGACCTCGTCGGAGAGGTGGTCGATCGAGGCGCGCGGCTCGGGATCGATGGAGATGATCTTGGTCTTGAGGCCGTGGTCGCGGATGGCGCGGCGCGCGAAGCGGGTGGAGTTGCCGGAGCCGATCTCGACGAACGTCTCGGGCTCGTGCACGCACAGCATCCCGTAGAGGGCGATGGCGTCGAGCGGTGGGAACCAGTCGTTCTTCCAGTGCGGCGTGCGGCCGTCGCCGGCGTCCTCGAGCGGGATGCGCTCGAGCGCGGGCTTGAGCTCGGCGAACAGGCGGAGCGTCGACAGGTAGCGCTCGCGACCGGCGGCGAACATGCGCTGCAGGCGCGGGTGCGGGGGCTTGCCGAAGCCCCAGCGTGGGGACAGGCGATAGCTGTAGTCGCCGAAGCTCACGTTCATGCCGGGGCGGGGCGACTCGGGGGTGGGGGCGGGGGCGTTCGGGAGCGTCGCGACGGCGGCCATGGCGGCCCGAGGAGCAACGGCTGTGCCCGTCGCGAGTGTGCGGGTTTGTCCGCGCGAGGAGCGTCAAGCGCTTGGCAGTGGACGGAGCGGTGACGCTCTGCTGCTGGCGCGACGGGCTCAGATAGAAGGGTGGGGGTTCGTCGGCTTGCCACCCAGCTTGATGGGCTTCGACGACGGCACCGGCACCGCCTTCACGGCCGGCATCTCGCCCTCGAGGTCCGGGCCATGGGCGGCGGGCGGGATGGACGGCGCCACGACGGGCGTCGCCGAGGGCGGTGGGGTCGCGAACGCGGCGCGCACCGGGTCGGGACCGATCGAGTCCTGCGAGCCGGCCGAGCACCCGAGCGCGGCGAGGGCGAGCGCGATGGCCGCCGCGGTGGGGAGGCAGGTGACCACGGCCGCGGGCGAGAGAGGGCGGGCGACGGGCGCGGGGAGGGCAGGACGGACCTTGCGGCGCATTCCTGCTCTACGGGCGAGGAACCGCGAAGATCTAGTCGTCCTTCGGCTTCAGCTTCTTCTCGAGCTTGCAGTACTGGTGGTCCTCGTCGTCCATCAGCGTGCAGGCCTTCTTGATGGCCGTGTAGGCCTTCTTGGCCGAGATCTGCACGCCGTAGCCCTTCTCGTACTGGGTGGAGAGCAGGCTGCAGAACAGCGCCTCCTCCTCGTCGCACCACTTCTTGTTGATCTCCTCGGCCTTCTCGCCGTCCTTCTCCACGCCGCCCGAGCCGTAGATCAGGGCGAGGGAGAGGTAGAAGCAGCCGAGGGAGTTCCCGCCGTCGCACGCCTCCTCGAGCGTCTTCTTGGATTTCGCGACCTTCTCGCTCTTGTCGATCGACCAGGCCGCGGCGAGGACGCAGCCCTCGACCACGTCGGCCTCACAGGCCTTGCGCACGAGCGACTCGGCCTTGACCTTCTCGGCCTCGGTGCCGAAATGCGTCGCGTTGCCCCACAGCGCGCAGCCGAGCTGGTCGTCGGCCTTGCACGCGTCCTTGGCGATCTCGATGTACTTGTCGTTGTTGTACTTCGGGCCTCCCGGCCGCCCCATCATGAACGCGGTGCGCGCGCAGGCGTAGGCGTCGTCGGCCTTGCAGGCCGTCTTGTAGAGCTTGTACGCGCCCGCCGGGTCCTTCTTGCCCTTGCCGAGCAGCTTCATGTCGGCGAGCTTCACGCAGCTCTTGGCCTTGCCGGCGTCGCAGGCCGTCTGGCACGCCGCCTCGTCCTTGTCCTCGGCGCACTTCTTCTCGGCGGACTTGCACCCGAGGAGGCTGGTCAGGAGCGCGACGGCGAGGAGGGGGCGAACCATGGTCGCAGCATACGATGGGTCGGAATGCCCCGGCCAAGATCGGTCGCCGACCAGACCCGACCGAGGGTTCGCGCGTAGAGGCGGGACATGCGACGCCGTCGTGCCCTCCTCACCCTCGGTGGCGCTCTCCTCGGCTGTCGTCGGGAGCGCGCGCGCGGGGAGTCGGCCCCGCCGACGATCGTCGCCGACGACGCGGGGCGCCCCGAGGCCGCGGCCCCCGCCTACACCGAGGAGCAGGGCCTTGACGCCTGGCTCGACGCAGGAGGGGTGCACGGTGCGCGGTTCGCGCGCAAGGTGGTCTACAGCTGGACCACCGACGAGCAGGCGGCCGTGATCGCGCGGGATCTGCGGCTCCTGGTCCTCCGCGCGTCGCCCTCCAAGGGCTACGCGTCGTTCGATCACGAGGTCGACGAGCACCCCGATCCGGTCGCCGCGCTGCTGCGCCGACCGGGGCTGGACCGCCGCCGGTTCGCCTGGACGATGCCGTTCGCGACGACCCTCGGCAGGGACGGTCACGGCTACGGACGGCAGCTGATCCGCATCGAGCTGCGCGACGAGGCGATCTGCGCGCGGATGCGGCGTGACCTCACGACGCACGACCTCGAGCTGCAGGACCTCGACGGGCGGCCGGTGCCCGCGACCACCGTGCTCGCCGCGCCACACCGCCTCGCGACCGTGCTCTACGAGGACCAGCAGGTCGATCCGTTCCGCGAGATCGTGGTCTGCAACGAGTCCATGGTCGCCCGCTTCGAGATCGGTACGCCCCGCCTGGTCGAGCACCGCGCCGCGGAGCGCACCGAGGTGCAAGCCCTCGCCCGACGGGCGGCCCTGCTCGGCGTCGGGGGCGCGGACTTCGGGGACCGGGTCGCGGCGACCTGGAGCGCCGAGGCCGCGCCCACCTCGCTCCACGCACGCTTCGAAGCCGCGCTGTTCGACACGACGGACACCTGGTGGCCCGATCGGCTCGATCTTCGCGCCATCGACGCGGCGCTCGCCCCCTGCGGCGGGCCGGTGGTCGCCCACACGCCCGCGGTGCCCTTCGTCCTCGGTGCGCCCACGCCCCCGCGCGCGAAGCCCCCCAAGGTGATCTGGTGACGGTGGCCTCCGCGAGGCGCCGCCGATCCGACTAGCCCACGTCCTCTCGGTCTCGCGCCGCCACCGCCTCGCGGACGCAGCTTCGGAGCCAGCGGTGCGCCGGGTCGGCGTCGAGTCGCAGGTGCCACAGCGCCGAGACGGTGAACTCCGGCGTGGCGAACGGCAGCGGGAGGGTGACCATCCCGTGCCGCAGGCCGGCGGTGTGGCGCGCGGGCACGGTCGCGACCAGATCCGAGGCCCGCGCGAGCGCCAGCGCCGCGCCGAAGCCCCCGACGACCACGGCGATCTCGCGCGCGAGACCCCGCGAACGCAGGGCCCCGTCGAGCGAGCCGGGGCCCCGGTCGTCGCGGGCGAAGGCCACGTGCTCGCCGCCCGCCCACCGCGCCTCGGTGAGTCGACCCCGCGCGAGCGGGTGGCCCTTGCGCACCACGCAGACGTAGCGATCGCGGAACAGCGCGCGCGTGCGCAGCTCGGGGCCGGTGTCGCGGTCCACCACGCCCGTCTCGAGATCCACGAGGCCCTCGCGGAGGAGGCGCGGGTCCTTGTCGGCCTTCGGCACGAAGCGCAGCTGCACGCCCGGCGCCTGGTCGCGAATCGTGGTGAGCAGTCGGGGCCCGAAGGTCTCCACGAAGCCCTCGGTGCTGCGCAGGGTGAACGCGCGACGCAGCCGCCTCGTGTCGAGCGCCGCCGACGGGCCGAGGACGGTTCGCGCGTCCGTGACGACCCGGGTCACCTGCTCGCGCAGCGCGACCGCGCGGGGCGTCGGCACGAGCCCCCGCCCTCGGCGCACGAGGAGCGGATCGCCGACGGTCTCCCGGAGACGCGAGAGGGCACGGCTCATCGCCGAGGCGCTCAGGCGCAGGCGCCGGGCCGCGCCCGTGACGCTGCCCTCGGCGAGCAGGGCGTCGAGCGTGACGAGCAGGTTGAGATCGACCGCCACGACGGAGAAGGTACCGGGCGGTGACATGGCGTCAAACGCAAGGGTCGTGTGCATCGTGTGCGTCTTCCGCAAGTCAGACCGAGGCGTCACCTTGGCCTCACGAGCTCGTTGCGAGCTCGGAGGAGCAAGCCCCATGACCGACTCGTTGACCAGCTTCGTCCAGCACACCCGCAGCGTCTTCCGCCCGGTGGACACCGACCTCGTGGCCGACGTCCGTGCGCACCTCGCCCGTCTGACCCGCACCACCGAAGAGCCCTGGCTCCGCGATCTGCACGAGACGCTGCCGGCGACGCGCGAGTTGCACCGCGAGCCGGAGCAAGGGTGGCTCCTCCTCGCGCACAGCGAGCCCAGCGGCCTCGCCCGCCCGCCGCACGACCACGGTCGCGCCTGGGTCGTCTACGCCCTCCAGCAGGGCGAGATGGAGATCTCCACCTACGCCCGGGTGATCTCGTCGTCCGGCGCGGTGCGGCTCGTGCAGCGCGACACGACCGTGCTGCGTCCCGGGGACGCCCGCGTGTACCTGCCCGGCGACATCCACGACACGCGCTGCCTCGGCGGGCCGTCGCTCCTCTTTCGCTTCACCGAGCGGGATCTCTCGGTCGAAGACCGCGTCGAGCACCGGCTCACCCGCTACGTCGCGCGGGACGGCGCGTGGACCGTCGCGTGAAGGTGGCGACGCTCGAGGGCCTCCACGGCACGCGGCGACAGGTGGCGATCGGCTGCGTGCTCGCGGCGGTGGTGCTCGTCGTGCTCGACGCCGCGATCGCCAACGTCGCGCTGCCGGCCATCGCGCGGGCGCTCGCGGTGACGCCGGCGCTCGCGGTGCGCGTGGTCACGGCCTACCAGCTCGCCCTCGTCACGGCGCTCCTCCCGATGGCGGCGCTCGGCGAGAGCCTCGGCCACCGTCGCGTCTACACGGCTGGCATCGCCGTCTTCGCGCTCGCTTCCGCGCTCTGTGCGGTCGCCCCCACGCTCCCATGGCTGCTGGTCGCCCGCTTCCTCCAGGGCCTCGGCGGCGCCGCCATCCTTTCGCTCGGGGTGTCGCTGCTGCGCGCGACCGTCGATCCGGGCGAGGCAGGGGCGGCCGTCGGCTGGAACGCGCTCGCCGTGGCGCTGGGCGCTGCCCTCGGCCCCACGCTCGGCGCGCTCGTCCTCTCCGTGGCGGGCTGGTCGTGGCTGTTCGCCGTCAACCTCCCCCTCTGCGCCCTCGTGCTCGTCGCCGCCCGTTCCCTCCCCGAGATCGAGGGGACCGGTCGGGCGATCGATCTCTCCAGCGTGGCGCTCCACGGGGCCGCCTTCGCCGCGCTGGTGCTCGGCGTCGAGACGCTCCTCGCGCGACCCACCGTGGCGGTCGCCCTCCTGCTCGGCGCGGGGCTGCTCTTGGCCGCGCTCGTCCGTCGGGAGCGAGCCCGCGAGGCCCCGCTGATCCCGCTCGATCTGCTCGGGATCCGCTCGATGCGCGTCTCGGTCTCGGCCTCGATCCTCCTGTTCGTCGGACAGAGCACCGCGACGGTCGCGCTGCCGTTCTACCTGCAGCGCGATCTCGGGCAGACCGCGCTGCGCACGGGGCTCGTGCTGACGCTGTGGCCGGTGACGGTGGCCATCGTCGCGCCGCTCGCCGGTCGGATGGCGGATCGGGGTCGGGTGCCGGGGGCGGTGTCGGGCGCGCTCGGCGGCGCCCTGCTGTCGACGGGGCTCGCGCTGCTCGCGCTGACCAAGGGGTGGCCGCTGCTGGTGGCGCCGTCCCTCGTGCTGTGTGGCGCAGGGTTCGGACTGTTCCAGGTGTCGAACAACCGGCAGCTGTTCCTCGCGGCGCCGCGGTCGCGCAGCGGCGCGGCGGGTGGGCTGCAGGGCACGGCGCGGCTCACCGGTCAGACGCTCGGGGCCCTGCTGACGACGATCCTGCTCGCGGTCGGGACGTCGCCGCGCATCGGCTTCGCGCTCTCGGCGGTCCTCACCTTCGTGGCGGGTCTGGTCAGCCTGCTCCGCGGCTAGGCGCGCGCGCGCTCGCGCCGCGCGAGGCGGGCCAACCCGAGGGCGATCGCCGGCAGCCCCATGGCCCCCGCGAAGGCGAGCAGGAACGAGTCGACGCGCGCCGAGAACGCGCCGACCGCCGCGTAGGCGAGCGAGATGCCGGCGTTGGCCAGCGCCGACAGGATCATCGTGCGCCCGAGCGGCACGCCGCACGCCCCGGCGAACAGCACCGACGCTTCGGCCAGCACCGGGACGGGCCGGGACACGACCAGCGCCGCGCTCCCGAACCGGTCGCCGATGCGCTCGGCCCGCGCGAGCTCGTCCTCACCGAGGTAGCGGCGCAGGCCCGCGCGACCGACGGAGCGACCGAGGGCCCAGCCGACCACACACCCGAGCATCATGCCGGCCCACGACACGAAGGCGCCCCCCGCGAACCCGAAGAGCGCACCCGACGCCGTGGAGACGAGGCTCGACGGCACGGGCAGGAGCACGTCGGCCGCGAGGAGCCCCGCGACGACGACGGCCAGCACGAGCGTCGGCGGACGGCCGAGCACGACCGTGGACCAGGCCGTGATGGAGCGCTCGAAGAAGGCGAACGGAAGCAGGATGAGGGCCAGCACCACGACGAAGACGGAGGCCCACAAGAGTGCGGGGCGCTTGTTCATCGGCCGAGCCTAGCGCGCGGGCCGCGAGATCAGGCGAACGTACGCGCCAGCGTCACCCGCGCCTTCTGTTCGGGGGTGCCCTCCACGAAGAACTTGTCCGCCCAGCGCGCGTCCGGGGCCAGCTGCAGCGGCTGTCCGTCCCGCTGCTTGCGATCGAAGACGGCGCGTGCCCGGTAGTGCTCGTAGAGGCGGAAGAACTCGCAGAGATACTGCTCGGCCAGGCCGCGGGCGCCGCGGATCTGGAGCAGGTTCTCGTCGTTGGCGTGGAGCGAGTTGCCGCTCATGTTCGCGGACCCCGTGAAGATGATCGGGTCGTCGGACTCGCCGTCGATCACCACGAACTTGTGATGGACGAACACGGGGTGCTGACTCGCACGGCCGGGGACGTCCCGGTGCTCCCACCAGAACCCGTCGGGCCGGCTTCCCTTGGCGAACAGGGCGTGGGCGAACACGTCCTTCTCGTCGCGGGAGCGGTGGAAGAGCTCGATCTTGGCGAGGGTGTCGGCGTGGTCGTCGGGGTGACCCGGGTCCTTCCGCGCGATCTGGTTGACGAGGCCGAACATCATCAGACCGGCGTCACCGGCGTCGAACACGGCCTTGCGCATCGCTTCGTCCGTGGGTGAGAACAGGCAGAAGACGACGCTGTGCTGGGCGTTGCGAATGGCCTCCACGACGCGGTCGAGGCCCGCGCGCGCCGCTCGCGGCTCGGGGGAGAAGAAGACCGAGACGTCGGCTCGACCGACCCGCACGGGCTTGGACCAGCCAGCGTGCTTGGCGGCCTCGGCGGGCTTGGGGTCGTCCTCGAGGAGGCGCTTGCGCGCAAGGTAGTGGCGCGCCAGCTCCTTGGACGAGAACACGTGCATCACGTTGGCCTGGGACGTCAGCGCGCCCGTGGTGAAGTTGGCGGAGCCCATGAGCACCGCGGTGGGCTTGTCGCCGTCCACGAGGAACTTGTTGTGCATGAACGTGCCGCGGTTGCGCAGGTACACCTTCGCCTTCGGGAGCTCCTCGGCGACGTGCTGGTTGTCGGTCTCGTTGCCGTCGATGACGAGGCCGAGCTTCGCGCCCTTCTGCTTGAACGCCGGCAGGATCCAGTTGTCGTCGGTCAGATGGTAGACGGCCCCTTCGACCTTGGCCGCGCCCCCCACGAAGGCCGGGACGACCTGCTCGAGACCGTTGGCGAGCCAGGGCAGGAGTACCTCCCGTACGAAGGCGTCGTCGACCTTCTTGCCCTGCTTCTGGTGGTCGGAGACGAGCTTGCTGAACGCTTGGGAGCTGACGACCGCGCGGTTGAACCAGCAGCCGATACCCTCGTCGACTTCACCGGCGAACGGCAGCGAGGCCGCGATGGTGGTCTTCGCTTCGTCCAGCCGATCGAGCGCGCGGGGGGTGCCCACGAGCGGAGTGACCTCGTACTCGTAGGACACCCGCTCACCGCCCTTCTGCGTTCGAGCGACCCGCGCGTCCCACCACATGAACTTCTGGATCGGTGCCTCGGTCGAGGGGTGCTCCTCGGCCGCGGATTTCGCGGGCGAGAACGAAAGGCGGTTGGGCAGTGGGGCCCACTTCTTCTCCGCTGCGCTGGCTCCCTTGTCCGTTCGCCGTCGTCGGATCGAGAAGCCCAGGAAGTCGCGCCGACGCGCGCCTTCGGCCCAGTCGAGCGCAAGCAAGACGACCGCCGGCGATTCGAATGCCCGGACCTGCACCTTCTTCATGCCCACCTCCGCACGCGATGCTCACCCGTGCGGCGGACGTTCGACAAGGTCCACGCCGCTTGCGCCGAGCCACGACGCGGTGCCCCGCGGCTGGGCTACGCTCGCGCGATGGTGACGGAAGCGGAGCTCCTCGCGGCGGTGTTCGCCGATCCGGAGACCGACGCGCCGCGGCTCGTCTACGCCGACTGGCTGCAGGAGCGGAGCGACCCGCGGGGTGCGTTCATCGCCGCGCAGTGCGCCCACGGCCGCGCGGAGGCGGCGCCGTCCGAGCACGAGGCGGCGTGGCTCGGCGAGCTCGCGGAGCTGCTCGACCCGGAGTGGCGTCGCACGCGGACCAGGTTCCAGCGCGGGTTCCTCTCGCACGCGTGCCTGCGCCGCGACCTGTCCGCGCCGCGCCACCGCGCGCTCGCGCAGCACCCCGCGTGGTCGACGCTGGTCGCGGTCGACGGTGACCTCCGCGCGATCCTGCGCCCGGGGCTCACCGCGCTGCGCCGCGTCGGCTGGGGCGTCGACCCCGAGGACTTCGCGGCGGTCTGCGCGCTGCCGTACCCGCTCGGGATCGAGCGCGTGCACGTCGCGCCCGGGTGGACGCCGGCGCTGGAGCTCGCCGTGGCGCGCGCCGAGGCGCCCGTGTTCCAGCGGCTCCGGTCGATCGATCTGCGCTTCGAGCAGGACCGCTGTGCGTGGTTCCTCGAGTCGTGGCTCATCGAGCGCGTGCGCGAGGTGGTGGCGTGGCGGCCGAGGGGCCGCGTCGGCGAGCTCCCGCTCTCGAGCTGGATGGAGGCGCTGCTCGCCCACGAGAACGTCGAGGACGTCTACTTCAGCGGCCCGAGTCTCCACCGCCGCGGCGCGGAGCGGGTGCTCCGCATCCCGGTCGACGTCGGCGAGGACTGGCACGACGCGCTCGGCGTGGTGCCCGACGCGCTGGCGCACGCCTTCGCGATCGAGCCCTTCGCGGCCGACCCGCCCCGCTGGCAACGCGCGGCCGCGCGGCTCGCGGAGCGACATCCGGCGTTCCGGCACCGGCCGCTGACCCAGAGCGGCCCCGCCGAGCCGGTGCGGCGCGACGACTGACCCGGGTGCTATCGTCGGACCTCCATGCGCTGGCTTCCCTTCGTGCTGCTGCTCGGCTGCTCGTCCTCCGAGCCCGTCCAGGAGGCGCCGACCGACAG
>CAZUZY010000248.1:0-12766 GCA_964624885.1 uncultured Polyangiales bacterium | reverse complement strand
CGATCGCCGCGCCGCCGAGGCCGCGCGCCTGCACGGCCTCCTCGAGGCGCTCGGCGAGCAGCTGCGCCGGGCGCTCCCCGAGGGTGGGGGCGCTGCGCACGGCGGCGACGACGTCGATCGGCGGCGCTCCGAAGCGGTGGATGCGCACCAGGGTCCCTCTGCTCTCCACCACCTCGGCGCGCTCGATCTCCTTGATCGGCACGAACTGCCGGCGGCCGAGCCACGAGAGGACGACGCCGTCGGCGCCCACCTCGGCGCGCGCGCTCTTGAAGCGGGCGGTGAGGATCGCCCCGTACGAGGCGGCCACCACCAGCGCCGCGACGACCGCCGCGAAGCCGTGACCCAGCTTGATCAGCGGGAACAGGGCGCCGAGCGCCGCGAGCATCGTGAGGGTGGCGATCACGCCCTTACGGCGGCGCTCGGCGTACTCCTCGACCGTGCGCGCGTGGATCGCCACCGTGGTGGAGGTCTTGCTCGCGTCGAGACCGAGGGCCCGGACGAGCGCGCGCCCCTCCTCCACGCTGCCCACCGCGAGGTCGACGGGGCCGGCGATCGCGCCGCGGGCGAGCCGCACCGTCGCGCCGGTGGGCTCCGGCACCACGTGCGCCGCGCGGATCTCCGCCCTCCGCACGAGGGGCTCCCCCGCGAGCGTGAGCGCGTCGTCACCGACCACGAGCTCGCCGACGCGATCGGTGGGCTTGCGCACGACGCGCGAGAACCACCAGGTGCTCCCGAGGCCGCCGAGGATCGCGTAGACCATCACCCTCACGAACGCGGAGCCGTCCTTGCCGGTCGGCAGCCCGGCCTTGGCGATCAGGGTCATCCCACCCACGAGGCACAGCAGCGTGAGCCCGAGCGAGATCAGGGTCGCGACCCGGTGGCCGCCGAGCAGCGTCACCCCGGAGAACCGCTTCGGCTCCGGCTCCATCAGCGGCGCCTCTGACAGCGGCCGCAGAACGTCGTCGTGCGCCCGGCCTGCACGATCCGCTCGAGGGCGCGGCGACACGAAGGGCAGGGCTCACCCGCGCGGCCGTAGACGACGAAGGGGTTCTCGCTGTCCTTCTCGCCGAGGTAGGTGATCTCGGTGCCGTCCTCGAGCGCGAGCGTGCGCTGCAGCGTCCAGGCGATCGCTTCGGCGAGCGCGGCCCGCTCGGCGTCGGAGAGCTCGTCCGCGGCGCGCTCGGGGTGGAGGCGGGCGTGGAACAGCGCCTCGGTCGCCTGGATGTTGCCGATGCCCGCGAGCACGCTCTGGTCGAGCAGCACGTCCTTGATCGCGCGCCGGCCGCGCAGCCGCGCGGGGTCGACGCCGTCGTGGAGCGGGTCGGGGCCGAGCGCGGTCCAGGCTGGTGGTTCGCGACGCGAGAGCACGAGCCGCCCGAACGCGCGGGGGTCGACGTAGCGCACCGTGCGCGCCCCGAGGGTGAAGGCGGCGTGCTGGTGGGCGAGCGTCGGCTCGATCGCCCCGCGCTCGATCCACTTCCCGGTCATGCCGAGGTGGCTGAACAGGCTCGTCGCGCCGAACGAGATCCGTAGCCATTTTCCGCGGCGTTCGACGCCCTCGCAGGTCTGACCGCGCAGCACGCCGAGGCGAGAGGCGACCACGGGGGAGCGCCGCGTGCGGACGCGTTCGATGGGCGCTCCCACGAGCCAGCGCCGCAGCGCGCGGGCGGCGACCTCGACCTCGGGCAGCTCCGGCACCCACGAACGCTAGCGCACTCCCCCGGGTCCGCGCTCTACTGTCCGGATGCGCGCGCGCCTCGCCGGGAGCTTCGTCGTCGTCCTCGGGACCGCGTGTCGTCGCGACCCGGGGCCCCTCCCGGGCAACCCTCCGGCCAAGGAGATCCGCGTCCGCGACCAGCGCTGCGAGCTCGTGGAGAAGGGCTCGCCGCGCGACGTGAAGGGGCAGGTCATCGACTGCCCCGCGGCGGGCACCATCGTCGAGCCCGACGGCTCGTGCTCGTTCCCGGTCGTCGTCGACTGCTCGAACAAGGGAGAGAACACCTGCAACCCACCTGCGCCCGTGGTGGTGGTGTGCCCGCCGACGCTGAAGAAGCCCGCGCCGAGCGCCTCGCAGTCCGTCTTCTACCCGAACCCACCGGCCATGGAGCTCCGCGCGTTCGACGGCGAGTGTCACCTCGTGCCGCCGGGCTCGCCCTGGACCACGCCCGGCAAGATCGTGGACTGCCCCCCCACCTCCACGACCAAGGACGCGAGCGGCAAGTGCTTCTACGAGCCCGGCGGCGACTGCCCTGCCGGGGCCAAGTGCAACCCGCCGCCGCCGGTGCCGGTGCGCTGCCCGAAGGGGCTCTGAGTGGCTTTGTCGCTCCGGGATCGTCCCCGTCGCTCCGGGTCGGTCAGAGGCTCAGCACCGCCGAGGCGAGGAGCGAGCTCGACGACGAGGCGAACCCACCGTTCTCCTGCAGCCGGAACCAGTCCTCCTTGGCGGTGCGGTGCAGCGCCTCGAGGCGGACGAGCATCGCCGGGTGGGGCTGCCAGCCGAGCGTGAGGGTGAGGCCACGGACCTCGCGCGGCGCGACGGTCTTCACGTCGCTCGGGCCGAGGAGCATGCCGTACTCGTCGTGGAACAGCTCGCCACGCGCAGCGACGAAGGTGGTCTCGCTGGGCGCGAAGCGCACCCACGCCGCGCCCCCGTAATACATAGGGTCTTTCTGCACCTCGGCGCGCGCCGCGTCGCGCACCACGTACCCCTGCTCGCGCCCACCCCAGGCCTCGATGGCGAACTGCAGCCACTTGAACGGGCGCACCTCGACCACCAGATCCTCGAACAGCCGCAGCGGCTTGCCGTCGTCGGTGCTGCTCGGCGACAGCTCGCGGCCGACCACGATGGCGTTGTCGACGGACAGCCAGGTGGAGGGGCGCCACGCTGCGTGGAGGTTGCCGGCCTTGCCGTCGTTGGTGTCCTGGAACACGAGCGCGTTCCAGCCGTTGAAGACGGTCACGTCGAGCGTGAGCGTGGGGAGCACGTGCCAGCCGACGCGGGCGCCGGTGACGAAGTAGGGCGTGGCGTCGGAGACGAAGGCGCGGGTGTACGACCAGTTGCGCGCGGACACGAAGTCTTCGCGCCCGATCTCGGACGGCAACACGCCCGCCTCTACCCAGAAATCGGAGCCCAGCCGATACCCCACCGAGGCGACCTGGACGTGCCGGGTCGACGAGGAGGTGCCGTAGAGGTTGTCGACGGAGTCGCCGAATTGGACCACCACCTGGCCCATGAGCTTGGAGTGCTCGAGCTTCGCGCCCGCGGCCACCAGGTTGGCACTGAACGCGTGGTGCGCAGAGCCCGTGCTGAGCCCGGTCGCCTTGCGGACCAGCGGCGCCTGGTCGTGGTAGGCCCAGTATCCGTCGGCCACGAGGACCGGCTTGAGCCGCGGAGCGTCGGAGCCACTCGGCAGCTCGTCTTCTGCCCGTGCCGTCCCGACACCGAGGACGAGCAGGAACGAAACGGCTGCGAAGGCGACGTGGGGGTACTTCCGCATGAATGCGCGGGAGAATACACCTCTCCGGCCGCGGTTGGAGTCCAGGAAGGATCGATCGTGAAGAAACGTTCAGCGGAGAGAGCCCCGATTGCCCGGTGTCCTTCCGGTGCTTAGGCTCCGAGGCAACCCCATGGCGCAAATCCCCGAGCTCGATTTCGCAAGCTTCGTCCGCAACAAGAAGTCGGCGCACGCCGGCGGCGGCGACGGCTTCGACTACGCATACGTCTCCGACCGGCAGACCCGGGCCACGTTCGAGAAGATGGCCCCGGTCGAGTGGGCCGTCTCGGCCACCGTCCGCATGTGGAAGGCGTTCGGCAAGAACGAGCTCCTCGGGCACACCGTCCGGGTCAACGAGCGCCAGTTCCCCCGGCTGCACGGCATGCTCGCGCAGTCCGCGCAGACCCTCGGCATCCCCACCCCCACCATGTACGTCGGGCAGAACCCGCACCTCAACGCGGGCACGTTCGGCACCAACGACGACAGCTTCATCCTGGTCAACGGCTCGCTCATCGACCACTTCTCCGACGCCGAGCTGCTCGACGTCATCGGCCACGAGTGCGGCCACATCCAGAACAAGCACGTGGTCTACAACACCACGCTGTACATCCTCACCTACATGGTGAACGCGCTGGTCGGTGGCCTCGCCTACCCGGCCAAGGTGGCGCTCGCCGCCTGGTCGCGCCGCGCCGAGATCACCTGCGACCGCGCCGGCATGCTGGTGGTCAAGGACGTGAACGTGAGCGGCAAGGGCATGATGAAGCTCGCGCTCGGCAGCAAGAAGCTCTACGACCAGCTCGACCTCGACGAGTTCGTCACCCAGTACGAGGACGGCAAGCAGGGCATCGGCCGCATCGCCGAGGCCTTCGCGAGCCACCCCTATGTGCCCAAGCGCGTGATGGCCATGCGCGAGTTCGCCAAGACCGCCCTCTACCGCAAGGCCGCGGGCCTCGGCGAAGACGGCATCACCATGGAGGAGTGCGACAAGCGCGTCTCCGAGATCATCCAGGTGTTCGCATGAGCGAAGAACAGAACAGCGGCGCCAAGGGCGCCCTCGAGGGGTTCCGTGAGCGCAAGGTCGACGTCACCGTCACCGTGCAAGACCTGGCCGACGTCGCCAAGTCCCTCGGCGCGGGAACGCTCCACGACCGCATCCAGGGCGACCTGGTCAAGAAGCTCGAGGAAGACCGCTTCCACCTGGTGGTGGTCGGCGAGTTCAACCACGGCAAGACCACCTTCGTGAACGCGCTGCTCGGCGCGCAGGTGCTGCCCACCGGCGTCACCCCGACGACCGCCACCATCCACCACCTGCGCCACGCGACCGAGCCCTCGGCCAAGGTGGTGATGGAGGGCGGCGAGGAGCGGCCCATCCCGTTCGACGGCGTGCGCGCGTTCGTGGTCGGCGGCGAGAACCCGGTCGACAAGGTCTCGCACCTCGAGGTCAGCTACCCGGCGCCGCTGCTCGAGGAGCGCATCGTGCTGGTCGACACCCCAGGCGTGAACGACCTCTCGCTCCAGCGCGCCGACATCACCTACAGCTACATCCCGCAGTCCGACGCGGTGCTGTTCCTGCTCGACGCGGGGCAGATCCTCAAGGAGAGCGAGCGCGCGTTCCTCCAAGACAAGGTCATCGGCCAGTCGCGCGACAAGATCATCTTCGTCATCACCAAGTGGGACCTCCTCGCCGACGACGAGCGCGTCGAGGCGTTCGAGTACGCCAAGACCCAGCTCGCCAAGCTGGTGTCGAACCCGGTGGTGTTCCCGGTGAGCGCCCAGAAGTCCCTCGCGGGCGACGTCGACGCGAGCGGCATGAAGCACCTGGTCGACCACCTGACCCGCTTCCTCGCGGAGCAACGGGGCCGCATCCTGCTCGACAACGCGCTCGGCGAGGCCCTCGCCGCGAGCGAGACCCTGGTCAAGGGCGTCGACGCCAAGCGCCGTGCCCTCGTGATGGACGAGCAGGAGCTCGCGCGCCGCATCTCGGCCATCGAGAGCGACCTCGCCGGCCAGGGCTCCACCATCGAGCAGCGTCGCGCCAAGATCCGCGAGGACGTGAGCGCGGTGCGGGCGTGGGCCCGTCGCGACCTCGACCGCTTCGTGGACGACGCCACGCGGGTGGTCACCTCGCAGATCGACGCGGCCGACCCGGAGGACGTCAAGGCGTTCTACCAGCCGTTCCTCGAGCACGTGGTGCGCACCTGGGCCGACGCCGAGACCAAGGAGGTCGCGGCGGCGCTCGAGGCCATCGCCGAGCGCACCATCGCCCTCGTGAAGGACGACGCCACGGCCACGGCCAAGCGCCTCCACGACCAGTTCGGGCCGCTGCCCAAGAACAAGATCGAGATCGACAGCTTCGTCCTCGACATGGGCACCTACGTGGCGCTCAGCATGGGGCTCGGCGCGATCATCTCGCAGGCGTGGATCTTCGGCATCGTGATGCTGGTCGCCGCGCCGGTGCTCGGCAAGATCGCCAAGGACCGCATCGCGAGCGAGTACAAGCGCAAGGCCAAGGAGAAGACCCCGGAGATCCTCCGCGAGATCGCGGCCAAGGTCGGCCCCAAGATCGACGAGATGGTCAACGAGTTCTCCGACAAGCTCGACGCCTGGGTGGTGTCGGCGAGCGAGGACCTGCACCGTGAGCTGCTCGAGGTGCTCAAGTCGGCCAAGTCGGCGCGCGCCGAGGGCGCCGAGAAGAGCTCCACCGAGGTGGCGGTGGTCGAGGCGGCCGGCGAGAAGCTGGTCAAGACGAAGTCTCGCCTCGAGGAGCTCCGCGCCGCGCTGTGGGGCGACGCGGTCCGTGGCCAGGAGGCCGAGGCCAAGGAGAGCGCGATGCCGCCCGTGAGCGTGGTCAACGCCCAGGGCGGAGACGCCTGATACGATGGGAGGATGACGGCGCTCCGGCAACGCATCCTCCTCGCCCTCGGCGCGCCGGTCGTCGCGCTCGGCTGTCCCCGCGAACCCGTGACGGGCGCGGGGACAGACGCTTCTGCGCCGTCGTCGTCGGTCGCGCCGTCGTCGTCGACCCCATCGTCCGCGAGCGTCGAGGCGGAGGCCGGGCCCCCGCCGGTGCCCGACGCGGGGCCTCTCCTCGTCGATTCCGGCGCGTTGGCGGTCGACGCCGGGCCCGCCAAGAAGGCGGCCAAGGTCACCCACGTGCAGTACGCGCCCAAGGTCGCGCCGCCGAAGTACTGCCCGCAGACCTCCACGGCCCAGTGCATGTCGCTCGACGACGCGGTCTACCAGAGCACGTTCCCGAACGTCCCGGCGACCAAGCCCAAGGCGTGTCCCACACAGCTGCCCGAGCCTTGCCCGTGTCACCCCGCGGCCCCCATGGGCTGCCACGGTGGCACGGGGCCGGCGCCGGAGTGCTCGGTCGCGCTCCTCGCCGACGTCACCGCGGCCGAGCGCAAGAAGACCAAGACCGACACCTGTTGCTACGAGACCCAGGAGATCTGCGTGCCACCGTGGGTCGGTCGCGCCCTCCGCGAGGAGGCGGGAGACGTGATCGCCGAGGCCTGGCCGCGCGACGACTGGGCGAAGGGCAGCGCTGTCGCGGACCAGCGCTCCGGTCGCTTCCTCCGTGCCGCGCTCGGCGAGCACGCCGCCATCGCCTCGTTCTCGCTCACCGCGCTGGCGCTGCTGGCCCACGGCGCGCCGGCCGAGCTCGTCGCCGACACCCACCGCGCCGCGCTCGACGAGGTGGAGCACGCGCGCCTCGTGTTCGGGCTCGCCGGGCCCGGAGTCGGCCCCGGTCCGCTCGCACTGCCCCCCCTCTCGATCCCGACCGCGGTGGAGCTCGTCGTCTCCACGTTCCGCGACGCCTGCGTGCAGGAGACGGTGGGCGCCGTGGCGGTGCGCGCCGAGGCCGAGGAAGAGGCCGACCCCGCGGTCCGCGCCGTCCTCGAGACCATCGCCGCCGACGAGGAGCGGCACGCGATCCTCGCCTACCGCACGCTGGCCTTCGCCCTCTCCGTCAGCGGTGCCGAGGGGCGCGCGGCGCTGCGGTCCGAGCTCGCCGCGCTCGATCCGCAGAGCCCCCCGATCGCCGCGCTGGTCGTCCCCTGCGCCGAGGCGGCGCTGGCGCGGGCCGCGGGTGCGCTAGCCTCGCCCTCATGATCGATGTCGAGACCGAGACGCCGGGCGAATACCCGCAGATCCTGAAGGTGCGCGGCCACACGTTCCGCGCCGACGTCGGCCCGGCGGAGGGCAGCACGGACACCGCGCCCGGGCCGCACGACTACTTCGACGCCGCCCTGGCCTCTTGCAAGACGCTCACGGCCACCTGGTACGCCAAGCGCAACGGGATCCCCCTCGAGCGCGTGGAGGCGCACGTGGAGCGCGACGACCGCGAGGAGCGCAAGGGCCGCTACGTGCTCCACGTGCGGCTCGCGTTCCACGGCCCGCTCGACGAGGCCCAGCGCCAGAAGCTCTACGACGTGGTCGCGCGGTGCCCGGTGCACAAGCTCATGACCAGCGTCGACGTGCAGATCGAGACCGCGCCGCTCACGCCGGCGCAGTGACGCCGCGCCGCGCGAGGCCCGCGGCCAGCAAGGCGAAGGCCGGCGACGCCACGAGGTGGTAGCGGTCCTCGCCGAAGAAGACCGCGTGGGTGAGCAGCGTCGTGAGGATCACCCCGGCGATCGCCCACTCCATCGGGTCCCTGCGGGGAGCACCCGGGACTCGTGGCAGCAATGGCAGCAAGCACGCCGCCACCCCGAGCGGCCACACGCGCGGCGTGGCGACGTCGGCCGAGAGGCCGAGGAGGATGGCGAGGCCGACCAGCAAGGCGAGCTGCACACGTCGCGCGCGGCGGTCCTCTCCGCGGTCGACGCCGCCGAGCGCGGCGAGCGCCGCCAGCGTCACGAGCAGGTGGTTGAAGCCGGTGAGCAGCTTGCCGATCGCCACGTGGGCGCCGGCGCTCACCGCGTCGGGCCGCGCCTCGCGCAGGTAGTTGATGGGGAACCACTCGGCGTCGAGGGTGTAGTGGAGCTTGGCGGGCACGAGCGAGAGCCAGTGCCCGGGGTGGGCCTTGATGATGCGCGTGCCGTAGCGGAACCAGCAGCGGTCCTGCGCCACCTGCCCCCCCTCGTCGCAGGTGGGGCCGCCCTCCGGGGTGTGGCCGACCAGGAACTCGAACTTGCCGGTGGCGCCCGGCGCGCTCCCGATGACCAGGTTCCAGCCGGCGTTGGTCGACACGAACGCGCAGGCATCCATCACCCGGCAGTTGCGCAGGGTCCACGGGGTGACGACCGCGAGCGCGCACGCCGACACGACCGCCGACCGGGCGACCCACCGCGCGCCCGCCGCCAAGAAGGCCTCTCCGGCGCGCCGCAGCACGCCGTCGTGCACCAGGAGCGCGACGAACGGCGCGAGGAGGATCACGTTGGGTCGCACCAGCGTGGCGAGGCCGAGGAGCACCCCCGCGAGCACCGGGCCCGACGCGAGGTTCCGGCCGCGCCGCGCGGCGAGCAGGGCGCCGAACATGAGTAGGGCCGCGAGCGGCTCGGTCATGAGGGCGCCCGCGTAGAGCACGAGGCCCGGGTGCAGCGCCACGAGGAACCCCGCGAGGGTGGCCCGCCGCTCGTCCTCGAACAGCGCGCGCGCGAGCCGATGCGCGACCGCCGCGAGCAAGGCTCCGGTGATGGCGTTGACGATCGGCCCGACGAGCGTGCCCGGTCCGACGACCCGGTACACGAGGGAGAGGAGCCCGGGGTAGCCGATGGGGTAGTGCGCCCAGGCGAGCCAGGCGACGCGCTCCTCGCCGGTCGGCGTGCCGAGGTGGAGGTCCTCGCTGTACCCGAACCCTCCCGCCAGCCGTCGCGCGCCGAGGTCGTAGTAGTAGCCGTCCCACACCGGCTCGGCCGGGAGCAGCAGCACGACCAGGAGCCGGGCGAGCAGCGCCGCCGCGGCCACGTCGAGCGTTCGCCGCCAGCTGGGATCGAGCCTCATCCGCCGCGGATCTCGAGCAGATCGCGGGCCCTTCGCAGGTAGGTCCGCGCGACCTGGGTGGGGTCGAGGCGCAGGAACTTGGCGTACTCGGCCACGAAGCCGCGCACGTAGACCAGCGACGGCAGATCGGTGAAGGTCTCGGTCTCGATCGCCGCGAGGTGGGTGTGCGGGACCTTGGTCTTCTGCGCGATCTCCTCGAGGGCGATGCCGCGTGACTCGCGGACCCGCTTGAGGAGCGCGCCGCTCCACTCGGTGTCGGGGCCGAGCTCGCGCGCGACGCTCACCTGCAGCTCGCGGAGCTCGGCGGCCTGGGCCTCGCTCACGACGCGATCGGCGGGGGAGGGCGGGGCGGGGCCACCCTCGTGGTTCGGGAAGACCGAGACGTCGTACGCGCGGCGCCGCGCCGGATCGAGGAGCACGTCTTCGGCCTCGGACAAGAGGGCGTGCTCGCGATCGAGCTCCTCGTGCGTGTAGAGCGAGACCGTGGGCAGGCCACCGTGGGCGTAGACCTCTCGCTGTCGCTTCACCGCGCGGCGCACCTCTTCTTCGCTCGCGCCCCGCGGGATGAGGAGGCGCTCGTAGTGGGTGGCCTCGCCGGGGAGCGGGGGCGCCTTCAGATCGAGCTCGCGCAGGCGGTGGGGCAGCACCGCGAGCAGCCGTCGCGCGACGCGCTCCACGCAGCGGCCGGCCTTGGAGCTCGGGTTGTCGACGAGCAGCGGCGCGCGGTGGCGGTTCGCGAGCCAGACCGCGTCGTCGTGCTCGACGTGCCCGATCGGATCGAGGGTGACACCGAGGCGCCGCTCACCGACCTGGGTCATCCAGGGCCCGAGCTCGAGGTCGCTCTTGACGCGCACCTGGTTGACGACGAGCCGCGGGCGCATGCGCGCGAGGGTCTGCGCGGCGAGCTCACCGAGCGGGGCGTCGAGGCGGGTGAAGTGCTTGCAGAGCTCGATCGGGAGCGGCAGGCGCGGCAGCTCGCCGAGCAGTCGATCGAGCGTGCGCAGGCGCAGGCGATCGGGGTGCAGCGCCCGCCGCAGATCGCGCACGAACACCGCGCGGATGAAGCGATAGGCGGTCTCGACCGCCGCGGGCTCGGGCACGGTGACGACGACGCCGAGGTCGGCCGCGAGGAACAGGTCACACGCCGACGCGCTGGTGCCGGGGCCGACGTCGATCACGATGTCGTCGTCCACCAGCGCGCGCAGCATGGCGAGCAGGCGGGTCTTCTTGGCGGTCTTGAGCGAGCCGCCCTCGCTCGACTCGACGGGCGCGCAGAACAGTCGCAGGCCCGGCACGTTGGTCTCGCTGAGCGCGCTCTCGAGCTGCTTGGGCGGCGCCGTGGAGGCCGCGTCGCGGGTGCGGGCGAGCTCGGGCAACGGCCTCGGCGCCTCGACGCCGAGGGACAGGTGGAGGTTCGCGCCGGTCGGGTCGGCGTCGACCAGCACGACCCGCTTGCCGAGCTGCGCGAGGTAGACCGCGAGGCTCTGCGCGACGAACGACTTGCCGATCCCGCCCTTGCCGCCGCCCACGGCGAACACCCGCCGCGTGGAGGGCGGCAGCTCTTCGCGCCGGGCCTCTCGCGGGTCGAGCGGCAAGAAGCCCTCGGCCGGCAGCTCGCGGGTGCTCACAAGAGCTCGCTCCGCCCCTGCGCCTTGAGCGCGTCCACCACCGCGCGGACGTCCTGCGCGCGCGCGCGTGGCATCACCAGGATCGCGTCTTCGGTCTCGACCACGACGAGGTCGGAGACGCCCACGAGCGCCACCATCTTGTGCGCGCGCACGAGGTTGCCGGCGGCGTCGACGAGCACGGCGCCCGCGGTCGCGGCGTTGCCCTGCGGGTCCTTGTCGGCGAGCTCCCAGGTGGACTCCCAGCTGCCGACGTCGCTCCACCCGAAATCGCCCGGGACCACGCCGATGCTGCCAGCGGTCGCGCCGACGCGTTCGACCACGCCGTAGTCGATGCTGATCGAGGGCAGCCGCGGGAACACCTCGGCGGTGTTGCTCGCGTTCATGGTGGCGAGCCCGCGGGCCAGCTCGGGCAGGTGGGCCGCGATCGCCGCGCGCATGGCGGGCGCGCGGAAGAAGAACATGCCGCTGTTCCACAGGAACCGGCCGCTCGCGAGGTACTCCTTGGCGCGGGCGAGATCGGGCTTCTCGACGAAGCGCAGCACCTCGCGGGCCCCCTCCACCTCGGCGATCGGCGCCGCGGTCTCGATGTAGCCGAAGCCCGTGTCGGGCCGGGTCGGCGAGATGCCGATGGTCGCGAGCTCGCGGCGCTGGGCGACGGCGAGGGCGCGCGCCACCGCGGCGGCGAAGCCCGCGTCGTCGGTCACGTGCTGGTCGCTCGGCAGCACCGCGACGGTGGCCTCGGGGTCGCGCGCGAGGATGGCCTCGGTCGCCCAGCCGATGCAGGGCGCGGTGTTGCGCGGCGCGGGCTCGGCGAGCAGGTTCGCGGAGAGGAGCGCGGGGAGCTCGCGCTGGGTCGCCTCGGCGAGGGCGGCCGCGGTCACCACCACCACCCGCGAAGGGTCGATCCCGGGCACCTTCGTGATCCGGCGGAAGGTCGCCGCGAGGAGCGACTCGCCGCCCTGCACGAGGGGCAGCAACTGCTTCGGTCGGCGCACGCGCGACGCCGGCCAGAACCGCGTGCCCGAACCGCCCGCCATGATGACCGCCCACGTTCCCATGCCCTCGGTTTCGGCCGATGCGCTGCGGCCGTCAACCCCGCTAGGCTGGGCGACGATGGCCTCCGCGTTCGACGAAGCCCGCCTCGCCCTCTACGCCGCCTCCCCCGCCGACTTCGTGGCGCGCCGCAAGGAGCTGTCCGCCCAGCTGAAGGGCGCCGGCGATCCCGGGGGCGCGCGGTTGCTCGGCGCCATGCCCAAGCCCAACGCGCCGGCCTGGGCGGTCAACCACCTCTACCGCGCGGGCGCGCTCGCCAAGGTCATGCAGGCCGGCCACGAGAACCGCAGGGCGCAAGGCAACATGGCCGCCGGGAAGCTCGACGCCAAGGGCGCGCGGGAGGCACAGGACGCCCACCGCGCGGCCCTCGCCGAGGCCGGCAAGCTCGCCCGCCAGGCGCTCGGCGACGCGGGGCAGGGAGCGACGGACGCGGTCGAGACCAAGGTCGTCGCGCTCCTGCAGGCCATCTCGCTGCGGGGCTCGTTCGCGCCCTATCCCGAGGGGTGCCTCGCGGGTGAGGTCGAGTCGCCGTCGCTGGACGAGATGCTCGACGGGCTCGTCGACGCGCCGGCCGCGGCGCCCGTCGTGGTCGCTCCCTCGGCGCCGAAGGCCGCGCCGCCGCCGAAGGTCGTCGAGGACCCG
>CAZUZY010000247.1:0-12864 GCA_964624885.1 uncultured Polyangiales bacterium | reverse complement strand
GACGCCTCCCGCGGCCGCGTGCACGAGCACGGACTCGCCGGCCGCGAGCCGCCCGTGCAGCGCGAGCGTGTGGTGCGCGGTGAGCCCCTGCACCGGCAGCGCCGCCGCCGCCACGAACGAGAGCCCTTCGGGCATCGGGTAGCAGTGGTCGGCGCGCGCGGTCATCTGCTCGGCGTAGGCGTTCTCGCCGAGCGCCATGACCCGGTCGCCCACCGCGAGCCCCTGCACGCCCTCGCCGAGCGCGATCACCTCGCCCGCCGCCTCCATGCCCGCGATCTGCGGGAGCTGCGGGCGGACGAAGTACTCGCCGCGCCGGAAGCGCGTGTCGGCCCAGTTCACGCCGATCGCGCGGACCTGGAGCAGCACCTCGCCCGCGCGGGGGGTCGGCGTGGGCACGTCGTCGAGGACGAGGACTTCGGGTTCACCGGTCGCATGGAAGCGGAGGGCGCGCATGGCCGCCATCCTACGCGGGGTGCCCGCGCGCGGAGCCGCCTCGTCACCGAATCCTCGCGCCGGCGTCACCGACGAGACCGAGCCGTCGACGGTTCGCCACCGGATTCACGGAGCGGCCGCCGTCTCGTCACCGATTCGCCGCACACGACACCGAAACGTGACCACCTCGGCGGCGGGCCGATCCTAGCTTTCGCCACCGCATGAACCGTGCGGCGTCGCTCCTGCTCACCACGCTGTCGTTGCTCACCCCGACCGTCGCCGCCGCGGACGACAAGGAGGCGCCCTGGTACGAGCGCTTCCGGCTGCGGGGCTACACCCAGGTCCGCTACAACCGGCTCTTCGCGAGCAACCCGGAGCTCGTGAACCCCCAGGCCGACCGCACCCTCGGCGGCGACGGCCAGACGTTCCTCGTGCGTCGCGCGCGGCTCATCCTGCAGGGCACCGTGACGCCGCAGGTCCAGGTCTACCTGCAGACCGACGCCGCCACCCTGCTCTCCGACACCACGCACGTCGTGACGATGCGCGACTGGTACGCCGATCTGTTCCTGACGCCCGCCAAGGAGGCGCGGGTGCGGGTCGGCGTGTCGAAGGTCCCGTACGGATTCGAGAACATGCAGTCGAGCCAGAACCGGCTGCCGATCGACCGCTCGGACGCCATCAACAGCGGCGCGCCCAACGAGCGCGACCTCGGCGCGTTCTTCTACTACGCGCCGACCTGGGCGCGGCACCTGTTCAAGCGGCTCGTGGACGACGGGCTCAAGGGGTCGGGGGACTACGGCGTGCTCGCCCTCGGCGTCTACTCCGGTCAGGGCGCGAACAAGCTCGAGGGCAACGGCAGCGTCCACGCCGTCGCGCGCGCCTCGGTCCCGCTCCCGATCGGCACCCAGATCCTCGAGCTCGGCGTCGCCGGGTACGCGGGGAAGTTCGCCATCAAGAGGGACAAGGACGTCAAGGGGCCCGACGACCCGCGCGACGTGCGCGGGGCCTTCGCGTTCACGCTCTACCCGCGCCCGCTGCTGGTGCAGGGCGAGTACACGGTGGGCATCGGGCCCGAGCTCGATCGCGCGCAGAAACTGGTGCGCGAGCGCTTCCTCCACGGCGGCTACCTGCTGGTCGGGCTCCGCGTCGAGCCCGTGATCCCCTACGCCCGCTTCCAGGTCTACGAGGGCGGCAAGAAGTTCGAGACCAACGCGCCGCGCTACTCGGTGCGCGAGCTCGAGCTCGGCGTGGAGGCGCACCTCGGCAAGGCGGTCGAGCTGGTCGGGGCCTGGGTGGAGGCCCGGCGCACCAACCCGACGACGGGCAACGACGAGTACGGTCGACTGCTGCGTCTCCAGGTGCAGGTGAACTACTGAACCCGCACGGGTCGCGTCCGGCGCACGCGCTGCGTCAGTTCGGCCAGCACACGGCGGGCGGTCCCCACTCCTCCGTGCACCCCTCGTCGACGCGGCAGTCCGAGGCCTTGCGGCAGACGCGCGCGCAGCGCGAGATCGCGCCGGCGTTGCGGAAGCCAGGGAGGCATTTCGGGCCGACGCCGGGCTCGCCGCGCAGGCACGCGAGGACGTGCGAACAGTCCGCGTAGGTGCGCAGGCAGTCGGGGTCGGGGGCGTCGAAGCCCATCTCGTCGCACGAGCCGAGCATGCCCGAGGCGTGGTGGCAGCCGCAGAGCCAGGTCTTGGTCTCGACCGGCGACCGCACCTTCACGGGGACGGCGCTCGCAGCGGGGGACGGCTCGGGCGTAGGGGTCGGGGCGACGGGCCCCCGACACGAGACGAGCAGCACGGCGAGGAGGTACGCGCGCATGGCGCGCGGGCGTTCATGTCCCGTGCCACGACCCGCGTGTGACGACGACCACCGACGCCGCTACAGAGGACCATGGCGAACAAGCGCGTCCTCTGCCCGCTGCCCGATCGCGACTTCGACACCACCGAGGTCGCGGTCCCCTGGCGCTTGCTGACCCGCGCCGGTCACGAGGTCGTGTTCGCCACCGAGCGCGGAGCGACCGCGGCGTGCGACCCGCTCCTCCTCCGCGGGGTGCTCTTCGGGAAGCTCGGCGCCGACCCCGAGCCGCGCGCGTTCTACGGCGAGCTCGAGGCCGACGCGGCGTTCCGCGCACCGATCGCGTGGGAGGCGATCGCCCCCTCCGACTACGACGCGCTGCTGCTCCCCGGCGGCCACGCGCAGGGCATGAAGCAGTACCTCGCGAGCGCGCCGCTGCAGGCCAAGGTGCGCGCGTTCGCCGCCCAAGGTCGACCGATCGCCGCCATCTGTCACGGCGTGCTCGTCGCCGCGCGCGCGGGGATCCTGCGCGACCGCACCACCACCTGCCTGCCGAAGTGGATGGAGTGGTCGGCGTACGCGATCACCGCCTGGAAGCTCGGGGGCTACTACCGCACCTACCCGGCCTACGTGGAGGACGAGGTGAAGAGCACGCTCGCCTCACCCGGGCAGTTCGTGCGCGGACCGCTCGGCCTCACCCGCGGGACCGCCGACGACGATCGCCACGCGTTCGTGGTGGAGGACGGCGCCTACCTGTCGGCGCGGTGGCCGGGCGACGCCTACCTCTTCGCGAAGCGCCTGCTCGCCCGGCTCTAGCTCGCCCGATCAGCCACCCGATCAGCCACCCGATCAGCCACCCGATCAGCCATACGTGGCAGTGGCGACGAACTCGAGCGAGCCGCTGCACCGGCTCTGCGCCGAGCCGAGCGTGCCGTGGCACGCGTCTTCGCCGGTCACCGTGGTCTGCTTCCGGCGCAGGCCGTCCATCACCATGCTCGTGATGTCGTGGCCGCCCTCGCGGCACTCCTTGTCGGCGCAGGGGACGAAGAACATGGCCGGTGCGCGCGGCACCACGACGATCTTCACGTGGGCCGAGTCCTCGATGCGCGTCTCACCGCGACGGAACCGCAGCTGGAGTCGGAGTGTCTGCAGGGTGGGACACGACTCCGCGAGGCGAGGCGCCTGATCTTCGGCCTCTTTGCGCTGGCGCATCCGTTCGGCGCCCTCGTTGTGACGGTGAAACATGCAAATCCTCCAGGCGCGCGACGAACGCCCCGCCGGGACCCTAGCATGGGGGCTGTCAGCCGCGCGTCAGCGTGAGCTTCACCCGGAGCTCGTCGCCGGTGGTGTCGCGCGCCGGTAGGCGTACGACGATCTCGGCGCCACCCCCTGCACGGTTCTGCAGCCGCAGCCGGCCCCCGTGGGCCTCGACGATCTCCCGGCAGAGCGGCAGCCCGAGCCCGGAGCCCTTCTCCTTGGTGGAGTAGAACGGCACGAACGCGCTCCCCATCACCTCGCTCGAGAGGCCCTGACCGCGATCGCGCACGACGAGTCGCACGCTGCCGTCCGGCTCGACTGCGCCCTCGAGCTCGATGGCGTCGCCGTCGCCGCCCGCCTCGGCGGCGTTCTTGAGCAGGTTGATCAGCACCTGCTCGAGCTGCGCCGGGTCGAAGTGCGCTTCGCCCGGGCCCGCGGTCACGACGACCTGCGGGAACATCGCCCCGACCTTCTCGAGGAACGCGCCCAGCTCCACGGCCCGCTTGCGCGGCTCGGGCAGGCGGGCGAGGGTCGCGTAGCGTTCGAGGAACGAGCGCAGGTGGTCGGCGCGCTCCGCGATGGTCTCGAAGATGCGTTCGAGCTTGCCGCTCTCGTCCTTGCCCCGGGTGAGCACGCGGGCGGAGTGCACGAGCGACGACACCGGCGCGAGCGAGTTGCCGATCTCGTGGGCCATCACGCGGATGATGCGCTTCCACGCCTCGAGCTCCTGCCGACCGAGCTCGTGGGTGAGCCGCTTGACCATGAGCAGCGTGAGCAGCCGGCCCTGGCCGCTCCGGAAGTGCCGCTTGCCCACGTGGTAGATCTCGCGCTCGCCGGCCTCGTCGACGGTGAACAGCTCGTCCCGCTCGCCGACCACCGCGCGCCGCAGCGTCTCCGGGCCCGCCTCGAGGAGGCTCAGGAACTGGGTGCCCGCCGGCGGCTCGCGGCCCTCGAAGAACAGCGCCCGCGCCTCGACGTTGGTGTACGCGAGGGCGCCCTCCTCGGTGTAGATGACCATCGCCATGGGCGCGTGATCGCCGAGCGCGCGCAGCAGATCGTCGCCCTCGCGCAGCGAGCGCTCCGCCTGGTCGAGCCGACCCTCGAGCCGGTCGCGGGCCCGCTCGACCCGGGCGAGGGCCTGCCGTTGCTGCGCGAGCAAGAGGAGGGACAGCAAGAGCGCCGCGCCGAGCGCGAGGCCGAGGGGGGTCACCGCTTGACCTTGCGCTCGAGGCTCACGCCCGCGCGCTCCATGCGGCGATACAGGGCCTGGCGGCTCAGCCCGAGCTCCGCTGCGGCTTTCGAGATGTTGAAATCGAGCCGCTCGAGGAGCGCCTCGAGCGAAGCCCGGTCGACCTCGAGCTCGCGCGACGCGGGCTCGCTCCGCGCGGGCGAAGCCACGCTGCTCCGCGCGGCCCGCGCGTGGTCGAGGTCGAGGTCGGCGGCGTGGACCACGCCGTCCTGGCAGAGCAGCACCGCGCGCTGCACGCGGTTGCGGAGCTCGCGCACGTTGCCCGAGAACGGGTGGGCGAGCAGCGCGCGGCGGGCGTCCTCGGCGAGGGTGGGCGGCGGGCCCTCCCCGGCCTCCTCGGTGAGCTCGACGACGAACCGTTCGGCCAGCGGCAGCACGTCGTCGCGGCGCTCGGCGAGCGGCGGCACGCGCAGCTCGATCACGTTGAGGCGGAAATAGAGGTCCTCGCGGAACGTGCGCTCCTCGATCGCGCGCGGCAGGTCCACGTTGGTCGCGCTGACGACCCGCACGTCGACCTTGCGGGTGACGTTGCTGCCGAGCCGCTGCAGCTCGCCGGTCTGCAACACCCGGAGCAGCTTCATCTGCCCCGACATCGACAGGTTGCCGATCTCGTCGAGGAACAGCGTGCCCCCGTCGGCCGACTCGAAGCGCCCCACCCGCAGCTTCTGGGCGCCGGTGAACGCGCCCGCCTCGGCGCCGAACAGCTCCGCCTCGAGCAGGTTGTCGGGGAGCGCGCCGGCGTTCACCCGCACGAACGGCTTGTCCTTGCGGCGAGACGCGGCTTGCACGATCTCGGCGAGCTTCTCCTTGCCGGCGCCGTTGGGCCCCGTGATCAGGACCGGCACGTCGGCGCGGGCGATCTGCACGGCGAGGGCGACCACCCGGTGCATCGCGTCGCTCGCGTAGACGAGGCCGCGCAGGTCGTGGGTCTTCTCGAGCTCGGCACGCGCCTGGCTCGCGGCGGCCCGCAGCGCGCGGTTCTCGCCGGAGAGGCGCGCGAGCTCGCTCAGGTTCTTCACCGTGGCGAGCAGCTTGTCGTCGTTCCAGGGCTTCTCGAGGTAGTCGGCCGCGCCCTCCTTGACGAGCGTGATGGCGGTCTCGAGCGAGCTCCACGCGGTGAGCAGCACCACGGGCAGGCCGGGTGAGACCTGGCGCAGCTCGCGGAACAGCGCCACCCCCTCCGCGCCGGTGGTCTGGTTGGCGGAGAAGTTCATGTCCTGCACGACGACCGAGACGCCGCCCGCGCGCACCCGCGCGAGCGCCTCCTTCGGGCTCGCCACGGCCTCGCAGGGGAGGCCGTGGACGTCGAACAGCACCTCGAGCGCGGTGCGGACGGCGGCCTGGTCGTCGACGACGAGGATGGTCATGGCGCTGCCGAGGCTAGCGAACCTTCACCCGGCGTGACGTCCAACCGACGCCGCCGCGGTTGTCGCGCGCCACGAACCACAGGGTCACCGTCTTGCCCGAGGCGCCGGCGCGGGCGACCCACCCGGACTCGGGGCGCTCGCCGATGCGCGCGTCGTACTCGAACAGGCCCTCCGTCGCGTAGTGCTGGATGGCGACGTCCTCGGTGAACGGGTTGCCGAGCTCGTCGGTCCCCGTCTCCCGCGCGCCCGGCCCCAGGATGGCGGCGACGACGTGCTTCTCGCCGCCGTCGCAGCGGTCGTAGCGGTTCTCGGTCGCGCTGCTGCAGGGCGAGACCTCCTTGACCTCGGCCTCCGGCCACTCGACGCCGTCCCAGTTCACCTTGGCGATCACCGGGTTCTGGTTGCGGTCCTTCTCGCGGAGGAACACGCGCTTCACGCCGACCTCGAACTCGTCGAGGCGCAGCGCGCGCCCGTCGGCGACGCAGGCGAGCGGGAGGCCCTGCGTGTTCCCGGGCTGGATCTTGCCCGGGCAGGTGACCATGAGCACCCCGACATAGGCCGAAGGGCGCGCCGCGGCCGGGAGCCGGGACAGCGCGTCGGCCGGCACGGTGTAGGAGTAGGTGTTGCTCGGCCCGATGGTCAGCGCGGGCGGGGTCCCGCCCATCGCGTCCTCGGCGATCTTCTGGAAGCAGGCGAACGGCGTCGTGGCGCTCGGCGCGAAGCAGGTGACGAACCCCCACTCGAGCGGTCGCCCGAGCGTGTCGAGGGCTTGCGCGTCGACCTTCACCGTCTCCCCGGGGTGGGCGTAGGGCTGGTCGACGACCACGGCGACCACGCGGGTGCCGACGACGCGCGAGCCGGGGTCGAAGTCGGAGCCACAGCCGACGAACATCGGGGCCGTGAGGATGGCGAGGACCCAGTCGAACAATCGTTTCATAGCTCACCTCGCAGACCGATCACCGGGAGGATGGGGAGCCCGGCGACCGCCTGGCTCTTGCTGTAGTTGTAGTTGTACTGCTGGCCTTCTGGGTTGCGCCGGTTGTAGACGTTCTGGATGTCCAGGTAGGCGCCGAGCTGCCAGCCGGTGAACTTCCAGGTCTTGTCGACGCGCAGATCGAGGCGGTGGAATGCGCCGTCGCGCGCCGAGTAGAGCGCCCCCGGGATCGCCGAGTAGGCGCCCGCGTCGTAGTCGCCGACGCCACCCGTATAAGGAGTGTATGGACTCCCGGTCACGTACCGGAACCGTCCGCCGACCTGCCAGCCGTTGCCGAGCTGGTAGCTCGCGAGCACCGAAAGGATGTGCGTCTGATCGTACTGGAAATCGCGCAATGGTTCGCCGGGCGCGTCGCGGCGCTGGCTCTTGCTCAGCGTGTAGGCGATCCAGCCGAAGAACTTGCCGTCGTTCTTGTAGCGGAGCAGGAACTCGGCGCCCGCCACGCGCCCCGAGCCCGTGTTGGCCCAGGCGGCGCCGCTCTGTGTGTCGGCGGCGGCGTCGCGCTGCACGACGAGGTTGCGCAGGTCCTTGTAGAAGCCCTCGACCGAGAGCTCGACGTGCGGACCGAACTCGCGCTCGAAGCCGAGGCTCACGTGGGTGGAGCGGTTGTTGCCGAGGCCGGCGGTGCCGTAGGGCGGCACGCTCTCGTTCGGCTGCGGCGGCTGGTAGAACACCCCCATGCCGCCCTTCAGGGTGGTGCGCGGGTGCCTCGTGACGTTCCAGCGGCCGGCGATGCGCGGCGAGACGTTCCACTCCGCGGTGTCCTTCGTGTAGTCCAGCCGCACGCCGGGGAGCAGCGTCAGGTCCTCGAGCGGGCGCCAGTCGAGCAGGGCGTAGGCGCCCGGCCGGAACACCTTGGCGTTGAAGTCGAACACCGAAGGGGGCCGCGAGAAGAACGGCGAGGGGGCCTCGCCCTCGCGCGGGATCGGCGGGACCTTCAGCTGGATGTCGGCGTTGGTCCACTGGGTGTCGATGCCGAACACGGCCGAGGCCGACTCGGCGAGCTTGGCGCGGAAATCCGTGCGCAGCGTGAGCGGATAGGTGGTGATGCGCAGGTAGTTGCTGGCGAACTGGACGTCCTGCGCGTCGGCGCCGTAGCTGATCGTCGTCGTCCAGCGGTGCCCGCCGGGGAGCTTCGACTGCACCCGGCCCTGCAGGTACCAGAACCACAGGCTCACTCCGAGGTCGCCGGCCACCGGGTCGTTGGGGTCGGGCGCGTTGAGCGTGATGGCGAGCTTGTCCTTGGCGCCGAAGAACGCGAGGCGCGCGGTGGTCTGGTCGGTCACGTCGTGCTCGAGGATCACCTGCGCGTCGTAGTAGACAGGGGCCGTCGACACGCCGGTGCCGGTCTGCTCGAGCACCGGCTTGAGCCAGGCGTCGACCCACGAGCGGCGCGCGGCGGCGAGGAACCGCGTGCGGGCGCCGATCGGCCCCTCGATCATCACGCGGCCGTCGAGCAGGTCGACCTGCAAGAGGCCGTGGATGCCGTCCTTCTTGGGCGAGCGCAGGCCGATGTCGACCACGCCGCCCATCCCCCGCCCGAACTGCACGCCGTAGTTGCCCGGATAGAACTCGATCCGCTCGAGCACCTCGCTCGGCACCACGGAGACGAGCCCACCGAAGTGGTAGGCGAGCGGGATCTGCGTGCCGTCGACGAAGATGCCGGTGTCGAACGGCGACGAGCCGCGGACGATGAGGAGCCCCTGCACGCTCGGCGGGCGCGCCACGCCAGGGAGGTTCTCGATGGCGCGGATCGCGTCGCCGTTGGTGCCGGGGATCTTCTTGAGCTCGGCGGCCTCGAGCACGTGGCGGGTCACCTCGCGCGGGGGCTTCTGGCCCTTGACCTCGATCTCGATCGGCTCGTCGCCGGTGGGCTTGGGCGGGACCACCTGCGGGCGGTAGACGACCTGCGTCTCTTCCCCGGCCGCCACCGTCTCGTCGACGGTGAAGGCCTGGAAGCCGTCGAGGGTGACCTTGACCGAGTAGGTGCCGGGGGCGAGCTGACCGAAGACGAACACGCCGTCGAAGCTGGTGGTCGCCTTGGCGACGCTCTTGCCACCCTGGCTCACCTCGACGGCGGCGCCCGGGAGCGGCTCGTCGCCCTTGCTGCGCACCACCCCGCGCAGCGCGCCGGCCTTCACCGGCGCCGGCGTCGGCGCCGCCACGATCGGCTCCTCGAAGCTGAACGTGAAGGGGATCTTGGCGGGGATGGCCACGCCGTCCTTGGTGGCCGGCGAGAACACGAGGGACTTGGCGGCCTCCTTGGCGGCGTCGTCGAACGCGGCGCCGCCGGAGGTCGCCACGCTCACCTCGGTGACCTTGCCGGTCGCGTCGAGGGTGAGGAGCAGGCCGACGGTGGCCTTCTCGCCGGAGCCGACCTTGCTCGCGGGGTAGGGCGCGGTCACGTTGGTGACGATCTTCGGCGCGACCAGCTTCGCGTCGGGTGCGTCGGGCGCGGCGAAGCTCGGGGCGGCCACGGCGAGCAGCGCGAGCGAGCACGTGAGGGTGGGGAGCAGGCGACGGAGCTTCATCGTGACGCGGCCCTTTGCAGCGACGGTGCCAACGACGAAGTGGCCGAAAATGGGCCTCGGAGAGTGACCGGACAGTCCGCGGACGCGGCCGACGGACGGGTGTCCGGCGCGCCGCGGACAGCGCGGTCAGCGGTGCGCGAGATCGATCGTCACCGTGTTCGGCGAGCGACCGTGGATCCCGCTGACCGCGTCGGCCCGACCCGTCACCGCGGCGCGCTCGGCGTCCTCCTGCGTCCACGGGTGCCGCGCGGCGAGTGGCGCCAGCGCGTCGACCAGCGCCTTCGCGTCCGCGGGCCGGTCGCCGGTCGACTTCGCCAGGCAACCCAGGATCAGCGCCGAGAGCTCGCGCGGGACCTCGACCGACATGCGGCCCTCGAGCGGCTCCGGCGCCTTGTGCAGGTGGGCCGCGCAGAGCTCCACCACCGTGTCCGCGCGGAACGGCGGCGCGCCCGTCAGCAGGTAGTAGGTCATCGCGCCGAGCGCGTAGAGGTCGCTCGACGGCCCGACCGAAGTGGGCTTCGCGATGGCCTCGGGCGACAGATAGAGCGGTGTCCCGGTGATGCGCTCGACGCGGCTCTCGCTGGCCGCCGGGTCGCCGTCGCCGCCGTGCAGCCGCTTCACGAGGCCGAAGTCGACCACCTTCACCACGTCGAGCGCGCCGCCCTGCTTGCAGAGCAGCACGTTGGCCGGCTTGATGTCGCGGTGCACGAGGCCGGCGCCGTGCGCCTCGACCAGGGCCGCCGCGACGTGGCGCATCACGTGGATGGCGCGCGCCACCGGCAGCGGGCCCCCCGCCTCCACGATCTGCTCGAGGTTCAACCCGTCGAGCAGCTCCATCGCGTAGTAGAAGGTGCCGTCGGGCGTGCGACCGTAGTCGAAGATGGTGACCGTGTTGGGGTGGCTGAGGCTCGCGGTCAGCTGCACCTCGCGCTCGAAGCGGGCCACGTCCTCGGGCCCGTTGCGGTCGGGCGGCAGCAGCTTGATGGCCGTCGGCCGACGCAAGAGCGCGTGGTGGGCGCGGTAGACGCTGCCCATGCCGCCCTCGCCGATCTTCTCGACGAGCTGGTACTGCCCGAGCTGGCGCGCCTCGCGCACCTCGCGGCGGAGGCCGAAGATGGTGCGGCTCGCCAGCGCCGCGAGGATCACCGTCAAGGTCCACCAGAGGCCGGCCGCGATGGTCACGATGGCCACGGGGGCGGTGAGCGTCGGCTTGGGCGCGATGTGGCGGGCCCCGAGCGCACAGAACACGAGGATGGGGACCCCAGCCGCCGCGGTGAGGAGCGTCGTGCGCGTGGGACTGCTCGGCACGACGATGGCCCGGGTGACCATGGTCATCGTGAGGGCCAGCAGTACGATCATGTCGGGGCGAGCATCCATGGGGATGAACAGCGCCATCATGGCCTCGAGCGTCGAGGCGCCGACGAACCCCACCGCCTCCGCGCCGCGCACGAACCGGGCGCCGCGGGCCCGTTCCCCCCGCGTGACGAAGAACAACAGCGCGAGCACCGCCAGCGCGCCAGCGTGGACCAGCATCGAGGGCTCGAGCATCGGGAACCGCCCGGCCAGGTTGCCGCCGACCCGGAACGCCAGCGCCGTGCCCGTGAGGCCCGCCGAATACAGGGCCGCGCGCGATACGCGGTCCTGGACGAACGACTCGGTGGTCTGCCCGGCGGTGCTCATCGTCCGTCCTTCGAGTCCATCGTGCCCGGACAGGTTCCGGACGTTCTCACGGACGGGTGTCCGCCGCGGACAAGACGAGCTCGACCGCGAGAATTCGCAAGAAAAAAGGCTCCCGGCGGCGGGGTGGACCCTGGCATGTGCCGTGCTGAGGGGGCTCGCATGGACATCGTCACCAAATCCAAGGCTCTCATGCTCTCGATGGGCGCGGCTCCCATCATGTACACGATGATCGGGCTCTCGGTCGCCAGCGTCGCCGTCATGATCGAGCGCGCTTGGTTCTTCAAGAGCGCCGAGGGCGACCTGCCGCGCCTCGTGAAGAAGCTCGATCAGAAGCTCCGCGCCGGCGACCTCGAGGCCGCGCGCAAGGCGATGGCCGAGGAGGAGACCATCGAGGCGGCCGTCGTCGTCGCCGGCCTCGAGCAGGCCGAGCGCGGCCCCAACGCCGCCGCCGAGGCCATGATCGGCGCGACGGCGCTCCAGCGTCTCCGCCTCGAGCGCCGCCTCGCGTTCCTCGGCACCCTCGGCAACAACGCCCCGTTCATCGGTCTCCTCGGCACCGTCATCGGCATCATCCAGGCCTTCGACAAGCTCGGGGAGGCCGCGACCTCCAACGCCGGCGGCAGCGCCGTCATGGGCAGCATCGCCGAGGCCCTCGTCGCCACGGCCATCGGCCTCGCGGTGGCCATCCCCGCCGTCGCCGCGTTCAACTGGTTCCAGCGTCGCATCAAGTCGATCGTCGCGAGCACCGAGGCGCTCACCCGCCTGCTGCTCTCGCACCTCGAGGGCACGCCCGCCGCGCCCCGCAAGATCGACCTGCGCAGCTCGAGCTCGAGCCTCCGCATCTCGGCCATCCCGGCCGCCCGGGAGGTGTGACATGGCCTCGGCCGCCCAGAACGACGAAGACTCGATCACCGGCATCAACATCACGCCGCTCGTCGACATCACCCTCGTGCTGCTGATCATCTTCATGGTCACGGCCAAGATGATGGTCTCGCAGGGCGTGCCGATGGACCTCCCGCGCGCCGCCTCGGCCTCCGAGGTGCAGGTGGTGTTCACGGTCGCCATCGACCGCGAGGGGCACGTGAAGGTGGACGGCGTCGAGGCCAAGGACGACGCGGCGCTGCGCGCGGCCGCCACCACGGCCTTCGCCAAGCACAAGGAGCTGCGCACGGTCGTCTCGGCCTCGCAGGCGGTCGCTCACGGCACCGTGCTGCACGTCGTCGACGAGCTGCGCAAGGTCGGCATCACCAAGATCGCATTCGGCGCGGAGAAGAAGGCATGAACACCCAGGCGATGCTCCCGACCCCCGAGAAGCGCGGCGCGCTGGGCGTGGGCCTCGTCGGCGCGGTGCTGGTGCACGTGGGGATCGTCTTCGCGGCGGTCGCCCAGCCGGCGCCCGCGCACGCCGCGCCGCCGCCGGTCGAGGTCGAGATCGAGACCCCGAAGGAGGAGCCCCCCAAGGAGGAGCCTCCCAAGGAAGAAGTGAAGGAGGAGCCGAAGGCCCCCGAGGCGAAGGCGGAGCCGACCGCCGCGCCACAGGCTCCGCCGCCCGCC
>CAZUZY010000246.1:0-12906 GCA_964624885.1 uncultured Polyangiales bacterium | reverse complement strand
CCGAGGGGTCGCGCCAGCAGCGGCCGCGCGCGGGCCCCGACGAAGGTGGGCAGCAGCAGCAGCGGGCTCGAGGCCAGCGCGAAGGCGACCATCATCCCCGCCCCGAGCGCCGTCGATCCGCTCGCCGCCGCGGAGAGCAGCCCCGTGAGCAACACTCCGCAGGGGAAGAACGTGGTGGCGAAGCCGAGCGCGGCCCCCTTGCGCGGCAGGTACGGCGCGAGTCGCTCGAACCAGCCCGGGCCCCCGCGACGCAGCTGCACGAGGCCACCGCCCTCGCGCCCGACAAGCCAGCCGACCGCCCGCGTGACGAGGAAGACGCCGACCAGCACGGCCACGCCCACCCGCAGCCCCTCACCGAAGCGCCCGGCGGCGAGCGGAGCCCCGACGGTCCCGGCCACGCTCCCCGCGAGGCCGTACCCGAGCGCCCGCGCGCCGAGGTAGCCGAACAGCGCCCCGCCTTCGACCTGACCGCGCCCCTCGCGGGAGCGACTGCACCCGACCGCGGCCAGTGGTCCGCACATGGCTGCGCAGTGGACCGACGAGGTCGCTCCGAGCAGGGCCGCGGCGGCGAGGGCGGCGACGATCAAAGGCCTCCCATCGGACCGAGGAGGGTGCCCGTGGCCATCACCTCGGACTTCCCGGTGGTGACGTTGCGGATCTTGATGCGGATGCCCCGCTGCACGAAGCCGAGGCGCGCCGTGGTGATGGTGACCGGCAGGGTGATGCCGGACATGGACTCCACCTCGGGCTGCGCGATCGGGACGTCGAACACGAGCCCCGCGCTGGCCTCGGGCTCGATCAGGTAACGCATCTTCTGAGGGCTCTTGTTGACCAGGTGGATCGTGAAGGCGTTCTTGACCAGTGGCCCCTCGACCACGAACGGCGTCCCTTGCACGCGCAGGAGGTTGGCCTCGAAGTCGGTGCGCCGCCGGAAGGCGACGGTGGCGACCACCGCGCCGATCAGCATCAGCGCCAGGTAGACGAACACCCGCGGGCGCAGCAGCTTCTTGCCCGCGCCGTCGAAGCCGCTCGCCGAGTCGTAGCGGACGAGGCCGGTCGGCTTGCCGACCTTGACCATGATCTCGTCGCAGGCGTCGATGCAGGCCGTGCACGCCACGCAGTCGAGCTGCATCCCGTTGCGGATGTCGATGCCCGTCGGGCACACGACCACGCAGCGCTTGCAATCGATGCAGTCACCGTGGGCCGTGCCCTTGTCCTTCGCCTTCCCCCGCGGCTCACCCCGCTTGACGTCGTAGCCGACGACGAGCGAGTCCTTGTCGACGAGGACCGACTGGAGCCGGCCGTAGGGGCAGAGGCCGACGCACAGCTGCTCGCGGAACCAGGCGAAGTTGCCGTAGAAGATGGCGGTGAGGGCGAAGGCCCAGGCGAACGCCTCCGGGTGCTCGCTCGGGCTCCGCCGCATCATCTGGAAGAGGGTCTTGGTGCTGACGAAGTACCCGACGAACACGTGCGCGACGAAGGCCGCGAGGATCACGAACGCGACGTGCTTGGCCGTCTTGCGCAGCGTCTTGTCGAGGTTCCACGGCCCGGCGTCACGGCGCATCCGGGCCTCCCTCGTGCCCTCGAGGATGCGCTCGAGGGGGCGGAACATGCCCTCGAGGAACACCGTCTGCGGACACGACCAACCACACCACACGCGCCCGAGCAGCGTGGTCACGAGGACCAGCGAGAAGCCGATGCCGGTGAGGAGGAAGAACAGCAGGTAGGTGTCCTGGGCGTTGAGCGTCGCGCCGAACAGGAAGAAGCGGCGGTGCTCGACGTCGAGTTGCAGCGCCGGCCTCCCGTCGACCCGCAGCCAGGGGAGGACCGCCCACCAGGCGATCAACAGCACGAACACCAGCTTCCGGGCGCGGCTGAAGCGGCCGGAGACGTCCGCGGGCTGGACCCAGTTTCGAGAACCGTCGGAGCGCAGGGAGCTCTGCATGGAGCCCGGCTCGACCACGGGCAGGTGGACCTTCGCCATCAGTCTTGCCTAGAAAGAGCCAACCAGTGGCCCGGAGGATTCGGAGAGCGACAAAGCCGAGAGCACAGGATGCCAAAACGAACCAGCAGCGCCAGCCCGGAGGCGAGCGCTGCTGTAGGGTCGGAGGGCGTGCGCGAAGAACGTGCGAGGGGCGCGCACGCCCGTTCCTTCACTTCTCGACCTCGCCCGCGGGCGGCTTTCCACCGGCCACGTTGGTGTTCTTGAGCGAGACGACGTAGGCCGCGACGAGGCGGGTTTTCTCCTCGCCCAGGATCGCACCCCAGGCGGGCATGCCCTTGGCTGTGAAGCCCTCCTTCACGGTCGTGTAGATCTTCGTCGGCGCGCCGCCGTGCAGCCAGGCGTTGTCGGTCAGGTTGGGACCGATGCCGCCGCCGCCGTTCGCTGCGTGGCACGAGGCGCAGTTGGCCATGAAGACCCCCTGCCCCTCGGCCACCGCCGAGGCGTTCTTCGCCATGTTGGTGAGGCTTGTGTCGTCGACTGCGCCCATCGCCTTGAGCTTGGCCGCCTCTTCGGCAGCCTGCGCGGCCATCTGTTGATCGAACTCCGCGCGCGGAGAGAGGGTGGTCTTGAACCCCTCGGCCGCGAGCCAGTAGTAACCGGCGAAGGCGATGGTGATGTAGAACGTGCCGAGCCACCAGTTGGGGAGCTTGTTGTCCTGCTCCTTGATGCCGTCGTACTCGTGCACGACCCCGTTGGCGGCGTCTTGCGGGTCAACGTGTCCCATCGTCTTCCTCCTTCCAGTCGTCTTCGAGGGGCCGGCGCGCGATGGGGTCGTAGGCCGACGGTCGCCGCAGGTAGGTCCGGATCAGCACCGCCAGGTACACCGCGAGGAACAGCCCGAGCGCGATGATGGGCAGCGTGAGCAGGGGGCTCTGGAGCAGCAGCTGTTGCTTCATGGTCTGCTCCTCAGTGGGTGGCCGCCGTCGGCGCGGGCGCGTCGGCCGGCTTGTCGTTGACGGTGACCGGCATGGTCGTCGCCGCGGGCTTGGGCGCCGGCGGCTTGCCGAGCCGCTGGAGGAACGCCGTCAGCGCGACGAGCTGGCTGTTCGGGTTCGCGTTGACCCCGGCGGCCTTGAGATCGGCGACGATCTCGGCGGCCTGCGCCTGGGCGGAGGCCTGCGCGCCGTTGATCTGGGCGTCCGAGTAGGGCACGCCGAGCGTCTTCATCGCGTAGACCTTCTCCTTGGTGCCCGCGAAGTCCACCGTGGCGGTCGGCAGGTGGGTGTAGCTCGGCATGTTCGAGCCCGGCGAGATGGTGCGCGGGTCGATCATGTGCTGCCAGTGCCAGACGTTCGGGTACTTGCCGCCGACGCGGGCGAGGTCTGGACCGGTGCGCTTGCTGCCCCACTGGAACGGGTGGTCCCAGCGCGAGTCGTCCAGCGTGGTGGGCGCGCCGTAGCGCTGCGCCTCCCACTTGAACGGGCGGATGAGCTGCGAGTGACAGTTGTAGCAGCCCTCGCGGATGTAGATGTCACGCCCCTCGAGCTCGAGGGCGCTGTACGGCGGGTGCTTGGCGGCGAGGACCGCGGCGTCCGTCTGCTTGATGATCAGCGAGGGGATGATCTCGGCCGCGCCGCCGATGAGCACCGCGATGACCGTGAACACGCTGAACAGGAACGCGCGACCCTCGACGAGGGCGTGCCAGCCGGGCTTGGTGGGATCCTTCTTCTTCTGGCCGATCATGATCGCGATGACCGCGATCGCGAGGGCGAGGAGCATGAAGGCGCCGGCGCCGACCTCCGAGGTGAAGGCGATGCCGGAGAGCACCACCAGCACGATGAGGGACACGACCACCGGGCCGCCGAACACGATGCGGGTCCACGGGACGGCGGGGGCGTCGCTGACCTCGACCACGACCTCGGCCTCGCCGTCGACGGCCTTGCCGGACTTCGCGGTCATGAAGAGGTTCCAGGCCATCATCAGCATGCCGACGAGGTACAGGGTGCCGCCGACGATGCGGGTCCAGTACATGCCCTTGAGGGCGGTCAGCGTCTCGAGGAAGTTCGGGTAGAGCAGCGAGCCCTTGGCGTCGGTCGCGCGCCACATGAGGCCCTGCGTGATGCCGGCGACCCACATGGACACGACGTAGAGGATGATGCCGGCGGTCCCGAGCCAGAAGTGGATGTTGGCGGCGCGCTCCGAGTGGAGCTTGGTGCCGAACAGCTTGGGGACCATCCAGTAGAACATGCCGGCGGCCATGAAGCCGTTCCAGCCGAGCGCGCCGGCGTGGACGTGGGCGATGATCCAGTCGGTGTAGTGCGCGAGGGCGTTGACGCCCTTGATCGAGAGCAGCGGGCCCTCGAACGTGGACATGCCGTAGAAGGTCACGCCCGCGGCGAAGAACTTGAGCACCGGCTCCCGCCGCACCTCGGCCCAGCCGCCGCGGAGGGTCATCAGGCCGTTGAGCATGCCTCCCCAGGACGGCGCCCACAGCATGAGGCTGAAGATCATGCCGATGGTCTGCGCCCAGTCGGGCAGCGCGCTGTTGAGGAGGTGGTGCGGACCGGCCCAGATGTACACGAACACCAGCGCCCAGAAGTGGACGATGGAGAGCCGATAGCTGAAGACCGGGCGGTTCGCGGCCTTCGGCAGGAAGTAGTACATGATGCCGAGCACCGGCGTCGTGAGGAAGAACGCGACCGCGTTGTGCCCGTACCACCACTGCACGAGCGCATCCTGCGCGCCGGAGTAGATGGAGTAGCTCTTGAAGAGCGACACCGGGAGCGCGAGCGAGTTCACGATGTGGAGCACCGCCACCGTGATGATGCTGGCGATGTAGAACCACAGCGCCACGTACATCTGCTTCTCGTTCCGCTTCCAGAGCGTCGCGAAGAAGTTGATGGCGAAGATGACCCACACGACAGCGATGGCGATGTCGATCGGCCACTCGAGCTCGGCGTACTCCTTGCCGGACGAGATGCCGAGCGGGAGCGTGATCGCCGCGCTCACGATGATGAGCTGCCAGCCCCAGAAGTGGGCGAGCGACAGGGCGCGGCTCGCCATGCGCGCCTTGGTGAGGCGCTGCGTCGAGTAGTAGATGCCCGCGAAGACCATGTTGCCGACGAACGCGAAGATCGCGGCGTTGGTGTGCAGCGGACGCAGGCGCCCGAAGGTGAGGAGCGGCGCGATGTTCGCGGGGTGGAAGGCCAGCTGGAGGGCGACGAGGACGCCGACGAGCATGGCGACCAGCGCGAAGGTCACCGAAGCGCCGACGAACATGCGGGAGATCCCGTCGTCGTAGACGATGTGGCGCTTCTCGAGGCGCACGCCCGGGGCGGCAGCTTCGCCCTCGGTGGCAGCAGCGGACGTGGACATCAGGACTTCCTCTCCGTGGCTCGGGTGGGGTCGTCGTCCTCCATCGGGAGGAGCGACAGACGGTCGGCGTGCTCCGCGTCGCGCTGGCGGGTGCTGAACATGAAGAGCAGCACCGAGCCGAGCACGAGGATGAAGCTCACGAACACTTGCAGGAAAAGGACTTCCATCAGACGGGTGCCTCCTGGTTCGCGACCGCCGAGGGCTCGGCGAGGGGCGCCGACTCCGTGAGGGAGCTGGTGCGCGACTCGGAGAGCTGGGCGACGACGGCGAAGATCGTGGACAGTGAGCTGAGTGGCATGACGATGGCGCAGAGCAGCGGGGACATCTTCCCTGCGTATGCGAGTCCGACCGTGAGCACGTTGTAGGCCAACGCAACTCCCAGCGTTTGTCGAAGGACCGTGCGCAGTCGTTGCGCCAAGACGAGCGCCTTGCGTACGGGCCCGACCCCTGCTGTGACCAGGTAGAAATCGGCGCGGGCAGCGAGGAACGGGCGATCGATGGCCGGCGTGCCGGAGGTGAAGGCGGCGTCGACGACCGGGCCGTCGTTGATGCCGTCCCCCACGAACAGCGTGTCTCGCGCGTCGTGGGCGGTCATCCAGCTGGCCTTCTCGTTCGGGTCCGCGCCGCCGAACGCACGCGCGCCCGGTACGCCGCAGCGGGCCGCGACGAGGGCCACGCGCTCCGGGTCGTCGCCCGAGAGCAGGTAGACCGGGAGACCCATGGCCTCGAGCGCGGCGACCTCCTCGCGCGCGTCGTGGCGGAGGTCCTCGCGCAGCGTGAAGCTCGCCAGCGCGACGCCGTCCCGCGCGAACACCACGTCGCCCCGCGCGTCGTCCTCGCTCGCCCATCCGGGAGCGCCGAGCCGGACCTCGTGGCCGTCCACCGTGGCCCGCACGCCCTTGCCACCGAGCTCCTCGACCTCGATCGCGCGGAACGCGCGGGATCCGAGGGCGCGGACCAGCGCCTGTGACTTCGGGTGCCCGGACCGCTGCGCCAGATCGACCAGGAGATCACGATCGGCCTCGACGAGCGCGCGGGCCGGGGCGTCGTCGACGAGCTCGAGGCGACCCGTGGTGAGGGTCCCCGTCTTGTCGAAGACCACCTTGCGCACCTCGGCGGCCCGATCGAGGAAGCTCGGCGAACGGACGTAGAGGCCGGCCCGGCGGAGGCGGGCGTGGACGATCTGGTAGGCGAGCGGCGCCGCGATGCCGAACGCGCAGGGACAGGTGATGATGAGGACCGCTGTCACCCGCTCGAGCGCGAGGTGCGGGTCGTGCACCATGCGCAGCCCCACGAGCAGGGCGCCCAGGGCCAGCAGGAGCACCGCGCCGACATAGACGCGGGCGAAGCGCTGCCACCAGAGGCTGCTCTGGTTGCCCTCCCGAGCGTCGCGCTGCGGGGCGCGCAGCAGGTCGACGAGCATCGACCGCTCGAAGGTCTCGGTGGCGAGCGCGGTGACCACGCGCGTGCCAGTGACGAAGGCGCCGGCGGGGATGACCTCGCCCACCTCGAACGGACGGGGGACGCTCTCGCCGTTGATCCAGTCGAGCGAGCAGACCGTGCGCTCCTCGGCGGTGGCGCTCACCGGCACCACGTCGCCCGGAGCGAGGAGGAGGCGGTCGCCCGGGACGAGCTCGTGGCAGCGCACCAGGGAGACCTCTTCGCCACGCACGCGCCGCGAGAGCAGGTGCTCGGTCTCGTCGCTCTGCAGGAGCCGCTGCCGGCTCTTCTCGATCATCCGCTGCTGGAGGAACCGCCCGACCAGCATGAGGGCGATGAAGACCGAGAGGGTGTCGAAATAGGTCGTGAGGCTGTGGACCAGGTAGGCCCAGGTCGACGACACGTAGGCGAGCACCACGCCGAGCGCGATCGGCAGATCGAGGTGCAGGACGCCGCGTCGGAGCGCACCGACTGCGCTCTTGACGAACCAGGAGCCCCCGACGAGGACGCTCGCCGTGGCGAGGGCGAACGAGAGGCCGGTGAACAGCTTGAGGATGGGCCCCTCGGAGAGCCCCGCGTAGATGCTGAAGGCCAGCAGCATCGCGTTCATGGCGATGGCGATGCAGGCGCCCATCCGCCAGAGGAGCTGCGGGCTCTCGGTGACCTGTTGCTTGCGGCGGGGGCCGAGCAGGTAGCCGCAGCTCTCGACCCGCGCGACGAAGCGGGGGAGCGCGAACCGCTGCGGGTGGACGAGGAGCGAGACCCGGCCCAGCGCCGGGTCGACGAGGCACGAGACCGCGCCCTCCTCCTTGCGGAACAGCTGATCGATCAGCCAGACGCAGGCCGCGCACGAGATGCCCTGCAGATCGAGGTCGACCCGCGCGACGTCGCCCTTGTCCGCGCGCAGCTGCGCCTCGATCGGCTCGAGCCACTTGCGGTCGCGGGTCTCCTTGGCCTCGGCGACCGGCTCGCCGTTGGGGCCGCGGAGCGCGTAGTAGCGCTCCAGGCCCTCGGCATCGATCAGCTGGTGCACGAGGCGGCACCCTCCGCAGCAGAACCCGTCCGTCTCGCTCTGTGGGATGGGCCCGCCACAGTGGGTGCACGCCGACTTCTTCATCCTCCGAAGCCCCACGGGCGAATCGAGGACGGGGTGTCGGAGCCCTCGTGGTAGACGTGCGCGCGCGGGTGGTGCTCACGATGGCGGGCACACCACGAGTTGACGTCGCCCGTCTTCTCGCGCTCGAGCTTGCACTCCGGGCAGAGCGGCTCGATGTCGGGCACGCGCTTGGACGGGTCGTGCGCCTTGCTGCGGACGACGGTGACCGGGCAGCCGGCGTGGCGAACCACCCGCTCCGCGATGGAGCCGAGGATGGCGCGGGAGAAGCCGGTGCGGCCGTGGGTGCCGACGACGATCTGGTCGGCGTCGAGCTCGGCGGCGAGATCGACGAGCGCGTGCGCCGGGTCGCCGACGGCCGTGTGCGCGATGACGGAGCGAACGCGGAGCTGCTGGTGGCGGCCGAGCGCGGCCTGTACCCGCACCATCACGCGCTCTTGCTCCTTGCCGAGCTGATCCTTCGCCGAGATCGGCGGGATGCCCGCGTAGGGGTTGAGCGGATCCACCACCAGCTCGACCGCGTACAAGACGTGGACGTTGGTGTTCCCATGGCTGTGGGCCATGTCGAGCGCGGTGTCCAAAGCGCGCGTGCCGAGGTCGGACTGGTCGTCCCCGACGACGATGATCTGGGCCTTGTCCATGGCTCTGTCTCCTACGGTTGGCGAGCCGAGCGCCTGCAGGAGCTCGCGGTACGACACGGGCTTGCCGAGGATGTGCAAGGGAGGCCCGAGCTCTCGAGCGAGCTGGGAGAGCAGCTCCGTGTATTGCGTCACGAACAGTACGGGCACCTTCGGATGCAACCGACGCGCCTCGCGCGCGACGGTGCCGCCGTCCGCCCCGGGCATCCGCAGATCGGTGATCAGGCCGTCGAGGCTCGGCGCCTTGGCGAGCTTCTCGAGGGCCTCCTTGCCGTCGCTCGCGAGGGAGACCTCGTACCCATCCTCGGACAGGAGCTGCCCGAGCATGCGCAGAGAGCGGACGTCGTCGTCGACGAGGAGCAGCCGGCGAGTGTGCGGAGCCACGATGGGCCCCGCTCAGCAACCGACGTGCCGCCCTCGGAATGACTTGCCGGGAACTCCGGACAGGTTGCAGGAGCTGCGGCACGGCGCAACAGGTGCGCTCGTCTGGAAGGACCTGCGCTCGCTCAGAGGCACTTCACGGGCTTCGGGAGGAAGCCCTTGATCGTGTCGCTGATGCAGGCGGTGGTGGTGGTGCCGCCGCCCGAGAGCTCGCAGCAGTTCGGATACCCTGCCTCGCCCTTGCAGTCGTCGGCCTTGGCGCAGAGCCGGACCGTGGCCTTGCCCGGACACCCGAAGGGGATGGCGGTCTTGCAGGTCGACGAGCACGCCGCCGAGCCGCTCTTGAACGTGCAGGCGGTGCCCGCGCCGATGAGGTCGACGGTGCCGCAGCAGACCCCGCCGGAGCAGTCGCTCGGGCTGGTGCACGACAGGGCGACGCCACCGTCCGCGCACGTCTTCGCGCAGCTGTAGGTGATGCTGCTGCCCGAGCCCGTCGCGCAGCAGATGTCCCCGCCGGTGCAGACCGCGGTGCCGCACTTGATCGACGCGTCCGTCGGGACCGTGCCCGTGTCGGTCGGTGTGACGCCGGTATCGGTGGGGCTCACGCCGGTGTCGGGCGCGGTGCCGTCGGTCGGCGTCGAGGAGTCGACCGCGCTGCCATCGGCCGGGCTGCCGCTGTCGACCACGCTGCCGTCCGCGCCGCCCTCCGTCTCGTCGGTGGGCCCGACGAACTCGGCCGTCGAACCACCACAACCCACCAGCACGAACGAAGCGAGGACGAGTGCGCGCATGAAGCCTCCAGGAAGAAAGTCGATCGAGCCCGATCGTATCATTTGCCAGGGAACGGCGGGGCCACCGTGGCCTTGCCCGAGAGCGAGGTCTGGAAGAACCCCACGTATTGGGTGCGCGCCTCGTCCGTGAAGATCAGCGAGCCGTGTTCGATCAGCTTGCCCGCGGCGTCCCGCTCGAACTGGGCGAAGACCCCGGTCGCGCCGAGGGGCAGGTTCCCCGACATCGGCCCCGACGCCGTCGCCAGCCCCGGGACCTCGTGACGCGCGGGCAGCACGTGCCCGAGACCGGCCGCGCGGGCGAGCAGCTCGCTCGTCGAGTTCGGCACGATGCTGTCCTCGTTGGCCTCCTGCAGCAGCACGTCCCGCGGCTTCCAGCCCGCGACGCCGGGCAGCCCCTCGAGCGTGACGAAGCGCGCGTAGTTGAGCGGATCGCCCGGGTCGACCAGCGCCTGCGCCGCCGCGAAGAAGCGCAGCGGATCGCCGGGCGGGGTCGCCGGGGGCTTCATCGCGTCGACGACGATCTTGAAGGTGTTGGAGTCGCGCAGCAGCGTCATCAGGCCGGCGCCACCCACGTTCCAGCACGCAGCGCGGATCTCCGGCGCGAGCGCCGCCGCGGTGGGCCCCATGACCGAGCCGAACGAGTGGCCGAGGTAGACGATCTTGGTGAGGTCGAGGTCGGGCACGCCGTCGGGCGCGCCGACCGGCAGCACGTCGAGGGTGGCGAGCGACGACAGGTACCGGACGAGCTCGAGCTGGTCGGCCGCCATCTGCCGGAAGTTGTCGCGCGCACGCGGGATGACGAACGTCTCCTTGCCCTTGTCCTGCGAGTCGATGCCGAAGAAGCCGAGCATCGGCTCGAGCGCGGTCTTCGGCTTCCCGCCCGGCGCGCGCGAGCCGTGCTCGGGTGCGTCGATGCCGATGACGGCGACGTCGAGCGCGGCGAGCCGCTCGGCCGTGCCCCACACGCCCTCTTTGTCGCCGCCGAGCCCGTGCGCGAAGATCACCACCGGGCGTGGGCCGGAGCGCTTGGCGTTCGAGAACGCGAGCAGGTACTCGAGGTCGGCCGTCGACTGCGCGACCGGCACCCCACCCTCCACCGCGAACCGGCCGTCGGGCTTGGGCTTGCGGTACTCGGGCGCGGTGAACTTGCCAGCGAAGCGCACGCGGCCGTCGCTGGTGGGTCCCTCGACCACGGTGAGGCCTCCGACACCGGCGGGCGCCGGGGCCTTGCGCCGCGCCGCGGCCAGCGCCGCGAGCTCGTCGTGCACGCTCATGGTGGTGAACACCGTGGCGAGCGTGATGTGCTCGCGGGGCACGCCGCTCCGGGCCACCGCCGCCCGCACCCCGTCCTCGTAGGCCCCCTTGGCGGTCCCGTCGAGCAGCGCGCGCGTGGCCGCGTTGGCCGCGATCGGCGCGCCCGCGCGGCTCTTGATGCGATCGGTGAGCACGAACAGGTGCTTGGCCTTCGGCCGCAGCGGCGCGCCGGGCTGGAAGGTCAGCGTGTGGTCCTCGCGCGGGTAGTCGTACTCGCCGTCGGACGTGGTGCCGTACTTCACCAGCAGCCCCACCGTCTTGCCGGTCTCGAGGTCGAGCAGCACCGCGGGCGCGTTCGCGCCGGCGTACGCGTCGTAGGGCACCTTCGCCGACGCCTCGTCGATGTCCGCGGTGAACGAGACCGCGACGCCGCCCACGGTCGAGAAGCCGTCGAGCGTCTCGAGGTCCTTGGTCGTGTTCGGGTACATCGTGAGGAGCGGGTCGACCGCGCCGCCCGAGCGCAGATCGACGCGCAGCCCCGTGCCGGTCGTGGGATCGACGCGCGTGTAGCGGTCGCTCGGGAACGGCGTGAGCCCCCCACCGGCGAGGGGACCGTAGACGGGCGTGACCGGCGCGGGCGGCGGAGGGTCGCTCGCCGACGACGAGCACCCCACGAACCCGGCGAGCAAGAGGACCGCGATCCGCGCCATGCCGGGAGCTTCGCACGACTCCTCGCACAGGCCATGCAGAAACTAGGGCCGCCGGGTGCGGAGCGCGCCTTCGATCACCCGCCGCACCGCCTCGGTGACGGCGTAGCGTTCGAGCGCTTCGGGGGCGACCCACAGTGCCTCCGCGGCGTCGTCGCCGGCGGCCAGCGTCCCGCCGCGCGGCCAGGCCACGTGATCGTGGACCACGTAGTGATGGTCGTCGGCGAGCAGCTCGACGACCTCGACGAGCGGCCCCACCTCGACGACGAGCCCCGTCTCCTCGCGGATCTCGCGGGCCACGGCGTCCACGATGCGCTCGCCGAAGCGCACCTTGCCGCCAGGAAGGCTGTAGCTGCCGGCGTTCGGCGGGGTGGCGCGGCGCACGAGCACCACCCTGCCGTCCGCTCCGACGACGACCGCAGAGGCCGCGACTCTGGGCTCCATCGCGGCTAGCATCGCCGGATGGCCGTCGTGCTGCAAAGCCGGCTCCTCCGCGAGCGAGGGGTGGTGCACGCGTTCTCCACGCGCGAGGGTGGCGTCAGCGTGGGCCCGTTCGCGAGCCTCAACGTCGCCGTCGGGCCGGGTGACGAGGCCACCGCGGTGGCCGAGAACCTCCGCCGCTTCTGCGCGGTGCTGGGCGTGCCGCACGTCTACCAGACGAGCCAGGTGCACGGCTCCGAGCTGCAGCTCGTGCGAGCCGGCGACGATCCGCGCGCGCTGCTGCAGCGCGAGGCCGACGCGCTGACCGCGTGCAGCCCGGGGATCGCGGTCGGCGTCCGCGTCGCGGACTGCGTGCCGGTGCTGGTGCACGACGTGTTCACGGGCGAGGTCGCCGCCATCCACGCCGGCTGGCGCGGCGTGGCGGGCGGCGTCGTGTCGGCGGCCATCGCCCACCTCGCGCTGCGCCCCGCCTCGGCGGTCGGCCTGGTCGCGGCGATAGGGCCGTGCATCGGCGTCGAGGCGTTCGAGGTCGGCGAGGAGGTCGGCGAGGCGATCGAGCTCGCGGCCCCCGCCGCCGGCGTCGTCCGGCGAGATCTCGGCCCGAAGCCGCACGTCGATCTGCGCCGCGCGGTCCGGGCGCAGCTCCGGGCGCTCGGGCTCTCCGACGAGGCCATCGAGGACGTCCCGGGGTGCACGTTCTCCGAGCCGACGCGCTTCTTCAGCTTCCGGCGCGACGGCGCCCGCAGCGGCCGTCTGCTCGCGGCGATCGTCCGCCCCGCGGCGCCGGGGTCTGCACCGTGAACCTGCGCGTCGCGGCGCC
>CAZUZY010000245.1:0-12985 GCA_964624885.1 uncultured Polyangiales bacterium | reverse complement strand
CGGCTGGTCTCGGGGGCGCCGGGGCAGCCGCGCAGCCGGCGACCAGCAGCGCGAGCAGCCACGGACCCTTGCCGCCGCGTGGCGCCGCGCCCAAGAGAGGGGAGTGCCCCTCGCGCAAGTGCTCGGACAGGCTGCAGCGATCACGACGCTCCGTCGAGGGCTGCGCGAGAAGCGGCTCCATCACGCCCTACTCTTCGCCGGTCCGCCCGGGGTCGGCAAGGAGACGACCGCGCTCGCGCTCGGTTGCGCGGTCAGCTGCACGTCACCGACCGAGGACGACGGCTGCGGCGTGTGCGGCGCCTGCCACCGCGTGCTGACCCGCTCGACCACCGCGCCCGAGGTGCCGCTGCACCCCGACGTGCTGCTCGTCCAGAAGGGCCTCTACCCACGCGAGGTGCTCGGTCGCAGCACCGAAGAGAAGCTCGACATCTCGGTCGACCAGATCCGCCGGGTGGTGCTCGAGCGGGTGTCGTTCCCGCCGCACGAGGGCCGCGAGCGGCTCGTCATCGTCCGCGATGCGCACGATCTCGGCGTCTCCGCGGCCAATGCGCTCCTCAAGACCCTGGAGGAGCCCCCGCCCCACACCCGCTTCGTCCTGCTGACCGATCGGCCCGGGGAGCTCCTGCCCACCATCCGGTCGCGCACGCTGCTGGTCCGCTTCGCGGCGCTCACCGACGAGATCGTCGAGGCGCTCCTCGTGCGCACGATGGGCCTCCCCCCCGAGCGCGCCCGGGCCCTGGCCCACCTCGCCGAGGGGAGCATGGCGCGCGCGGCCTCCCTCGCCGACGAGCAGCGAGAGCAGGGGCGGGCGCAGGCCATCGCCGCGCTGCGCGTCGCCGCGGGGGACCGCGTCGCGCTCTTCGATGCGAGCTCCGACTACGCCAACTCCACCGAGTCGCGCGCCGAGCTCGACGCCCACCTCGGCGCGCTGCTCGCCGAGGAGGCCCGCGCGGTCCGCGAGCACGTCCTCGCGGGTGACAGCGGCGCTTCGGTGGGCGCCGCGCTCGCCCGCTGGGACGCAGCCGTCCGGCTGCGCGAGGCGCTCACGCACAACGCCAACGTCCCCCTCGCGCTCGAGGCGGAGTGGCTGCGGCTCGGCGGGCGTGGTCGCGATCCCCGCCGCGGGCAGTCGTGATGGCCACCGCGCCAGAACCCCTCACCGCGGACGGAGTCGCCGACGAAGCGCCTCGCGTCAGCCGCCCCGGCCTCGCCGCGGCCTACATGCTGTTCGCCTGCCTGCTCTTCACGTTCATGTCGCTGTTCGTCAAGCGGGCCACCCGCGACGTCTCGTTCCTCGAGGCGGCCGCGGGTCGGGCGGGGTTCGGCGCGCTCACCATCTTCGCCATGGCCCGCGCGCGGGGGGTCTCCCTGCGGGTCAGCGACCGTGGGCTGCAGTGGCGGCGCACGCTCGCGGGCACGGCCTCCATGTGCTGCGGCTTCTACGCGCTCTCGCGCCTCCCGCTCGGCGACGCCGTCACGATCGGCAACCTCACGCCCCTCCTGCTCGCCGTGCTCTCGCCGGTGCTGCTCGGCGAGCGTTCGGGTTCCTCGGTCTGGGGGGCGGTGGTCCTCGGTCTCCTGGGCGTGGGCCTCCTTGCCGGCGTGCACCTCGCCCACCCCGCGGGGCTCTGGCTCGGCGTGCTCGCGGGCATCGGGGGGGCGCTGTTCTCGAGCCTGGCGATGGCCTACCTCCGTCGCCTCGGCAAGAAGGAGAGTCCGGAGGGCGTGAGCCTCCACTTCGCCACCTGGGCGGCGCTCTTGACCTTCGTCGCGAGCCTCCCCGGCTTCCGCATCCCTTCGCCGATCGCGCTCCTCGCCCTCGTGGGGGCAGGGCTCTTCGGCGGCTTCGCGCAGGTCGCCATGACCCGCGCCTATTCGCTCGACCAGGCCGCGCGGGTGAGCGCCATCGGCTACTCGGGCGTGGTCTTCTCGCAGGCCATCGGGGTCGTGGTCCTGCACGAGGTCCCCACGGGACGACAGCTCGTCGGGGCAGCCCTCGTCGTCGGCTCCGGCGTGCTGCTCGCCCTCTCCGGCCAACGTACCCGCTGAGCGGTCAGGGAAGGAACGCGTTGGCGCGCAAGAAGCGCCCGATCTCGCGCAGGTACGCCCCGCGATCGAGGTGCACGAGGTGACTGCCGGGGAACCAGTGCAACCGACAACGAGCCCAGTGCTCCCAGAGCAGTCGCGCGTGGGTCGGAGGAGCCAGCCGGTCGCCGACGCCACCCACGATCATCCGCCGCTCCACCGGCACCACCGCCGGCCAGGTCAACGGGCTCGACACCGCGAGGAGGCGGCGCGCGTCGGCGAGCGTCGTGTCGAGCGCCGCGAACGAGGCGCGCACGGCGAGGCCGATCGGCTCCCACTCCATGACGAGGTCGGCGATGCTCACGACCGGCACGTTGGGCACGACGAAGCGGAGCCGCTCGTCGATCGCGGCCGCGAGGGCGGTCGTGAACCCACCGAGCGATACGCCGAGCAGTCCGACCTCCGTGGCGCCGTGCTGCGCGAGCCAGCCGACGAACGCGCGCAGGTCGTGGATCGCCTGGCCGAACGCTTCGTTCATGCGGGGGGCGCCGCCCGCGAAGAAGCCGTACCCCGAGAACGGCGACCACCGGGAGCGCCGGGCCCCGTGGAACGGCAGCGTGAACAGCGCCACGTCGCAGCCCTGGGCGTACAGCCACGGCAGCGAGAAGAACCACTCGTTGAGGTGGTAGAGGTCCGCCGAGAAGCCGTGGATCGCGACGACGGTCGGCCGCGGTCCGCGGTCGTGACGGAACCAGCGCACGTGCGCCGTCCGGTTGCGCTCCTCGGCCAGGTACGGCGCGCGCTCCTCTTCGTCGAACGGCGTGAACGCACTGGTCCAGCGCAGATCCTCGGCCGCACCGTCCGTCGGCCGGAACAGCGGCATCCGCGCCGCGCGTCGCTCGACGTCGATCGGCTCGCGGGGAGCCCGGAAGAACGCGTGGGGGTCCTTGGCCTCGACCACCCGGAAATAGCGCTCGGCCGCGCGCACCGCCTGCCGCATCTTGCCCGGGTGGTACCCGACCGGGAACGCGAGCGAGCCCACGAGGCAGGCGCCGAGCGTCCGCAACAGCACGTCGGACGCGGCGGTCGTGCGGACCTTGAGCTGGTCCGCGAGTGTCAGCTCGAACCGCTCGGGCCGCTGGTAGAGATCGAGAGGCACGTCGTCCCACCAGGACGACGACGGAACGGGGGTCTCCCGGGCGCTGGCGTGGCGGATGCGCGAGACGATCATCCGAGCCTCTCGAGGACGGCGGTCACGTGTTCGGGGCTGCTCTGCGCGAGGTGACGGAGCTTGTCCGCGTGGAAGAACGCCACGGTGGTCCCCGCGCGGGCCACGCTGGTGAGCGACGCCGGGATCCCGTGGATGGCGTCGCGGACGCCGAAGAACCCGTCGATCTCGACGCTCCCCACCTGCGCGTCGGTCGCGTCGTGCAGCGTCACCTCTCCGCGCGCCACGAGCGAACCGTACTGCGGCACCTCACCGGCGCGACCGAGGTAAGCGTCTTCGTCGAAGGTCTGGATGCGGTCGATGCAGCCGAGCACCTCGTCTCGTACCAGCGCGTCGAGCTGCCCCATCGCCTCGTGGGTCGCGAAGAACGAGTCGATGCGGTGGATCTGCCGGCTCGAGGCGAGGCGCGTGCGCAGGGCCTCGTTGCGCTCCATCAGGTTGTGCAGCAGGGCCGCCTCGATGCGATAGACCTCGGTGACCCGCTCGGCGCGCAGGGTGGCCGAGCACAGCGGCTGCTCCACGAGCACGCTCGCCTCGCCGAGGAACGCGCCGGGGAAGCAGCACCGGACGAAGCGGAGCCCACCCTCGGGCCGGTCGAGCAACACCGCGAGCAGCCCGCTCTTGATCACGAACACGGCGCGGGAAGCGTCTCCTTGGCGCACCAGCACCTCGCTGCGCGCGAGGGTGACGAGCTCCGCGTTCTTCGCCAGCCAGTCGCGATCGGAGCCGACGGTGATCCCGGCGAGCAGGGGCGCCTCGAGCACCGACGAAAGGGGCTGCAAGCGCGCGCGGCTCCGCTCGAGCAACGAGTGGATCGACGAGGCCAGGTAGCGTTCGCGCCCGAGGATCTCGAGCGCGAGGCTCGCCGCGTCCTCGAGCGCGGCCACGTCGAAGCGATCCGAGAGCTCGCGGGTCGCGGCCTCCAGGTACTCGACCGCGAGCCGCTCGGCGCCGAGTCGGTGCTCGACGCTGGCCATGCCGAGCAGCACCCGACCGCGTCCATCGGGCTCCCGCAAGAGGCGCGGGTAGAGCGTGCGCGCCTGCTCGAGGCTCGCGCGATCGCCGAGGCTGATGGCCTTGCGCAGCCGCGCGCGCACCGACGCGTCGTCGGTGGGCACCGACTCCGGGGCGGGCTCCTCGAGGTCGAGGCTGCCCGGTCGCACCGAGTGGGGGACCGGGTCGGCCTCGTCGACGTAGCCGATGATCGGAGCGGTGCGGATCACCTCGAGCGTCCCCTCGACGTCCAGCAGCGGCGAGAGCACCCCTTGCTCGTCGACCTCGAGCCGCGCGATGAACACGTCCCCGTCGCGGAGCGGCGCGACGACGTCGATCGCCCAGGCCTGGTGCGTCGCGTGGTGCACGAGCGCGAGCTTGCGTACGACGAGGACGCGGCCGAACTCCTGCTTGAGATAGGCCCCGACCGCCGCCTCGACCTGTTCTCGATTCACCGCTCTTCGATGCTAGCGGTGGTGGTGCGGAGCGTCAGCGGTTGCTGAGGGTCAGCGCCAGCACCGGGGTGAAGGCGTTGACCGACGAGGAGACGGTGCCCGACCCGCCGCGCATCCAGGTGCCGTGGACGGAGAACGAGAGGCCGAGGTGCAGGGACCCGAGCCTTCGCTCGCGCGCCACCGCGAGCCACGCGTCGGAGCCGACGTGCGTGGCGCTGAGGATCGCCGCTTCCTGACCGACCCGACCGAACGCGAAGCCGATCCCGGCGCGCACATGGAAGGGGATCGCGGGATCGGGGGTGAAATCCAGCTCCGGTCCCACGACGCCGAACAGCAGCGACTGGACCGGCGTGCCCGGCGGCGTCCACGACGGCGCGAACACCGCGGTGCCCGTGAGCAGGAGGGCGAGCGCCGGTCGCACCTGCACCCCGACGCCACCGCCCGCGGTGAGCGCCACCGCCGAGGCGCCCGCGCGACCTTGTGCGAGGCCGCTGTAGTTCGCGTCGGCGGCCTGCGTGACGAGGGTGGCGTCGAGCCGACCCACCCCGAGATCGGCGTGCATCGGCGTGGCGCCGGCGGTGAGGGGAGTCAAAGCGAGCAACGACGCCGTGGCGATCAGGCAGCGCACCCTCGCAGTCTCGCTCACCCCCTCGACATGAGGAAGCCCAACCGCACGACGACCACGACCGCCACCGCGAGGAAGCCCAGGCGCAGCCCGTGCACGCGGGCCCGCCGGGTCTCGTCGACGCCCCCTGCGCGAAGGGCCACCCCGGTCGTCGCCCCCAGCAACGCGAGCAAGGCGACCACCGACGATCCGCCATACGAGACCAGGCCGAGCCTCAGGTTCACGATCGGCAGGAGCCCCGCCACCATCGCCGCGTTGCCGACCCCGTGCCACGCGAACGTGAGCGCCGTCCCCGTCGCCAGTGCGGCGCCGAAGCGCGCCTCGGCCCGCACCGCGGCGTGCAGGCAGAACAAGACGATCCCGACGTGAACGGCGAGCACCAGCACCACCGCGCCGAACCCGAACCGCGCGCCGAGGTCCACCAGCCCGAGGTCGTTGTGCTCGAACACGTCGGCGAACTTCGGGTAGCTGCCCGTGCCGCCGAGCCCGGAATCGCCCAGCGCTGCCCGCACCTGCGCGTAGATCCAGCCACTCGACCGCGGGTCACCGCCGTGCAGCCAGGTTTCGAGGCGAGCCAGCTGGTAGGGCCGGATCCACCACACGCCGAACGCGGTGGCCGCGAGGCCGACGCCCACGACCGCCGCGAGCGGCGCGGCGAAGCGCGGGGTCCGAGGGACCGCCACCCACGCGGCACCGAGGCCCGCCGAGAGCACCACCACGAACGTCATCACGTCGCGCGCGCCGACCATCAGCAGCACGACGCCGGCGGCGCCGAGCCCGGCGACCCGCGCTCGACCCTCCGCCGCGAGCGCCCCCGCGATCGCCACGAGCAGGCCGGCCTTCGCGAGCTCCGTCGGCGTGATCACGAGCCCACCCACGCGGGCATGCACCATGTCTCGCTGGCCCAGCGTCACCACGAGGCCCGCGAACGTGACCGCGAGGACGAAGCGTGCTGCGGTCGACAGGCGCGAGGGTCCGAGGAGCGCGAGGGCCGCTCCGATCGCGCAGCCGAGGCCGAGGAACACGACCTGTGCGCTCGCGACGTTCGAGGTCCAATGGGTGAACCGCGCCACCTCGCGCAGGTGGATCCGCGCGAGGAGGGCCGCGAGGGCGGCGGGGGCCATCGCCATGCCGACGGTGGCGAACAGGTCTCTCTCGGAGCGCATGGTCTTGCCGAACGCCAGGCGACGGCACCCCCATTCCCGCCTAGCGTGAGCGACTGCCGCCCTTGCTCCACCACGCCGAGAACCAGTCCTTGCCGACGTGCCCCATGTACGCCCAGCCCGCGAGCAAGAAGAGACCGACGGCCACCCACACCCGGTACTGGACGTTGCTGAGCAGCGAAAGCGCCGCCGCGACGTTGAGCGACGCCACGATCATCCCCGAGAACAGGCGACGCCCGAGCCGATCGTAGGCCGGCGCGAGCTCCTTCTCGACCGTGTGGACCTGCAGGCGCCCCATGCGCAGATCGTCGAGCACCTCGCGCAGGTGGAACGGAACGTCGGTCGCCATGCCGGCGAACCGCTCCATGTTGCGCATCATCTCGTTGCCGAGCTCGGCCGGCGAGAACCGCTTCTTGAGCAGGTCGACGAAGTACGGCTGCGCCTCCGAGAACACGTCGAGGTCGGGGTCGAGCTCCTTGCCGATGCCCTCGATCGTCATGAGCGCCTTGCCGACCATCATGAAGTCGGTCGGCATCTCGATGTCGTACTTGGTCGCGCCGTCGACGAGGTCCTTGATGAGCGCCGCGATCTCGATCTCCTTGAGCGGCTTGCCGAGGTACTTCTCCGCGAGCAGCGACACCTCCGCCCGGTAGGCCTCCATGTCGATCTTCTTGCTGGGCCGACCGATCTGGTAGAGCGAATCCGCCACGGCGAGCCCGTCGTTGCGCGCGGCGGCCACCATCAGCTTGATCGTGCGGTCCCGCATCTCGGGCGAGAGTCGACCCACCATGCCGAGGTCGATCATCCCGATCAGGGGATCGGTCGGCGTCCCCATGATGATGATGTTGCCGGGGTGCGGGTCGGCGTGGAAGAAGCCGTCCTCGAACACCATCTTGATGACGATGCCCACCGCCCGCTTCGCGATGATCTTGCCGTCGAACCCCTCCTTCAGGGCGCGATCGAGCTTCATGCCGTCGAAGAACTCGAGCGTGAGCACCCGCCGCGAGGAGGCCCCCTTGTACGAGCGAGGGAACGCCACCCCCGGGTAACCCTCGAAGTTGCGCCGGAAGCGCTCGCCGTTGCCGGCCTCGATGGTGAAGTCCATCTCCGCGGTGATCGACCGGTCGAACTGCTGGACCAGGCCGATGGGGTCGTAGATGCGTGCCTCCTCGATCGACCGATCGAGGATCTGCGCGAGGATGTGCAGCAGCTCGAGGTCACGCTCGACCGTCTCCTTCACGCCGGGTCGCTGGGCCTTGACCACCACCTCCCGCGCCTCACGGGCCAGGGGCTGGCCGTCGGGGTCCACCCCCGGATCGTCGAACTCGGCGCGCAGTCGGGCGCGGTGCACCTGGCCTATCGAGGCCGTCGCGAGCGGCTTCTGCTCGAAGCTCTCGTAGATCTCCTCGATCGACCTCCCGAGCGAGCCCTCGATCGCCGCCTTCAGGTCGTCGAACGAGACCGGGGGCACGTCGTCCTGCAGCTTCTTGAGCTCGACGACCAGGTCACGCGGCAGCACGTCGCCGCGGGTCGAAGCGATCTGACCGAGCTTGATGAACGAAGGACCGAGCTCCTGGATCGCGAGCCGCGTGCGCTCCGGCCAGGCGATCCGCCGCTTCTCCTCTTCGCCCTTGCCGCTCGCCGGCGCGAGCGAAGAGAGCCCCATCCGGCTCAGGACCTCGCCGAAGCCGTGCCGCGCGAGGACGCCGACGATCTCGCGCAACCGGCCGAGGTCACGCACCGCAGTGAGCAGAGAAGCCACGGAGGCGAACGTACCCGATCAGTCGAACTTGCCGTAGCCACCCTTCTTGCTCGCCGACGCCGTCGGGGTCGGTGGGGGCGGTGGGGGGGTCGGGGGCGCCGTGACCGACGGCGCGGGAGGATCGACGTCCTTGGTGCTCGCCGGCTTCGGGTCGGTCTTCTTGGTGCCCGTGGCCTTCGGCGCCGGATCCTTGCCCGGATCCTTCGGCGGATCCTTGGCGCCTGGTGCGACCGAGCCCGAGCCGGTCGTGATGATCGGCGCGATCTCGGTGGGGCCCTCGTCGATGGTGGGCTTGGGAGAAGCCGTGGCCTTGCCATTGCTACCCGTGGCGGTCTCGGTGACCGTGGGCTTGCCGCGGCCCTGGGCCAGCACGACCCCGAGGCCGACCGCCCCGAGCAAGAGGATGCCGAGTCCCGTGAAGGTGGCGATGGTCCGCGCGCGGTGACGTCGCGCGGCGACCGTGGGCCCGGTGCCCACCTCGATCGGGGTCGGCGCGACCGCCACCCCCGACACCGCGGCGGTCTCGTGCGGCGCCGCCACCGGCATCACCGCGCTCTCGACCGGCTCCGGCCGCTCGTGGCGCACCGCCTCGAGCTCGTCGTGGAACTCCTGCGCCGTCTGCGGCCGGCGTCGCGGATCCTTGGCCAGCGCGCGCAGGATCACGGCCTCGAGCTTGCGAGAGATGCCCGCGTCGGGGGCGACCTCGCGCGGCCGCGGCGGCAGCGACTGGATGTGGCGGGCCATCACCACGACCGCGTCCTCGTCCGGGAACACATGTCGACCGGTGACCATCTGGAACAGGATGAGACCGATGGTGTAGAGATCGCTCCGCCCGTCGAGCGGCTTCGATTGCGCCTGCTCCGGGCTCATGTAGCGAGGGGTGCCGAACACCGTGCCCGCCTGCGTCTCGAGCGAGTCGACCTTGAGGTCGGGCTGCAGGATCTTGGCGATGCCGAAGTCGAGCACCTTCACCGTCTCCTCGGTGCCGTGGGGCGTCGGGATCAGGTGCAGGAAGATGTTGTCGGGCTTGAGGTCGCGGTGGATGACCCCTTTGTCGTGCGCCTCGGCCAGCGAGCGCAGCGCCTGCTGGGCGATCCGCACCGCGTCGAGGGGAGCGACCCGCGTCACCCGCTTGAGCCGCTGTCCGAGCGACTCTCCCTCGAGCCGCTCCATGGCGAGATAGAGCATCGGTCCTTGACCGAGATCTTCTTCGCCGAAGTCGTAGACGGTGACGGTGTGGGGTGAGGCGAGGGCGCTCGTCGCGCGGGCCTCGCGCTCGAACCGCTGCTGGGAGGCGGAGTCGTAGGCGCGCTCCGGCTTGAGCACCTTGAGCGCCACCTCGCGGTGCATGCCGTCCTGCCGCGCGCGGTACACCGCGCCCATGGAGCCGGCGCCGAGACGCGCCATCACCGTGAAGCGGCCGCCGACCTTCCGACCGATCAGTGGATCGTGCTCGGCCTCTTCCCAGTCGAGGCGCGCGACGACCGCGCCACCACAGGCGGGGCAAGTGGCGGTGGCGTCGACCTGCTGGAGGTCGCAATCCACGCAGATCCAGTCGGCGTCCCCGTGCAGCGCAGGGGACGTCGCATCCGCGCCCCTTCCCCGGACCGCCTGCGCCATGTCGACCGAAGGCTACTCAAGCCCCACCGAAGCGCAACCGTGCTAGTTCCGGGCCATCATGACCGCCCCCACTGCATGGGAGCCGATCATCGGTCTCGAGGTCCACGCCCAGCTGCTGACCCAGACCAAGATCTTCTGCGGTTGCCCCACGAGTTTCGGGGCCGAGCCCAACACCCACGTCTGTCCGGTCTGTCTCGGGCTCCCCGGGGCGCTCCCCGTCCTGAACCGAGCGGCCGCGGAAATGGCCGTGCGAACGGCGCTGGCCCTCGGCTGCACCCTGCGGGCACGCTCGGTCTTCGCCCGCAAGAGCTATTTCTACCCCGACCTCCCCAAGGGCTATCAGATCAGCCAGTTCGACCTGCCGTTCAGCGAGCACGGTCACCTGGACATCGAGCCCGAGGGCGGCGAGCCCCGGCGGGTGGGCATCACCCGCATCCACCTGGAGGAGGACGCCGGCAAGAACCTCCACGGCGTCGCCGAGGCCCCTGGTCAGAGCGTCATCGACCTCAACCGTGCGGGCACCCCGCTGATCGAGATCGTCGGCGAGCCCGATCTGCGGAGCCCCGAGGACGCGGTCGCCTACCTCAAGAAGCTCCGCAACATCCTGGTGGCCCTCGAGGTCAACGACGGCAACCTCGAGGAGGGGAGCTTCCGCTGCGACGTCAACGTGAGCGTCCGGCGCCGTGGCTCGGAGGCCTTCGGGACCCGCGTCGAGATCAAGAACGTCAACTCGTTCCGCCACGTGCAGCGGGCGCTGGCCTACGAGATCGCGCGGCTCAGCGACCTCGCCGAGCGGGGCGAGACGTTCCGCCAGCACACGCGCCAGTGGGACGACGAGCGCGGGCGCACCCATTTCCTCCGGGAGAAGGAGGGCAGCGACGACTACCGCTACTTCCCCGATCCCGATCTCCCCACCCTCGTCCTCGACGAGGCCTTCGTGGCCGCGCAGCGCGCAAAGCTCCCCGAGCTCCCGGACGCCCGGCGGCACCGGCTGGTCACGGGCCTCGGGCTCCCCGCCTACGACGCCGGGATCCTGACCAGCCACCCGAAGATCGGTGATTTCTTCGAGGAGATCCTGCGAGCCCGGCCCGGAGACGGCGCCTTCGCCAAGCGGGCCGCCAACTTCGTCATGACCGAGGTCCTGGCCGGGGTCACGACCCACGGCCCCACGGCGACCTTCCCCGTCACGAGCGGGCAGCTGGTCGAGCTGCTCGAGCTGGTGGAGGTCGGCACCATCTCCGGCAAGCAGGCGAAGGATGTCTACACCGCCCTCCAGGGCACCGATCGGTCGCCGAAGGCGTGGGTCCACGCGCAGGGCATGGCCCAGGTCAGCGACCCGGCCGCCCTCGAGGCGATCTGCCAGGCCCTGATCGCGCAGAATCCGAAGCAGGTCGCCGCCTACCGCGCGGGGAAGACCAACATGCTGGGCTTCTTCGTCGGCGGGGTGATGCGCGAGACCAAGGGCTCCGCGAACCCGGCGGTCGTCAACGAGCTCCTGGTCCGCCTCCTCGCCTGAGCCCAGCCGCCCCTGGGCCCCAAAAAGATCGAGGCGGGCCCGCGCCCGCCTCACTGACACCCGAACGCGCCGCGCCTCACTTCGGAGGCGGCGTGCTGCGGTACTTCTCCTTGAAGATCTTCCGGTAGTCGTCGTGGCAGATCTTGCAGGCGGCGTTGATCTCGTCCTTGTTCCCGCCCTTGGCCGCGGCCGCCGACTTCTTCGAGTACTCGGCCCACTTGGGGAAATCCTTCTCGTCGGGGACGGTCTTGGCCAGCTTGAGCATCAGGGCCTCGAGCTTGGCGTTGTCGCCCGCCGTCTTGGCGGCGACGACCTCCTTCTTCATCCAGTCCTTCATCGGCGAGGTGTCCTCGGCCTGCGCGCTCGCGACGACGCCCAGTGCCAGGGCGCCCACCAGCCAACCAAAGCCCACTGCCCGCCGCTTGGAAGAAGTCATCGCCGTCCGCCCTTTCGCCGCAAGTCCCCGGGAGGGAGACGTAGCTTTGCGCGCCTTGATTCAATGTCCAGCCCGAGCTTTTCAGCCCACCTTCTCCTACGAACCACGGTCCGAGAAGTTTTCTCGCTCGGCCCCTTGACAGTTTCTGCCAAGCCCCTAATATGCGCCTCCCTTCGACGGCGGGGTTCCGCAGTCACCGAGCACGACGCGCCGAGGCCGTCGCTTCGCACCAACCGCTCCTTCTCCCACGGGAGACGTGAGCCGGGTGACCACCACTCCAAGGAGTGGCAGCGTCTACCTGCTTGGACCGCGAACGGCTCGACGGCGTCCCGGACGACGAAAAAAGTCCTTGACCGAATCCCTGAGTCGAGTAAAGTACCTCCCCCCGCCGCAAGACGGGGAGCCGAAGTGGCGGAAGCCGCAACGGCAGGTCTCCAGGCCGAAAGGCGAGAGGCCGCAGTCGCCACGCCTCTCGAGGCTGCGACGCTGAAATAAAGAAGTTGACAACGGCGAAGATTCGAGTAGAGTCCTCGCCCCCGCCGAAAGGCGGAACGCTGGAAAGGCGCAAGCCGGAACAGCAAGCCACCCGCCGCAAGGCTGGCTGGTCAGAGTCGCCACGCCCTCGAGGCCAGCGACGATGAAAAAAGAGGTTGACAAGGGCGAAGATTCGAGTAGAGTACTCGCCCCCACCGAAAGCGGAAACGCCAAGGTGGAACGCGGAAGAGGCCGGCAAGCGCCGGAGTAATCCGCAGCCTGAGGGAACTCTGGGGATAAGTCCGGCCCCGAGCCCGCTTGGTCTTTGAAAACTGGTTCGTACGTTACAGAACTTGAGTTGGCCTTGCGCCAGTTCGAGGACTCCTTCGGGAGCCCGAGAGCCGGTCGCAAGATACTGACTCCGGCGAGTTCGCTCGCAGGAGTCGACAACCAAACGAGCCACGGTGAGACAAGGCACTTAGCCGGTGCCCCTCACCAATCGGACTCACAGTTTCAACTGGAGAGTTTGATCCTGGCTCAGAACGAACGTTGGCGGCGCGCCTAACACATGCAAGTCGCACGAGAAAGGGAGCAATCCCCGGTAAAGTGGCGCACGGGTGAGTAACACGTGGATAATCTTCCCTCGAGCGGGGGATAACCTTCCGAAAGGAGGGCTAATACCGCATAA
>CAZUZY010000244.1:0-13035 GCA_964624885.1 uncultured Polyangiales bacterium | reverse complement strand
TCACTCGCACGGGCTTCGGCGTCTCGGGGGCGAAGCAGAAGACCTCGCCCGAGTCCTGCACCAGGCACACGCGCGCGTCACCGGCGCCGAAGTCGCGAACGCGACCCACACCTTCGATGCGCGCGAGAGGGTAGGCAGTCCAACCTGCTCCGTCGCCGAGGGACGCGTCTTTACATAACAGAGGTTATGCGATTTCGCTCCCCAAAGGGCTCGAGCGGCGGAGCCGTCTCTGGTGACGAGCCGCGCTAGTCGCACACCGAGAGCGTACCCCGCGCGACGCGGGCCGGATGACCGTTCGACGCCGTTCTCGGGCACTCAACCGCAATCGCAGGTGCCAAGTCCCTTGTTCCACGTCCCGATGTTCGTCGCACCTGCTCGTCTGCTTTGCACCGTGCCGTGACAATGCGTGCATAGGATCTTGGCGTCCCTCGACCGAAAGGAGGAGAGGACTTCCTCGTCGGGATGTCCGTGGGAATTCTCGCCGAACGAGAAAGCTGCCCGGACCTCTTTCTCCCCATCAGTCCACGTCTCGACAAGGTCGTCGTCACAGCAGTGCCAGCTTCCATGATGCGGAGCCTTCACGTAGTCGAACGCTCCGCCAGCAACCCGCTTCAGCGTTTTCAGACAGGCATCGCCCGTGAACAGGGCGCGGTCGTAGAGATCATCGATGTCGTACGTCGCCGTGCATACGACGCTCGCCTCGTTCTCGGCGGTGCACGTGCGGCGCTCGTCGTCAGATCGCTCCGATAGCTTTTCGCGGTTACGCTTGCTGAACCTCGATACCAGGTTCGGAAAGGCGCTGCGGTCCGGGCTTAGAAAGTCGACCGTCAGCGCGGAGGACAGGGAAAGACTCTCGCCGGCGAACGCCGATCGCCTCTCGATCTTGAGCCGATCGATCTCCGCGATGATGTCGTCGGAGGTGGTGATGCTCGCGTTGATCTGGGTGAGCTGCTCGCGAAGAAGCGTGGCCCCGCTCTTCACGAATCGATTGATGGCGTCACGCGGGTCGTTCACGAAGACGATCTCCGGATGGATGCCTGCATCGAGAACGGAACGAAATCCGCCGATGTGATCGTCGTCGATATGCGAAAGGACGGCGTAGGTCAGCTTTCCCTTGTAGTGCTTCTCCAGGTGCTTCACGATCTTGGCTCCGGCGCGCTTCCGCCCGGCATCGATGAGGCAATTCTTCACGCCCGTCGTCGTGCGCGTCGCGATGATGAACGCGTCGCCTTGCCCGACGTCGATCATGTCGATCACGTAGCCCGCGGGCACGTTAGCCTCCGCTCCGTGGCTTCGAGCTGGGTTTCGATCCACGCGCGGTCGCACGGACCGGCGGAAGCGCCTTTGTGGAACCGCTCGTGTTCGTCGACGCGAACGGGAACAGAGCCGTCATGGCCTTGGCCACCTCCAGCGCGGCCTTGCTCGTCTCTGGCGAACGGCCTGCCTCCGCGACCGCAACGGTCGCCAAGCCCGAAACGCCGCCAAACAGGGCGCCCGTCAAGGCATTCTCCTTCTTGCCGCCGAGGGCGAGGCCGAGCAGGGCCCCGAGAGCCGTGAGCCCCGCGATCGTTTCGACGGCGCCGGTTGAAGAAGGACTAGCCGGCGACGCTGGCGCGGCAAAGCTCTCGATGCGCGCCTCGTAGGTAGCGCCGAACTCTTCAATGCAGAGGGTTCGCCCGTCCGACATCGCCGCGCGGTAGCTCGAACGCTGACCGTAGGGCCCTCCAAATGTCCGTTGCGCACCGGCGTCGCGTGGGTGCTGCATCTGGTGGACGGGTACGCGAGCGACGCTATCGACGCCTGATTCGATGAGATTCGCGATGATTTGGTTCCAGGTGTACATGGTCATTCCTCTTCGAGAGCAAACATGGGTGCTGCGCCGGCATCGCGGAGAAGGTCGATCAACGCCGGTTCCCTTCGGCTGACGTTCGGCTTCTTGCGGAGGCGCGAGAGTCTGGTGTCCATCGCTCCGCGCTCCACGTCGCCGAACGCTGCGGGGTGACGCTCCCGAACAAGCTCCAGCGATAGCCGCTGAATCTCGAACTCGTCCGCGAACACATTTCGGACGAGGATCGCGTCCCGAGCGTCGAGTGCGAAGAGGCGAGCTTCGAAGCGAGCTCTCTGATCGAGCATCTCGCGCATCTCCTTCGCTGCCGTTGTCATCTCTGCTCGTAGCGTCTCGAGATGACGTTCGAAGTTCATGAGCCCGGAGATCGTGATGGCATCGAGCGAATCGACCTCCGCGATCCACGGTGCGTCGTCGTTCATCCACGTCGCTGTTTCGCGCTCCGCGATGTCGTCCACGTCGGCATCGGTGACACCGACGGCATAGGTGTCAGCCGTCGAGAGCTTGACTCGTAGAAGGAGCCCAAACCGCACCGCCTCGAAGACAAGGAGCTTGCAGAGCGCGCGGCGAATCGGATTGTCGTCGCGGCGAGCGTGCCGCACGAGCGTCCGCATCATCGCGTCGAGAGCCGGAGGAACTCCACGCGCCAACAGTCGCCGCGCCCAATCGCGAAGCTCCTTCGGCAGCCCTAGCGTCAGGAAGTCCTCGAGCGATGCATGGAGCTTGGCGAGCGCGGGGCAACATTCGTAGTCGCGAACCGCATCGCGAAGCGCCATGCCAAGTACGTCGGCTCGATAGGCATCAGCCCCGATCACGACGAGCTCGGCTTCCATCGCGCGAAGCGCCTCTGGGATGTCGTCCGGAGGGAGCAGTTCGTCGAGCCCGAGAACGCGGACGAATGTCTGGAGGGCCTCGCCGAGCGATGTCTGCTGACCGGGTTCCAGGAGGGGTTGAGTGCTGAACATGAGTTACCCTGGCACGCGCTGGGGCCGTTTCTTACAGGGCCGGGCGTGAAATCCTCCGAATAGCTTGACCTAGACATACGCACAGGCAAGCTTGACTTTTATGTCAAGTTGGCCACAATTGTTCTGTGCTGCCTCTTCCGCCATTTGATGCCGACGGGATGCTCCCGCCGGGGGACTACGAGGTGACGCTCGACGAGCTTCGCGCGTGCTCACTCGTCACTGGGAATGGGGTCGGCTCCTCGACGTGGAGCTCGGTCTGGCGTGCGTCGCTCGTCGAGAACTTCTCGGTGCTCGTCGAGCAGCTTCGGAAGGTCGGGATCCGCGACATCTTCGCGGACGGATCGTTCGTCGAGGACAAGGACCATCCGAACGACATCGACGGCTACTTCGTCTGCGACCTGAAGCGGCTCGCGAGCGGCGAGCTTCAGCGCGAGCTCAACCTGCTCGACCCGCACAAGGTTTGGACCTGGGACCCGAGCGAGCGGCGGCCGTTCCGAGGCTATCCGAAGAAGCAGCTGCCGATGTGGCACCAGTATCGCGTCGAGCTCTACCCCCACTATGGGCAGCCATCTGGGATCCGCGACAGCTTCGGGAACGAACTCGAGTTCCCGTCGGCTTTTCGACTCTCGCGACGGGATGGCAAGCCCAGGGGGATCATCAAGATCGGAGAATCGTCATGATCCGCAACGAAGTTGAGTACCAGGAGGCGGTGAAGCGCCTGAAGGAAGAACGAGCGCGGTACGACGCACACGAGCGAGAGCTTGTCCGCATGGGTCTGAAGCCTGATGAAGTGAAGCGGGCGATGGATCCACTTCGCTCGTTCAATCTTCAGCTCGAGGAAGAGGTTGAAGCATACGAGCGCTTGAAGCGCGGTGACCTCGGCGAGATCGACAACCTCCATGGTTTGGGTCGAACGCTCGTCGCCTTGCGGATCGCGCTCGGGCTCACGCAGCGACAGCTCGCAGAGCGCCTGGCCGTCAACGAGTCCCAGGTCTCGCGCGACGAGCGCAACGAATACCAAGGCATCACGGTGGACCGGGCGAGCCGCATACTCGATGCGCTCGGCGTCACTTTGAAGAGTGCGTTTCAGACGCCGGTCCGGTTGGGCGGCGCCGCATTGGAGAAGTAGGAGGGGTTATGGCCTCGAGCCCGAAGAAGGATGCGAGCATCACGTTCTTTCCCGTCGGCAACGCCGATACGTCACTCATCGCGTTGAGCGATGACACGAAGATCGTCATCGATCTGAACGTCACTGTTGACTCCAAGGACGAGGACGGCACGTCCTACGACGTTCACGGACATCTGTTGCGCGAAAGCCACCGTGACGCGAGTAACAACCCGCACGTCGACGCTTTCATCCTCAGCCATCCCGACCAGGACCATGTCCGCGGTTTCACCACCGCGTTCTATGACGGCGATCCCGCCGCGTACTCCGACAAGGCAAGGAAGGCTGGCCGGATCATCATCGACGAGCTGTGGTTCGCTCCGCGCATCTTCTGCTCGCACGAAACGAAGCTCTGCGAGGATGCCAAGGAGTTCCGTCGCGAGGCGCGGAGACGGATGGATTTGCACCGCAAGAAGTCGCCCGACCGATACAAGCCAGGCAATCGACTTCGAATCATCGGCTACAGCGACAACGCCGACCTGAAGGGGCTCGATGAAGTCCTCACGGTGCCGGGCAGCACGATCTCTGCGATCAACGCGGAGAACAGGAGCGGCTTCGAGTTCTTCGTGCACAGCCCCTTCAAGGACGACACCGACGACGAGGACGGCGAGCGCAATCATACGAGCGTCGTGTTGCAGGCTCGATTCGTCGTCGACGGCGAAACCGACGCCTGCCTTGCGATTCTTGGCGGCGACGCGGGATGCCCGGTCTGGGAGCGCATCTACGACCGGAGTGACGACCGCTCGCTTCAATGGGACATCTTGCTCGCCCCACACCACTGCTCCTGGACGTTCTTCAGCGAGCTGCCTTCCGAAGAAGAGAAGCCGAGCGACAAGGTTCTCCTCTTCCTCGAGAAGCGACGCAAAGGGGCGTTGGTCGTGTCGTCGTCGAAGCCAATTCTGGACGATGACGACAATCCTCCACATTTCATCGCAGCAAAGCGCTACCGCGCCGCGGTCGGTAGTTCGAACGTGCTCTGCACCGCGGACAGCAAGAAGGATGGTCAGTCCACCCCGATCGTGTTGTCGATGACGAAGAACGGACCGGTGCGCGACACCTCCGCACGAGCTGCGCAGGTAACGTCGGCTGCTGCTGTTCTCGGTACGGTGTCGACGCCGAAGACCTACGGATGACCGAAGAGCTTCACTCCGCATCGTGGGCGTCGACTGCGCTCGGGGAACTCCCGCACGAGCTTCAAGCGAGCGTCGCCGTGCTGACGGAATTCGCGGTGGATAAAAAGGTAGTAGTCAAGCGGTTCAACGACGACTGGGTCGCGGCATGTTGTGCACTCGCGATCGACCTCCCATCACGAGGTCCCGTTGACGGACTGGATATTCGCGATGTCGAGCCCGTAGCGTTCCTGTTTCATCGGCGGGACTCCGCGCATCGCGCTCCGGAGGTGCGCTCCGATCGTATCGGCTTTCCGGCGGCGCGCCTGCCCCACCTCAACCCGACGTCCGCCGGACAGCCGCCTTGCCTTTGCCTCCATCGCGGGAGCCTCGACGACTGGTTCGCCGAGCACGGACTGTCGGATCTGATTGATCGCGTACAAGGCTGGTACCGCGACGCCGCTCGCGCGCGGTTGATGCGCGAGGGGGATTATTTCGAACACACAAGGCTCGTGGCTCCCAGCGGCGCCATGATCTTCTCGGCGAAGGAACTCGACGCTCACGTCCGCGCGCATTGGTCGAGCGCCGGTGGAAGCCCCGGCGATCATCTTGCCGTTGTGAGGCTCTCTACCGTGCCGGAAACCCATATGGGGTGGCACGGCAATGTGGCCGTGCAGTTCGACTGGCTCACGTATGGCTTGCCCGGCCCCAAGACGACGGATCTCCTGCGCCGCTGGAACAAGCTGCGCGACATGCCGAAGATGACCATCGCAATCATTGCCTGGTCTGCGGAGCGGCCAATCGAACAGTACTTCGGGGCCTTGCCTAGGACCTACGGAGAGCTCGTGTCGTTCGCACGCGGCATCGGCATTGAGCTCACGCCGTGCGTGAAGGCGTATCAGGAAGGGGGCGCCCATAAGCTCGCCGGCATTCCCATCGTGCTCGGTTTCCGTCGACCCCGTCCGCTGATTGGCCGGAGCTCGGACATCGAGTGGCTTAGCTTCCTCGCCATCGCAACCGACGAAGATTCGGAGGAGGACGATACGCCCAAGGATGGCGCTACGGTCCTCGCCCTCAGTCACCGCGATCCGCTAACGGTCGCCTTCGCACGCGACCTCTCTGGGGTGGAGCCGCCAGCAACAAGTCGCGTCATCTTCGGATGCGGGGCGCTCGGGTCCAAGATCGCCTTGCACCTCGCGAGATCGGGACGACCCCCGCGGCATCTCGTCGACCACGCGGCGCTGAACCCTCACCATCTCGTCCGCCATGCGTTGACGGCCGGACAGGTGGGAAAGAATAAGGCGGTCGCCGTCCGCGAAGAGATCCTCGGTCTCTTCCAGCACGGCGGTGATTCGGTCGAGGTCGATGCCCATCCTGCATGCGTACTCGATGTCCTGAAGTCGCCGACGGTCACCCAGACCGCTCATGAGATCCTCGACGCGACGGCATCGCCGAGCGTGCTCCACACGCTCGCGCTCGCGCAGTTGCCTCCAGGAACGAAGGTTCGCCGGGCGGAAATCGCCGACTTGGGACGGCTTGGCGTGCTGTCGACCGAAGGTCCCAATCGCAATCCACGCATCGACGATCTGCAGTTCGCGATGTTCGATGAAGCTCGTCGAAACGATCACCTCGCCGCGTGGCTCGGGCGTCATCGAGACGAGATCGAACACCTCCGTGGGCCTGCGCTTGAGGAGATCGGTCTTGGGATCGGCTGTGGCTCGACGACCATGCGATTGCGCGATGACGTCGTCGCTCTCCATGCAGCCTCTTTCTCAAACGTCCTCGACGCAGTCCCCGATTCCGGCGGCGGGCTCCTTTTCGCGCATGTTGGCCTGAAGCCGTTCTCCGTGGCATCGACTCAAGTCGCAGTCCCTCCCGTGGAAGTTGTCGAAGCGTCGGGTGAACCGGGATGGCTGATTAGGATCTCTCGCAACGCGATGACCCGGATGCACGAGCAGCTACGCAGCGGCCGCCGCAGCGAGCGTGGGGGCTTGCTCGTGGGATACGTGCATCGGAAGCGCAGGATCATCTATGTGACCGACGCGCTTCCGCCATCCGTCGACTCGCGTGGCAGTCCGCGCGGTTTCTGGCGAGGCGTCGGTGAGTACCCGGAGATCCTCGCTCAGATAGCATCGAGGACGGCCAACCTCCTGGGCTACGTTGGCGAGTGGCATACTCACCCGCATGGCTCGACGGAGCCGAGCGACATCGACCAGGCGACGATCCGAGAGCTGGTCACGTCGCTTCGACCGGCCGGATTGCCAGCTCACATCTTGATTCTCTCCCACACCGGGATTCGGTGCCATGTCCAGTTCTGATTCGGATCCTGAACGCAAGGAACCTCGGGAGTCGCCGGTTCCGCCGATCTTCCCGGAGGCATTGCTGGACGTTGTTCAAGCCCTTGGAGGGCTTACCTCCGAGTCCGCTCCACAGCGAGACTTCGCGCTGAAGGTCCACAAGATGTATTTCGAGGAACTTCCAGCGAGGTTCGCGACGGACGACCGCGCGAGCTCATATCTTCGAGAGGTGCTCGCGGGGACGGCATCCGCGATCCGAGGGTTTGCGGTCGAACGCACCGCATTTCGCGCGGTTCGTGCGCGCGAGGAGAAGCTCGAGGAGCTGCGCTCTCGGGTGACGAGCGCGAAGTTCTTCCACGCTCCAATCGATAGCGAGTTCGGCGCGAAGGCGTATGCGGTCGTCGTCAAGGTCGTCGGTGGAACGATCGGCGCAGGCACGCTCGCCAAGGCGTGGAGCAGCCTGCCGTGGTGGGGCGTGCTGATGATCGCTCTCGCAACTCTTGCGTGGGTTTTCTTCGGCGACCTCCTGTTCGCCATTGTTACGGTAAGGCTGCAGCTCGGCGCGTACCGCCAGACCGGCGACACGGAAGACGACATCCGTAAGGCATTTTCGAAGTCGGTGACCAGTTACAAGGAGCTCGCGCTCCAACTCCTCGTGTCCACCGACCGCGCACGAGAGCGCTGGTATCCCGACAGCGCTGGTCTGCTTGGCCCCATTCGATGGAGCGATGCCTCCGATCGAGATCTCACCGCGTTCCTCCAGGCCCCGAACGCGCGGCTCGGGGGCCGAGTGCCTGCAGAGATTCTCTCGCGCCTCGTCGATGTGCATTTCGGTGTGCGGGCGAGCGTGCCTCTCTACAGAGAGTTGAAGGGGGTTTCACCTTCCGATGGGCCGTCGAGTTCCTCAAGCAAACGTGATGGCACGGGCACGGGCAGTGATCCTCGGACGGGCACCGGAGAGTTGACCGCTCGCCGATCGACCTTGCACTTCCGCCGCCGACGAGCGAGGTTCTAGCGCGTGCGACAGATCCCGCCTCGACTTCAGCGGCCGCCCCACCGAAATCCGAGTAGGTTGGTGGAGGTTCCGGGGATTGGGAGAGCGCAGGCTGCAAACGATGCGAGCTCGGGTGAGGAACTGCTGATCATCGCAGGCCGTCGCCCGTCGAAAGCCGTCGAGCGAACGCCTACCGTCGAAGGTCCAGCAAAGGTAACCTCGCGCAATGGCGTGGACGGACCGACGAGAGAATTTCGACGACGTCGAGTGGCAGAACATGGAACTGCTGAAGCGTGAGCTCCCTGCATATCTGGAGTTTCACGAACAAGACCAGGGACACCTGCCCAAGACTTCGTTGATGGCACTGGGGCTCCTCTCGGGGAGAAGGATCCACGGCGCGAAGCGCTCGATAGGGTCGGCTTCTACAGCTACGCGGTCTGCATAAACCTCATCTTGCTCGCCGAGACCGTTCGCAACCTACCAGCGAAGTTTGGTGCTGCGATCGAGGTCTACGATCATGCCGGGCGCCTCTTTCTGCGTGCTGGTGCGGCGACGGACATCGCGCTCCGTCTTGCAAAGGAGGTGGAGCAAGACTTCGACGCGAAGAGCGGCGGGTTCGCTCCTCACCCACTGGGTGAAAAGGGTGAGACCCTTGGCAAGGACCTCGCCGAAGCACTCGGCGCGGTGAACGCATACAACAACGGCCTGAAGCACAATGGCTTGCCTGGAGGGTAGGCAGTCCAACCTGCTCCGTCGCCGAGGGACGCGTCTTTACATAACAGAGGTTATGCGATTTCGCTCCCCAAAGGGCTCGAGCGGCGGAGCCGTCTCTGGTGAACCAATGCAAGCAGGCGCCTCCCGGAGGAGGCGCCGCTCGGCGGGAGGCCACCACGTCAATCATCGGGCGGGTCCGGGGAACAGTCGTCGTACTCGTCCGCGGCGCGCGCGCCCGTCGTCCACATGGCCTTCGAGGTGGTCGAACAGCCCCTGCTGGACCGCGACACTCGCGCAGCCGACGAGCGCGTCCGCGTCGAGGTCCTCCTCCCGGCCGAGCGGATGCGTCGAGAGCCAGCGGGCCACGCCGGCCTGCACCTGCAAGAGGACGGTCATGAGGTCGGCCTGGGTGGGCGCGAAGGCCGGATGGAAGACCGGCGCCCCCTCCCCCGTGCGGGTGAAGAGCCCCTCGAGGAACAGCACGTGGAAGTGCACGTGCAGGTTCAGCGAGCCACCGAAGCGCTGGACGAACGTGACCGCACCAGCGCGTCCTTCCTTCGGTCCCGCCGTGCGCTGCATCCAGCGCTCCACGGCTCGGCAGAGGATCCGGTCGATGGCGCCGACGAACTGTGGATGACGCGCAGCAAGCGCACGCAACACGTGGGGCAGCGACAGCACCCACTGGCGGATCGGGACATTGGGCAGAACACGGTCGACGAGGTGCGCCGCCGTGTTGGCCATCATCCGTCCGGCGCACGAGGGACAGGCGCCTCGCTCCTTGCACGAGAAGGCCACCACGTGGTCGAGGCTGCAGGCCTCACACCGCAGCCGCAGGAAGCCGTGCTCGGGGATCCCGCACCGCAGGTATCGATCGAACGCTCGTCGGACGTAGAGCGGCAGCGCACGCGCGTAGCTCTCCTCCGTGTGGCGCAGGAAGGCGCCGAGGTGCTCGCGCACCACGGCATGCAGCACCGTCTGCTCCGGACGGTGGCGAGGGTGGGTGCGCGCGGTGCAAGACACGCGTCCCACTGGCGAGGACCGTGCTCACCGATCGGATAGCGATTCCTCGATGATTCGCGATCCATCGTGGCGGGGTCCGCCGGCGGTCGCCGGCGGCCGCCGGCGGAGGGGCTTCACCGCCAGCTTCGCGAGCCCACCAGACGTCGACCGTCGTGGTGGGCACGCGACTACGTTCGAGCAACGCTCACGGCTTCCACCCCGCCGCCGTGGCCTCGGCGAGCGAGACCTCCGGCGTCGTCCCTGCGACCGACGGCCGCCCCGCGAACCGCGCGACCCGCGCCGCCAGCCGGCCGTACGGCGCGAGCGAGACGAGCCGGTAGTGCTCGAGGTGTTGCCACATGCAGATCGCGGCGACGTCCGCCCAGTCGAGCCGCGGGTCGTCCGTCGCACGCGCGTCGAGCCAGGCGAGACCCGCCGCGATCGCGCCGCGGAGCTTCTCGAAATACGCCCCATGTACGTCGACGCCCGTGCGCTGCGCCAGGATCAGCACCACCTCGTTGTCCATCACGCCGTTCGCGACCGCGAGCCGATTGAGATCCTCCACCCGCTCGCTGCGCACGCCGATCCGATCGGCCGGGTCGTGCGCGGCGACGAGGTACCGCGCGATGTGGTCCGAGTCGATCACCATCCCCTCGCCATCCACCAGCGCGGGCACCCGCCGCAGCGGGTTGTCCCCGTACGCCGCGCTCTCCGCCGCCAGCACGCTCGACGCGCGCACGAACTCGAAGTCGACCCCGAGCTCCGCGAGGAGGATCCGGATCTTGCGGGTGAAATGCGACAGCGGAGTCCCGTGGAGGCGCATCCCCCGTCGCATCACGGCGCGGCCCTCGACGCAACCGTCCTCAGGCGTTCTCGTAGAACTTCTTCTGGATGGCGATCGTCGCCAGCACCGCGACGTCGCGCGGGAAGCCGTCCTGCACCTCGACCAGGAACTGGTCCGTCCAGCCGACCTGCCACGACACCGTGAAGGCCACCTGCCCGTCCGCCTCGACGCAGCGGAAGCTCGTGGCGAGGAAGCCGCCGTCGGCCTTCAGCGTGCGGCTGCCGAGCACGAGCTCGAAGCTCTGCTTGAACGCCAGCACCGGGAAGGTGAGCGTCGCCACCTTCTCGCCGTTGGGCGCCTTCATCTCGTAGGTCGTGCCGAGCCAGTTGGGGTCGAGCTGCGCGAGCTCGGGGCCGTCGGCGCCGGCGCGCAGCGTGAGCTTCATCGAGGTGAGCGTGCCCTTCACCGTGAGCAGCAGCGCCTCCTCGCCCGGCCGGGTGACCTCGTAGCTCGGACCGAGGCTCAGGAGCTTGCGGCGTACTTCGTAGCTTTCCATGGTTTCGTCCTCCGCCGGCCTGACGCGAAGGGACGCCGGCCGTCGCAAGGAAAGTGACTCTGGTACGCTCGTGCCGTGCCCCGCCGCCTCCTGCCCGCCGTGCTCGTCCTCGGGTTCGCCTGCGGGGGGCCCCAGAAGCTCGACGCCGATGCCGCCCGGTCGACGACCCCCGAGCAGCTCTGCGACCGCTACGTCTCGCTCGAGACCAAGGCGTTCAAGCTGGACGGGGCGGCGGCCGCGTCCAAGCGCGAGAAGTGCCTCCCCTACGCCAAGGGATGGAAGAACGACGACGCGTTCTGGGTGTGCATGGTGCAGTGCACCTACGAGGCGGCGGACCACTCCGTCGCGCGTGGCTGTCGCGGACGCTGCGGCGCCGCGCCGCCGGCGTCCGTGCTGCCGCCGTCGTCCGCCCCTTGACCGCTACTACTTCTGTAGTAACACGAAGCCATGGTCGCCGCGCACGCCCTCGGCCCGCTCGAGATGCAGGTGCTCGGCCTGCTCGACGGCGCGGAGCCCATGGCGGTGTCCACGCTCCGTGACCGCCTCGCCGCCGCGGGCCAGGACCTCGCGTACACCACGGTGATGACCGTCCTCGTCCGCCTGCACAAGAAGGGCCTCGTGCAGCGCAAGAAGGACGGTACTCGCTACCTCTACGCGCGCTCCGGGCGCGCGGCCTCGGTGTCCGCCGGCCTCCTCACGCGCGTGCGGCGAGCCCTGTTCCAGGGCGACCGCACCGCCCCCATCGCCGCCCTCCTCGAGGACGAGTCGCTCTCCGTCGACGAGCTGCGCGACCTGCGCCGCATGATCGACGAGGCCCTGGAGCGCCGCCGATGATCGCGGGCGAGGTGCTGTTCGAGGTGCTGGTCAACGCGGCCGTCGCCTTCGTGGTGGCGCACCTGCTCGTGCACCTCTTCACGGCGCGCATGCGCGACGGCAACCTGCGCCTGTTCCTCTTGTTCTTGCCGTTCGTGAAGGCCGTGCACACGCTCGTCCACGGGATCCCGAGCAGCGCCTTCTTCTGGGAGCGGGTGCGCGGTGTGCACCAGGAGCTCGGCTCGTTCGTCGTGGGCTGCGGCTTCAACCGGCTCGGGCTCGTCCTCCACCTCTCGTTCTCCGCCCACGCCCACGGCCGGACCTACCCGACCAGCGTCGCCGACGGCGCGGCCACGGTGCTCGGTCGGAGGGTCGCCGCGCAGGCGCCGACCGTGGTCGCGGCTCTCCTCGCGCTCGGCGTGCTCGTCGCCCTCGCGCGGCTCGCACGCACCCGCTTCCGCCCGGCAGGCCCCGTCGTCGCGCTTAGCCGCCTCGGAACGCGCGACGTGCGCGTGCACCTCGATCCTCGCCCCGGCGTCCCCTGCGCTGGAGGCGTCCTCCGGCCCTGGATCTGCGTGCCCGCCGAGATCCACGCGGCGCTGTCCGAGGCCGAGCGCGAGGCGGTGATCGCGCACGAGCTCGCCCACCTCCGGCGCCACGACGTGCTCCTCCTCGGCGGTCTGGCCGTGCTCGAGGCCGCCCTGTGGTTCGCGCCGTCCGTGGGCCGCCTCGGCCGCGCCATCCGCGCCCAGTGCGAGCTGCGCGCCGACGCCGACGCGCGCGATCGCGGCGT
>CAZUZY010000243.1:0-13159 GCA_964624885.1 uncultured Polyangiales bacterium | reverse complement strand
GCCAGCGGCCGGCGTCGGCGGTGGGCTTGCGGCCGAGGTGGTCGAGCGGCGCCGCGAGCGCTGGCTTGCCGTCGACCCACCCGACCGCGTCGACGCTCTCGGCGGCGACGCTCCCGTCTCCGCTCAACGCACCCCCGAGGCTCTTCCAGGCCTGGGTCGCGCCCTTCTCGACCGGGAAGCGGTAGTGGAACACCTGGTCGTCCCGGGCGACGAGCGCGTCGGCGGTGCCCTTCCCCACGCCGACGAACGCGGCCTGGTAGTCCTTGTCGGCGGGCCAGTCCGCTTGCGTCCACCACGTGCCGTCCTCGAGCGGCAGGCGCGCGAAGCGCACGTCCGGCAGCTGCCTCAGCGCCGCGCCGGCCACGACGCCCGTCTTCGCCGCGCTCTTGCGGTCGAGGACGTGCACCTCGAGCGGGCAGTGCACGATCAGGGTGGTGCGTCGCTTGCCGAGTCGCTGGCGCTCGAGCCACTCGTGCTGCGCCTCGAGGGCCATCTTGTCGAACTGCTTCCGCTTCTCGGGGGACAGCGCCTTGATCAGCGCCTGCTCGGCGCTGGTGAGCTTCTTGCCGTACTTCGGGTCGGTGTAGACACCGCCGTGGGTCGGGTAGGGGCCACCGTCGTACTCGCCGCTCGGGCCGATGCCCTGGAACGAGCCGGCGCCCGCCGGCGACCACACTCGCCCCCAGTCCGCGATCTTGTAGGCGGTCGGGCGCTGCGTGATCCACGGATCGAGCACGAGTCCCTCGTCGAGCCACCCCTTGCCGCGCGGGTAGATGACGACGGCCTGGTGACCGCCCCACCAGGCCTGGATCGGGCCGTAGTCCCAGTCGTCGAGCAGCGCGGCGACGCACGGATCCTCGTCGAAGCGGAGGCCGTCGAGGAACTTCAGCACCTTCGCCTGGTAGCCGCCGCACACGAACTCGCCGTACTTTGCGTCGACCAGGCTGCGCGCGTTGTTGATCGCGCCCGAGGAGCTCAGGCCCTTCGGGATCTTCGCGTAGTAGAGGCGCAGGATCTCGCCGAGCTTCTCGTCGGCGGTCTTGGCTTCGACCTTCGGGCACGCGCCCTCGAGGTCGGGGTCGGGCTTGGCCTCGCCGCCGACCGAGAGGCCACGGTGCTCGCCGTTGCCGTAGTGCCCGGCGATGCTGACGCCGAACGACGCGGTCTTGGCGCCCTTGGGCACACGGACCTCGAGGTCGAAGTCGCGGGCCTTCTTGCCGAGCAGGTCGAAGCTCCTGGTCGCGCTCACGTTGCCGGCCGCGAGCGAGACGGTGACGAAAGAGACGGTCGCCGGCTTCGGGCCGTCGTCGTTCCACGCGTTGACGACGGTGCCCGAGAGCCGCAGCGTCGGCCCGGTGATCTTCGCCTTGTAGGTTCGCACGGTGGAGAAGCCAGGCTTGTCCTCCGGCGGGCCGAGCGACAGACCGCTCACCTGGTAGGTGATCTGCATCCCGTTGAACGACTCGGTCGGCCACGTGCCGGAGGCCGCGCGGGCGAGGCTCGGGACGAGCACCCCGAGGAGCACGCACAGGAGCCAGAGGCCTCGCGCCATGCGCTGGCGCAATCACAAGCCGTGCCTCCCGACGATCGTCGAGGAACGGCCCCTGCCTCCACGCAGGGAATTCGTGCGGCGGCTACGCCTTGCGCGTCTTCTCGAGCGCCAGGTAGACGACGAACGACAGCCCGAAGCCGACGAACCAGGCGTAGCTGTAGAGCGAGGTCCAGAACGGGGCGACCTTGGCCCACTTCACCGTGCCGACGAACCCGGGCAGGTTCGGCAGGATGCCCGCGGCGAGCGCGAGGAACGCGTTGCGGTTGAAGCCGTTGCCGTACCAGTACGGGCCCGGATCCGCGGCGGTGGGCTCGTGGTAGAGCCCGAGGAGATCGAGCGTCTTCTTGCGCAGGACGAAGTAGTCCGCGATGAGCACGCCGCCGATGGAGCCGAGCAGCGCCGAGTACCCGACGAGCCAGGTGAAGATGTAGCCGGTGGGGTCGGCGACGAGCTTCCACGGCATGATGAGGATGCCGATCACGCCGGTGATGTACCCGCCGCGCCGGAACGAGATCTTGCTCGGCGAGAGGTTCGCGAAGTCGTTGGCCGGGCTCACCACGTTGGCGGCGATGTTCGTCGCGAGGGTGGCGATGCCGAGCGCCACGAGCGCGAACACCAGCAGCGCGGGGTGCTTGAACCGGGTGACGAGGACGACCGGGTCCCAGATCGTCTCGCCGAAGATCACCAGCGTGGCCGAGGTGACCGCGACACCGATGAACGAGTAGAGCCCCATGGTGGTCGGCAGGCCGAGCGCCTGGCCCACCACCTGGTCGCGCTGGGTGCGCGCGTAGCGGGTGAAATCCGGGATGTTGAGCGACAGCGTGGCCCAGAACCCGATCATGCCGGTGAGCGCCGGGAAGAAGAACAGGAGGAACTTGCCCTCCTTGGGCTGCCCGGGCGCGAACGCCGAGGGCTTGGCCAGCATCGATCCGAACCCGCCCGCGCGCTGGTACGCCCAGAGCAGCAGCGCGAGGCCGAGCAGGATGAGGAGCGGTGCCTTGATGTTCAGGAGCACCCGGATCGAGTCGATGCCCTTGTAGATGACGAACATGTTGAGGCCCCAGAACAGGAGGAAGCAGACCACCTGGGGCGCGTTGATGCCGAGGACGGGCAGGGCCGCCATCTTCTCGAGCGAAGGGAAGAAGACCGCGAGCACCTTGAAGATGGCCCACCCGCCGATCCACGCCTGGATGCCGAACCACCCGCAGGCGACGAGCGCGCGGAGCACGGCGGGCACGTTGGCGCCGAGCATGCCGAACGCCGGCCGGCAGTAGACCGGGAACGGGATGCCGTACTTGGTGCCGGCGTGGGCGTTGAGCACCATCGGCAGGAGCACGATGGTGTTGCCGAGGAAGATGGTGAGCACCGCCTGCCACCAGTTCATGCCCTCGCTGATCAGCGACGAGGCGAGCATGTAGGTCGGCACGCAGGCCGACATCGAGATCCAGAGGGCGGCGATGTCCCGCGTGCCCCACCGGCGCTCCGAGAGGCGCGTCGGTGAGAGGTCGTGGTTGACGAACCGGCCCTCCAGCGCCCCCGCCTTCTCGATCTCGAAGATCCCGTCCTGCTCCCGCACCCCGCTCATCGGGCATTCCTACCAGCTCGTCACCCACTCGTGCGTTTGACGCACCGCGTTCCGGATCCGCGGCCTATGCTCGCCGGTTCCCGCGAACGCTCGCGACACCACCGAGAGGGTAGGGCATGGACACGATTCGCCACTGGATCCACGGCAGTCACGTCGACCCGAGCAACGCGCGCCGCGCCGACGTCTGGAACCCCGCCACGGGCGAGGTGCAGAAGCAGGTCGCGCTGGCCGACGTCCCCGAGGTCGATCGCGCGGTCGACAGCGCGAAGAAGGCGCTCGAGAGCTGGCAGCACGCCTCGCTCGCCACGCGCACGCGCGTGCTGTTCGCCTACCGCGAGCTCGTGAACCAGCAGAAGGACGAGCTCGCCAAGATGCTCACCCTCGAGCACGGCAAGGTGTTCTCCGACGCCCAGGGCGAGGTGCAGCGCGGCCTCGAGGTGGTGGAGTACGCGTGTGGCCTCTCCGACCTGCTCAAGGGCGAGATCAGCGAGAACGTCTCCACCGAGGTGGACAGCTACTCGTTCCGGCAGCCGGTCGGCGTGGTCGCTGGCATCACGCCGTTCAACTTCCCCGCGATGGTGCCGATGTGGATGTACCCCATCGCGATCGCCTGCGGGAACACGTTCGTCCTCAAGCCCTCCGAGCGCGACCCCTCGGTCACCAACCTGTGCGCGGAGCTGCTCAAGAAGGCCGGCCTGCCCGACGGCGTGTTCAACGTCGTGCACGGCGACAAGGTGGCCGTCGATCGCCTGCTCGAGCACCCCGACGTGGGCGCGGTGAGCTTCGTCGGCTCGACCCCCATCGCCCGCTACATCTACGAGAACGGCACCCGGAACGGCAAGCGCGTGCAGGCCCTCGGCGGCGCCAAGAACCACATGGTGGTGCTGCCAGATGCTGACATGGACCTCGCGGCCGACGCCGCCGTCGGCGCCGGCTACGGCTCGGCGGGCGAGCGCTGCATGGCCATCTCGGTGCTGGTCACCGTGGGCAACGCCGCCGACAAGCTCCTGCCCAAGATCCGCGAGCGCATCGCCGCGCTCAAGGTCGGCAACGGCCTCGACCCGGCCTCGCAGATGGGCCCGCTCATCACCCAGCAGCACCGCGACAAGGTCGCTGGCTACATCGCCGCGGGCCAGAAGGACGGCGCCGAGCTCTTGGTCGACGGGCGCACGCTGGTGGTGCCCGGCCACGAGAAGGGCTTCTTCCTCGGGCCGACCCTGATCGACCAGGTGAAGCCCGGCATGAGCTGCTACGAGGAGGAGATCTTCGGGCCGGTGCTCTCGGTCGTGCGCGCGCCCTCGTACGACGAGGCCATCGCCATGATCCACCGCCACCCCTACGCCAACGGCACCGCGGTCTTCACCAACGACGGCGGCGCGGCGCGCAAGTTCCGCCACGAGATCAAGGTGGGCATGGTCGGCATCAACGTGCCGATCCCCGTGCCCATGTCGTACTACTCGTTCGGGGGCTGGAAGCAGTCGCTGTTCGGGGACCTGCACATCTACGGCCCCGACGGCGTGCGCTTCTACACGCGCAACAAGGTGATCATCGAGCGCTGGCCCGACCCGCGCTTCCGGGGCGTCGACCTCGGCTTCCCGCAGAACCGCTAGTCGTCGTCCGCAGTCGAGAGTCGAGGAGGGAACATGCCCCGCATCGTTCGTGGTGGACTCATCCAGTGTGCGAACCCGATCAACGACGAGAGCGTCCCGGTCGCGCAGGTGAAGAAGGCGGCGCTCGAGGCGCACCTGCCGTTCGTCGAGGAGGCCGGCAAGAAGGGCGTGCAGGTGCTCTGCCTGCAGGAGATCTTCGACGGCCCGTACTTCTGCCCGGGCCAGTCCCCGCGCTGGTACGACGCCGCCGAGGCCATCCCCGGCCCCACCACCGCGGTGTTCCAGGAGCTCGCCAAGAAGCACTCCATGGTCATCGTCGTGCCGCTCTACGAGCGCGAGCAGGCCGGGGTCTACTACAACACCGCGGCGGTCATCGACGCCGACGGCAAGTTCCTCGGCAAGTACCGGAAGACGCACATCCCCCAGGTGAACCCGGGCTTCTTCGAGAAGTTCTACTTCAAGCCCGGCAACCTCGGGTACCCGGTGTTCCAGACGGCCTACGGCAAGGTCGGCGTCTACATCTGCTACGACCGCCACTTCCCCGAGGGCGCGCGCATCCTCGGCCTGCACGGGGCCGAGATCGTGCTCAACCCGAGCGCCACCGTGGCGGGTACCTCGCAGTACCTGTGGAAGCTCGAGCAGCCCGCGCACGCGGTCGCCAACGGCTACTTCGTCGGCGCCATCAACCGCGTGGGCACCGAGGCGCCCTGGAACATCGGCAAGTTCTACGGCTCGAGCTACTTCGTCGACCCGCGCGGCAACTTCCTCGCGACGGGCACCGAGGACCAGAGCGAGCTCGTCGTCGCCGACATGAACCTCGACACCATCGAGGAGGTCCGGCGCGTGTGGCAGTTCTACCGAGACCGCCGGCCCGACGCCTACGGCGACCTCGTCAAGGATGTGTGAAGTCTCACCACCGAGGGGAAACCGATGCGTACGCTCATCAAGAACGGGACCGTCGTCACCGCCATCGACACCTTCGCCGGCGACGTGCTGATCGAGGGTGACAAGATCGTCGCCCTCACCGCGCCCGGCACGCTCGAAGCCGGGTTCACCGCCGACCGCGTCATCGACGCCAAGGGCAAGCTCGTCATGCCGGGCGGCATCGACGCGCACACCCACCTCGACATGCCGTTCGGCGGCACCATGTCGAGCGACGACTTCGAGACCGGCACGCTGGCCGCGGCCCACGGCGGCACCACCACGCTGGTCGACTTCGCCATCCAGCAGAAGGGTGGCTCGCTGCGCCAGGCCGTCGACACCTGGCACGAGAAGGCCGAGGGCAAGACCGCCATCGACTACGGCTTCCACACCATCATCACCGACGTGAACAAGGGCACGCTCGAGGAGATGGGCGGGCTCGTGAACGAGGGCATCACCTCGTTCAAGCTGTTCATGGCCTACCCGGGTGTCCTCTACGTGGACGACGGCCAGATCTTCCGCGCCATGCAGCGCGCCCGCGACCTCGGCGGCCTCGTCTGCATGCACGCCGAGAACGGCATCGCCCTCGACGTGCTCATCGAGCAGGCGCTCGCCCGCGGCGAGACCGCGCCCAAGTACCACTCGCTCTCGCGCCCGCAGATCGCCGAGGCCGAGGGCACCCACCGCGCCCTCGCCCTCGCCGAGATGGCCGGCGCGCCGGTGTACATCGTCCACCTCTCGGCGCCGCGCGCGCTCGACAAGGTGCTCGAGGCCCGTGACCGCGGCATGCCGGCCTACGCCGAGACCTGCCCGCAGTACCTGTTCTGCTCGCTCGACGACCTCTCCCGCGAAGGGTTCGAGGGCGCCAAGTTCGTGTGCACGCCGCCGCTGCGCCCCAAGGAGTACCAGGCCGACCTCTGGCGTGGCCTCAAGACCAACGACCTGCAGGTGGTCTCGACCGACCACTGCCCGTTCTGCATGAAGGGCCAGAAGGACCTCGGCCGCGACTCGTTCGCCAAGATCCCGAACGGCATGCCCGGCGTCGAGACCCGCCTCTACCTGCTGTGGGACGGTGGCGTCCGCACCGGCCGTATCTCGATGAATCGCTTCGTCGAGATCACCTCCACCGCGCCGGCCAAGATCTTCGGCCTCTACCCGCACAAGGGCACCGTGGCCCCGGGCGCCGACGCCGACCTCCTCGTGTGGGATCCCGACAAGGAGCACGTGCTCTCGGTCGACACCCTGCACATGCGCGTCGACTACTCGCCGTTCGAGGGCCAGGTGGTGCGCGGCGCGCCCACCCACGTGCTCTCGCGCGGCGAGGTGGTGGTCGAGAACGGCAAGTTCCTCTCGAAGAAGGGGCGCGGCAAGTTCGTCAAGCGCTCCACGTTCAGTCTCTAGAGCCTCGAAAAACCCGGGAGCGAAACATGGACTCCAAGACCGTCCGCGAGAAACACAGGAAGCACCTCATGGGGTGTGTCGGGAACTTCTACGAGGAGCCGATCGCGCTCGCCGAGGGCAAGGGCTTCTGGCTCACCGACTGTGACGGCAAGCGCTACCTCGACTTCTTCGGGGGCATCCTCACCGTCAGCGTCGGTCACGCCAACGACCGCGTGAACGCGGCGATCCACGCGCAGGTCGACCGCCTGAGCCACGTGTCCACGCTCTATCCGACCGTGCCGATCGTCACCCTCGCCGAGCGCCTGCTCGCGACGATGCCGGGCAAGCTCGAGAAGGTGTTCTTCACCGCGTCGGGCACCGAGGCCGACGAGACGGCGGTCGCCCTCGCCCAGGTGCACACCGGCAGGAGCGAGCTCATCGCGCTCCGCCACGGCTACTCGGGCCGCTCGCTCCTCGCCCAGAGCCTCACCGCGCACGGCAACTACCGCGCGGTGCAGACCCAGGTCGCGGGCATCAAGCACGCGCTGTCGCCGTATTGCTACCGCTGTCCGATGGGGCTCAGCTACCCCTCGTGCGACGTCAAGTGCGCGCGCGACATCGAGGAGCTGATCCGCACCACCACCAGCGGCGGCCACGTGGCGGGCATGCTCGCCGAGCCGATCCAGGGCGTCGGCGGGTTCGTCACGCCGCCCAAGGAGTACTTCCAGATCGCCGCCGAGATCGTGCGCAAGTACGGCGGCGTGTTCATCGCCGACGAGGTGCAGACCGGCTTCGGCCGCACCGGCGGCAAGATGTGGGGCATCGAGCAGTACGGCGTCGAGCCCGACATGATGACCATGGCCAAGGGCATCGCCAACGGCATGCCGCTCGCGGCGACCATCTGCACCGCGGCCATCGACGCCTCGTTCAAGTCGGCGAGCATCTCCACCTTCGGCGGCAACCCGATCTCGTGCGCGGCGGCCATCGCCACCCTCGACGTCATCCAGGAGGACCACCTCCTCGACAACGCCAAGGCCCGCGGCGACGAGCTCCGCGCCGGCCTCGAGGAGCTCAAGAAGAAGTACCCCAAGGTCATCGGCGACGTGCGCGGCATGGGCCTCATGCAGGCGCTCGAGTTCGTGGTCGACGAGCCGCACAAGGACCGCACGCCGAACCCGAGCGCCGTGCTGCGCCTGTTCGAGGAGACCAAGAAGCGCGGCCTCCTCATCGGCAAGGGCGGCCTCTACGGCAACACCGTGCGCATCTCGCCGGCGCTCAACATCGGCGCGGGCGAGATCAAGGACGCCCTCGCCATCCTCGACCAGAGCCTGACCGCCGCCGCGGCCAGCTGAGCCTAGAGAAACCCGTCACCGGAGCAGCAATGGGAACACTCGCATCGAGCCTCGCCGAAGGTCGCGCCGAAGAGCGCTTGCCCGACAAGAAGCCGCTCTTGACCCGCGCCGAGGCCCACGCCGAGGCCGAGCGCTGCCTGTACTGCACCGACGCGCCGTGCATCCAGGCCTGCCCGACGACGATCGACATCCCGACCTTCATCAAGAAGATCGCGTCGGGCAACGTGCGGGGCAGCGCGCGCACCATCCTCGAGCAGAACCTGCTCGGGTACTCGTGCTCGCGGGTGTGCCCGGTGGAGGAGCTCTGCGCGGGGAGCTGCGTGTACGAGGGCTGGGGCCGCGAGCCGATCCAGATCGGCCGGCTCCAGCGCTTCGCGACCGAGCACGCGCTCGCCGAGCAGGGCCTGCGCGCGCTCTACACGCCGAAGCCGAAGAACGGCCGCAAGGTCGCCTGCATCGGCGCCGGGCCCGCGAGCCTCGCCTTCGCGGGCACGCTCGCGCTCGAGGGCGTCGAGGCGGTGCTGTTCGAGAAGCGCGCCGTCCCGGGGGGCCTCAACGCCACCGGCATCGCGCCCTACAAGCTGCCCGCCAAGGACGCGGTCCGCGAGGTCGCGTGGGTGCTCGAGCTCGGCGCCCGCATCGAGCACGCGCACGTGGGCGAGGGTGGCAAGCGCGGCGCGGAGCTCCTCTCGGCGTACGACGCGGTGTTCGTCGGCGTCGGGCTCGGCGAGGACTCGCGCCTCGGCGTCCCCGGCGAAGACGGGCCCGGCGTGGTCGGTGCGGTCGACTGGATCGAGCAGATGAAGCTCGATCCCAAGGCCAACCGTCCGCTCGGCCGCGTGGTGGTGGTCGGCGGTGGCAATACGGCGATCGACGTCGCTCGCGAGTGCGCGCAGCTCGGCGCCACCGAGGTCGCCATGGTCTACCGCCGCGGACGCGACGCGATGAGCGGCTACGCCCACGAGCTCGAGGGCGCCCGCAAAGAGGGGGTCCGCCTCGTGGAGCACGCCACGCCGGTCGCGTTCCTGCACGAAGGCGGCAAGCTCTCGGGCGTGCGGCTCGCGCGCACCGAGGGCGGCAAGCCCGTCGCCGGCAGCGAGCACGTGGTCCCCTGCGACCTCGCGGTGCTGGCCATCGGCCAGGCCAAGCTCCGCGCCATCGCGGCCGAGTTCCCCGGGGTCGAGCTCGACGCGCGCGGCTGCGTGGTCGTCGACAAGGCCACCGGTCGCACCAAGAACCCCAAGGTGTTCGCGGGCGGTGACTGCGTGAACGGCGGCACCGAGGTCGTCAACGCGGTCGCCGAAGGCCGCGACGCGGCCCGTTTCCTCATCGCGGAGTGGTCCAAGTAATGGCGGATCTCAGCATCGAATTCGCGGGCATCAAGAGCCCGAACCCGTTCTGGCTGGCCTCGGCCCCGCCGACCAACACCGGCGAGCAGATCATGCGCGCCTTCGACGCGGGCTGGGGCGGCGCGGTCTGGAAGACCCTCGGCGACCCGATCATGAACGTGTCGAGCCGCTTCGGCGCCGTCGACCTCGGCACGTACAAGATGATGGGCCTCAACAACATCGAGCTCATCTCCGACCGCCCCCTCGAGGTGAACCTCAAGGAGATCTACGAGGTCAAGAAGCGCTACCCGAAGCACGTGGTCATCGCCTCGCTGATGACCGAGACCAAGGACGACTGGCGCGTGCTCATCAAGCGCGCCGAGGACGCGGGCGCCGACGGCCTCGAGCTCAACTTCGGGTGTCCGCACGGCATGTGCGAGCGCGGCATGGGGTCTTCGGTCGGGCAGGAGCCCAAGCTGATCACCGAGATCACCAGCTGGACCAAGGAGTTCGCCAAGACCCCGGTGCTGGTCAAGCTCACCCCGAACACCGGCGACATCACCGAGGCCGGGCTCGCCGCCGTGGCCGGGCGCGCCGATGGCCTCTCGCTGATCAACACCATCAAGAGCATCATCGGTATCGACCTCGATCGCATGGTGGCGCTGCCGCGGGTGGGCGACGGCTCGACCAACGGCGGCTACTGCGGGCCCGCGGTCAAGCCCATCGCCATGCACATGGTGGCGGCGCTCGCCCGCGAGGCCGGCATCACGGTGCCCATCTCCGGCATCGGCGGCGTCTCCAACTGGCGCGACGCGGCCGAGTTCATCGCGCTCGGCTCCACCAGCGTGCAGGTGTGCACCGCGGTCATGCACCACGGGTACCGCATCGTCGAGGACATGATCGAGGGCCTCTCCGAGTTCCTCGACCAGCGCGGCATGAAGAGCGTGAACGAGCTGCGCGGCGCGGCGATCCGCTCCTACAAGGAGTGGGGCGAGCTCGACCTCGGCTACAAGATCGTCGCGCGCATCGACGAGCGGACCTGCATCGGGTGCCAGGTCTGCGTCACGGCCTGCAACGACGGCGCGCACCAGTGCATCTTCACCGGCGACGAGGAGAAGCAGCGCCCGCCGCACGCCCACGCGCACGGCCCCGCCAAGCCGCCGCGCCCGTTCCCTGTGGGCTTGATCGCCGGGGCGCGCGTGCCGTGGATCGACGAGCCGGAGTGCGTCGGCTGCAACCTCTGCCAGCTGGTGTGCCCGGTCCCGGGGTGCATCTCGATGGTCGAGGTGGAGGGCGCGGGACCGCACGAGACCTGGAACGACCGCACGCGCGAGGGCCGGACGAAGCTGCCTGGCGGGATCCACGACTAGGGCCGGACCGAGGATCCACGGCGCGCACGGTCCTTGCGAGGGCCTGCGCGCCGTGCGCATTCCTCGCCCGTTCCTGCTGCTGATCCTCGCTCCGATCGGCTGCGCGCTCTCCGAGCGCCTGCCCATCGACGACCCGGACCAGGTCTCGACGCGTGACATCTCGATCACGCTCGCCGTGACGGGGAGTTCCGCCGGGACGGTCGTCGACGTGACGCTCACGGGCCCGACCGGCGGCCTCTGGCTGTCCCCGACCGACGACGTCCGCCTGGGCCCGCTCGCGCTCGCCGCCGCTTCGAAGGACGGCAAGCGGGTCTACTCCGCTTCCACGCCTTCGCTCGAGGGTATGCTCTCGCTCGTGGTGACCCGGCGCGCCGACAGCGGGATCGAGGCCCCGATCGAGGTGCCTTCCCCTCCGACGATGAGCGGTCCGACCGGCGTCGTCGTCCGCAGCGCGGCGATCACCCTGAACTGGGCGCCTCCCCCGGCGTCGGCCACCCACGAGACCCAGATCCACGTGCGTGGCAGCTGCATCACCTCTCTCGATCGCACGCTCGGCTTCGATGCGGGCACCTACACCATCGCCGCCGGCGACGTGCTCGACGGCGCCACCAAGGGCGCCTCGTGTCCGCTGACGATCTCGGTCGAACGTCGCGTCGTCGTGCAGCTCACCCGCGTGTCGGGCCTCGTGACCCAGAGTCGCTCCCTCGTCGTGGAGTCCACCCCGTGAAGCGTCTCTTCTTCGTCCCCCTGCTCGCTTTGCTCGTCGGGTGCGGTTCCTCGGAGTCGCCGCCGCCGGTCACGAGCGATCAGTTCCCGCTCGACCAGCTCACCGTCCACGCGAGCGTGAGCTCCAACGGCGAGGCGGCGCTGGTCCTGGCCAGCCTCAGCAGCTCGCAGAACGCCTTCGTCCACCTGGGCGAGGGGGACCGGCTGGTCGCGCGCGCCGGGGAAGTCTCGGCCGAGCTCGTCTCCTTCGGCAACCAGCGAGGGGTGCTGCTCTCGACCAGCGCGACGACCATCGACGTCGTGATCGAGCGAGGCGCGACCCGTGGGGTGGCCCACATCCCGTTGCCGCCCGCCTTCGGGCTCGACGGGCCGAGGGATCTCCCGCGCCGCTCGCCACTCACCGTGCGCTGGGGGCCCGTCGATCCCGCGGGCAAGCCGCCGGCCCTCCGCGTCGAGAGCGAGTGCGTGTGGGTCGTCGCTCGGGTCCCGAGCACCGACTCCGGCTCCTACACCTTCGACCCAGCCGATTTCACCCTGCGGGTCCCGGGCGCCTGCATCGCCAACCTCACAGCGACCCGCACCGACGCCTCGCTCAAGCCCACCTTCGAGGGGCTCGCAGGGGCGCTGGGCGGCGGGTCGCAGGTGCGCACGCTCACCTTCCGGATGAACCCATGAACACCCCCCGTCTCCACCGCCTGTTCCAGATGGTCCTCGCCACCACGGCGCTCGGCGCGCGTGGCTCGCCGTGCGGCACGTGCCCCGAGGAGACCACCCAGACCATCCCGCTCCTGCCACCGAGCCCCGGGGACGCGTCGGGCATCGACACCGCCCCCGCCGACGCCGGCGCCGAGGCCTCCCTCGACGCGGACGAGAAGGAGGCCACCGCCGACGCCGCGGACGTCGGCGACGCGGCGGACGGCACTGCCGCCACGGACAGCGGGCCCGTCGACAGCGCACCCACCGCCACGGACACCGGCACGCCCCCCCTCGGCGACGTCGGCGGTGTCGATGCCTGCGCGCTCTACTGCCCGGGCGCGCGCAAGTGCGAGGGCAAGACCATCCCGTTCGACGGCGGGACCATCCCTGCGATCGAGTGCACGCAGATCTCCTCGTGCGGCGCCGGTCGCCGTCCGCGCGGCCTGCGGCCCGCGGCGACGACGCTGCCGATGCTGGCGGGGCTCGCGCGTCTCGAGGCGGCGGCCGTCGACGCCTTCCGCGTGCTGCGGGCGGACCTCGCCGCGATCGGGGCGCCACGGTCCCTGTTGCGGGGCGTCTCGCGCGCGCGTCGCTACGAGGTTCGCCACGCGCGTATCGTCGGCGCGCTCGCGGGCATCC
>CAZUZY010000242.1:0-13224 GCA_964624885.1 uncultured Polyangiales bacterium | reverse complement strand
GGCCTCGTGCGCGCCCTCCTCCAGTGCGTCGCCGCGCGCCTCCGGTCGCGCGCCGCCGAGCCCGAAGACGCCGTGGTCTCCACCCTGCCCCGGGCGCGGGAGCTCGCGGCGTTCGCCGTCACGCTTGCGCCCCCCCCACCCTCCGCGACAAAACAAACCTCGTGAACACCACCGCGCGCCTCGGGGCGATCCTCTCGCTGGCCTTCGCCGGGCTGTTCGTGCACCGGGTCACCTTCGGCGACCCGAAGCCGGCGACCGGCGCCGCGAGCGCCGCCCCCTCGACGAGCCTCTCGGCGGCCCCCGGCAACCTCGAGCTCTCGGCGGATCTGCTCGAGGTCGACACCCGCGAGCAGACCGCGGTGCTGACCGGCAAGGTCGTCCTCACCCGCGCCCCCGACCTCACCCTCAAGTGCGCCAAGATCGAGGTGAAGTACGACGCCACCGGCCCCAAGATCAGCTGGGCCAAGGGCTCGGGCGGCATCGTCGCCGACGTGAAGGGCGTCCACGGCGAAGCGCCCGAGTTCGAGCTCGACCTCGCGAAGCAGCACCTCTCGCTGCGCGGCGGCGTGCGGCTCTCGCGCGGCCAGGGCTGGATCGTGGCCGACGGCGCGGAGATCGACCTCGCCACGGCCAAGGTCACCATGACCAACGTGAAGGCGTCGGTCCCCGTCGGCAACGCCCTCAAGAAGTGAGCGATGCCCGCCGAAGCCCTCCTCGAAGCGCGCGCCATCGAGGCTCGCAGGGACGGCGTGCCGATCCTGCGCAACGTCGACCTCGTCGTGCGCGCCGGCGAGGTGGTGGCGCTCCTCGGCCCCTCGGGCGCCGGCAAGACCTCCCTGTTCCGCGTGCTCGTCGGCGAGGAGCGGCCCGAGGCTGGCCAGGTCCTGTTCGAAGGCCAGGACATCAGCCACGAGCCCCTGCACGTGCGAGCGCGGCGCGGCGTCGGCTACCTCCCACAGGGCCCGAGCGTGCTCTTCGACCTGACCGTGCGTGACAACCTGCGCACGTGCGCCCAGCTCGTCGGTCGCCGGGTCGACGAGGTGCTGGCCCTCGCCGAGCGCTGCGAGATCGCGGGTCGACTCGGGGTCCGCGCGGGCGACCTGAGCGGCGGAGAGCGGCGGCGACTCGAGCTCGCGCGCGCGCTCTCCGCGCGGCCGCGGGTGCTCGTGTGCGACGAGCCGTGGAGCGGCGTCGACCCGGCGGGCGCCGAGCGCCTCGTGGCCCTGCTGCGCGGGCTCGCCGCGGAGGAGCGCGTGGGCATCGTGCTCGCCGATCATCACGTCCACGAGGCGCTGGCGCTCGCCGACGTCGTGGTCCTGCTGGTCGACGGAGTCGTGGAGATGCGCGGCACGCCGACCGAGTTCGCCGAGCACCCCCTCGCCCAGGGCCGCTATCTCGGGCACTGGCAGGTCACCGGGCGCTCCTCGCTCGTCTAGCGCGCGCTCGCCACGTTCGGGGTGCAGACGAAGCCGCACTCGGTCGCTTCCGACGACAGGCGCTGGATACGGGCCTTGGCCTTGTCGCGGCGCGCTTCGGTGGCGGGGTCGCCGTCCTTCTTCGCCTCCACGTCGCGCAGCAAGAGGTGCATGGGCTCGAGCTTGTCGCGGATGCACTCGTGCGCGATCACGTCGCGGTGCTCGACCGAGTCGGCGTCGTACCGCTCGGTGCGACACACCGCCGCGTGTGCGGCGTCGAGCGCGACACAGGCCGAGAGATCGGGGGGGATGCAGGGAGGAGCGCTCTTGCCGTCGGCCTTCGAGGCACCTCCGCAGCCGAGCGCGAGGAGCAAGAAGCCGAGCACGAGACCAGCCCCACCCGCGCCGCTGCGCAGGGGTCTGCCGTTCATGCCCCCATGGGATGCCGCCTCTCCCGCCGCCATTCGGAGCGGAGGACCGAGACTGTCCGGGCAGACAGTGTCTGCTCGCTTCGTGGGTGCTAGCTTCGCGCGGTGACCGATTGGTTGCGCAGGCTCACCCCCCGCCAGTGGCTCGACGCTGGCCTCCACGAGCTCGACGAGGCGCGCGGGCAGCTGGCCCGTCGTGCGGCTCGGCCGGCGCTCGCCTCGGCGCGCCGCGCCGCGGGCATGGCCTGGAATGCGGTGCTCGCGCTCGAGGCCGAGCCACCGGCGGTCTTCGGTCGCACGTACGTCGAGCACCTCGTCGCGCTGGCGCAAGGTGCGGTGATGGACGCCGCCGACCCACACCCCATCCCATCGGCGGTGCGCGACGCCGCGCGGGTCCTGCTCGAGGATGCCGCCGCCGGACCGACCGACGTCGTGCAGATCCTCACCCCGCGCCGCGACCGACGGGTGGCCGACGCCGCCGAGACCATCCTGGCCGAGGCCTACGCACGCCTGATCCGGAGGCGCGCCGACGTCGACGCACAGGCGGGCGCGCCCTCGTGACAGGCGTCCGTCTGGCGTTCGCCGGCGTGTGTCGACCGCGGAATCCTGCCTGAAGGATCCAGGGGGGCTGGCCTCGCCGCGGTGCGCTGCCTCCGCATCGATTCTCGGCTACGATGCCGGACTCCCCATGACGCAAGCCATGAGCGAAAACTCGTCGAAGTCCGCGGACGTGCAGCCCCCCATCACCCTCCGCACACTCCTCGACCAACGCAAGCCGTCGGGTGAGCGGTTCAAGCTCAACGAGGTGGTGGCGATCGTGGTGCCCATCACCACCGAGCTCGCCGCGGCGCACGAGCGGGGAGAGACCGTCTACGTCCATCCGTCGTCCATCGGTGCCGGCGCCGACGGCCTCCCGCGCCTCGTCCCCCAGCTCGCGCGCCAGAAGCCGACCGGCCCCGAGGACACCGCCGCCATCGCCCCCGAGCTCCTGCAGCAGGGCGTGTGCACGCCGCGCTCGAGCGTCTTCGGCCTCGGCGCCATCGTCTACGAGATGCTCACGCTGCAGCCGATCGGGCCTGGCATGAAGCCGCCGACCGAGCTCGTGGCCGGTCTGCCGCCGATCGTCGACCAGATCCTGGCCAAGGCCCTCGTGCAGGACCCGGCGCTGCGCCCCGACGACCTGCCCGCGTTCGCCCAGGCGATCCACCACTTCGCGCCGCAGTCGATCGCTCCTCCTCCCGCCGTCGACGAGCACGCCTTCGAGGTGGACATCGACATGCGCAGCTCGATGCTCCCCATCCACGTGGACATCGAGGTGCCGGCCGCGCCCAAGGCACCGGTCATCCCGGACGACCCGTTCGGCAGCGTGGTCGACGCGCGCGCGTCGGCGCCCACCGCGGTGCGCACCAACAAGGCCGTCGAGGAGCTCAACGCCCTCAAGGCGCGCCTCGAGGCCGACCCGGCCCCGCGCTGGATCGTGGTCAAGGACAAGATGGACCACGGCCCGTTCGCCGCCATCGAGCTCCTGCAGCAGATCGCCAGCGACACCTTCGCGCCGGACGACCTCCTCGTGGACACGCACGAGGGCACGCGCATCGCCATCAAGGAGCACCCCGAGTTCTCGCGCTTCGCGCACCACGCGAACCTCAAGCGCGAGCAGATCGCCGAGGCCAAGGCCGTCGTCGCGGCCGAGAAGCGCGAGAAGGCGACCGGCGCCGCCACCGGCACCATCGGCGCCTTCGTCGTGGTCGCGGTCATCGTGCTGGTCGGCATCGTGGTGTGGCGCATCCAGGCCAGCGCCGCCGCCGACGAGGCCAAGAAGAAGGCCGACGAGTCGCTCGTCGTCGCCGGCGAGGGCAGCGTCAAGGGCAAGGCCAAGGACAAGCCCAAGACCGCAGGCGGTGGCGGCGGCGGCGGTGGCGGTGGCGGCTGGGGTGGCAAGTCGTACGACGAGGCCATGAAGAACACGACCAGCGACTCCGAGGCCGAGACGCTGAGCATGGCCGAGTGCGCGGCGCCGGTGGGTGGCAGCATCGCCGGCAACTGCGGCCTCGATGGCAAGGCCACCGCGAAGTACTACGTCAAGAACGGCAAGGCGCTCGGCGTTTCGGTCACCACCGATCCCCCCAACGCTGGTGTCAACTCGTGCATCGCGGCGGCGATCGGTGGCCTGAGCTGGCGCAGCGTGCCCGGCGCGACCGGCTGCATCCGCACCTTCAAGACGCACTGAAGCTCAGGGCGCGCGGAAGCAGCGGAAGCCGACGCCCGAGTATCCAGCCGAGGCGGCCGTGCGGCGCGCCTTGACCGTCATGCCCGCTGCGTCGGCGGCGTCGAAGGCGCTGCCGCCGCGGAACACGAAGCTCGAGCCCTCGGCGGTGCTCGTCCACTCCCACACGTTGCCCGCCATGTCGAAGATGCCGTCGTGCGCGCCCGCCGGGAACGAGCGCACCGCGCAGGTTCCCGCCGGTCGACTCGGCCAGACGGTGTCCGCGTCGTGCTTGGTCTTGCCCTGCCAACAGAGGCGCTCGGGAACATCTCCCGCGGCAGGGGGGGTGTTGCCCCAGGGGTAGTCGTACCCGAGCTTGTCCGCCCGCGCGACCCACTCCCACTCGTCCTCGGTCGGCAGCCGGGCGCCGAGCGTGGCGCAGAACGCCTTGGCCTGCCCGACGTCGACGCAGTTGATCGGGTCCTCGTCGCGGCCGGCCACCCCGTAGTTGCAGAAGACGTTGCTGGGCGGCGGCGTGCAGCTGCCTGCCAGCACGCACGCGCGATAGGCCGACACCGTGACCTCGGTCACGTCGACGCACAGGTCGTCGACCCGCACGAGGCCTCCACCGACCCGCGGCGTGTACGAGTCGCCCTTCACGTAGACCATCGTGGAGGGGCACTTGCTCGACACCTCGGCCTCGGTGCCGGCGTCGCAAGGGCCCTCGCAGGCGCTCTTCTCGAAGCTCTGCACGCCCGCGATCTGCAAGCACGAGGTGGTGACCAGCAGCGCGACCCCGGACAAAGCACGGCGGACCGTCCGAGGACGGCGGAGCTCAGAAGCGACCCGAGAGACCAAAACCGGCGGGCGAAGCATAGGGCACGACCGAGACGGCGGCGACCTCGCTCTTGCGGGGCTCGCGGACGAGGGTGATGACGAACACGGTGGCGCCGAGGGCACCCACCACGAAGCCGATGTTGGAGACCGTGGCCCACCGCCGCGTGGTGTCGAGATCGGCGTGGCGATCGGGCGGGCACTGGCCGGCCGGGCAGTTCTGCTTCAGCGACGAAGCCCCGCCGAGGGCGAGGAGCCCCGCCCCACCCCCGACCAGCAGCCCGACGCCGCCGACGACCACGGAGGTCCACCGCAGTGGGGTCCAGCCGCTCTCGGCGGGCTTCGGCGGTGGCGCGATCGGCGGAGGCTCCTTGCCGACCGAGACGGTGACCACGCGCTCCTTCTCACCCTCCACCACCTCGAACGGCAGCCGGGTCTCCTTGCCGACGCTCGGCTGGACGGTCTGCACGACCAGGACGTGCTTGCCCGGATCGAGCGGGATGGCGACGGCGAGCGCCTTGGGATCGAGCGCGCGCCCGTCGAGGGTCGCCGTGACGACCGCGTCGGGCGGCACCACCTTGACGAGCACCGTGGGGATCCGCGCGTCGAGGTTCGCCGCGAGGAGCTTGCCCTCTTCTCGGGCCGCGCTCGCCTTGGCCGACTCGCCGGGCTTGATCTCCATCGCCTCGATCGACCGGTAGAGGCGCCGCGCCTCCACGAGGTGACCGAGCATCGCGTGGGTGCGCCCGAACTCCAGCGTGGTGATCGGGGTCGGCGCGAGCTCGTGGGCCCGCTTGAACCGGTCGAGCGCGAGCTCGAGCTTGCCGGCCTCCCGCAGCTCCTTGCCCTCGGTGAACAGGATCCGCGCGGCGTCCTTCTCGGCGTCGGTCTGGGCCGTGGCGCGCTCGACGACGCCGAACGTGGCGGGACCGATCGTCAGCGCGAGCGCGAGCGCGAGCCGCTTCACTCGATGTCCTCGAGCTTCTTGGTCGGCGCGGTCGAGGCCACCGTGGACGTGGTGGACGCGGACGCCGAAGGCTTGGCCGCACCACCGCTCGCAGGCTTCTTGGCGCCGGTCGAGGCGACGAGCGCCGCGCCGGAAGCGGCGGCCCCGGAAGCAGCGGCCCCCGAAGCGGCCCCAGCGCTCTGCGTCGGCGAGCCCGCGCTCACCGCGACGCTCGGGGTCGTGTTCGGCGTGCCGAGCGGCGTCGTCGTGGCCGGCGGAGGAGCAGCGGAAGGCGCGGACGAGGGCGGGGTCTTCGCGTTGTCGCCCGGCGGTCGGGGGGGCGGGGTCTGCCGCGCCAGCGCCACGATCGCGATGGCGAGCACGGCCACCGTGCCGACGAGGAGCGGCACGTAGCGAGCGCCCCCGCGCCGCGCGGTCGCCTCTTGTGAGGGCTTGGTGGGGGGTGGGGTCTTCGAGAGCGGACTCTCGGTGTGGAGCGTCGGGGCCGGACGGTTCGCGACGGAGCCTTCGGCCGGCGAGGGCGTGGAGGCTTCGTCGGCCGAGGACCGCGCGCCGAGCGGCGCAGGGCCGCGCCCCGAGGCCAGCGTGGCGACGTCTGTCCGCTCGGACAGATCGCGCACCGTCGCCGCCTCACCGCTGCCGGACAGCGGCAACGGCGCGAGGAACGGCGGCTGGGAAGGGAACCCCTGCTCCTTGTAGATGCGGCGCACGAGGACGTCGAAGTCCTCGGCCATCGTCGTCGCCGAGTCGTAGCGGTCCTTGGGATCGATGGCCCAGGCCTTGGCGAACCACTCGTCGACGTGGGGCACGAGCTCGGGCGAGAGCTCCGGCATGCCCTCCGACGCCGGAGGCATCCCCCTCGTGTGGAGCCGCAGCGCGATGGCGACCGCGGTGTCCTCCACCACCGGTCGCCGACCGGTGAGCAGCTCGTAGGCGAGCACGGCGACGGAGAACAGATCGGCGCGGTGGTCGATGTCCTTGTTCCCCAGCAGCTGCTCGGGGGCCATGTAGGCGGGCGTCCCCGTGATGCTGCCGCTCTTGGTGACGGACGCTGGGTCGGTGCCCATCACCTTGGCCACGCCGAAGTCGAGCAGCTTCACGAACCGCTCGGGCGTGCCCACGTCGCAGAGGAAGATGTTGGCGGGCTTCACGTCGCGGTGGACGAGCCCCTTGGAGTGCGCGCGACCGAGGGCGCGACACACCTGGGTGACGATGGCGGCGGCCTCGCGCAGCTGCACGCGGTGGTTGCGCTGCAGGTGTCGACCGAGGTCTTCACCCTCCAGCAGCTCCATCACGATGAACGGGATGCCGTCGTCGGTCACCCCGTGATCGAAGATCTGGGCCACGTGCGGGCTCTTCACCTGCGCGGCGGCCTCGGCCTCCCGGGAGAACCGCTCGCGGGCGTCGCTCTCGTTCTCGCGGCCCGCGAGGATGAACTTCACGGCGACCTGGGTCTTCAGCGTGAGGTGGTCCGCCACCCATACGCTGCCCATTCCTCCCGCCCCGATGGCCCGGACCAACCGGACCTGCGGCGTGACTTGCTCGCCAGCTCGCATCGCAACTGAATGGATTATCACTGCCGCGGCATGCGGGAAAGCAAGCCCAGGACCACACACCTGCCGCCACGTCACACCTTGGGGACGAGTCTCCCACCCTTGGGCGCGGGGAGCGGCGTCGAGGCGCGCAGATAATCGGCCACCACGGTCGTCAGCAGCTGGAGCGTAGGCGAGGGCACCGGCTCGACGAGCATCGAGTAGCCGTCGCCGCCGGCGTTGATGAAGTCGTTGGTGACGAGCCCGATCTCCTTCGCGTCGTCCTTGGGGACCACCGTGCCGTCGTCGAGGGTCACCGACACCACCCGCGAGCCCGAGGGAGCGCTGGCGTCGTAGACCACCTTGAACCCCGCGATCTGCGGGAAGCCGCCGACCGCGGCCGGCAGCCCCGCGAACCCGTTCTCGAGCGCCGACCACAGCACCGATCCCTTGATCTTGCGGACCACGACCGAGTTGCCGAACGGCAGCATGTTGAACACGTCGCCGAGCACGATGTCGTAGGGCGGGCCCGCGGCGTAGCCGATCGCGGTGCGACGCAGGGTCTTGTCCACCGGCGCGTAGCTCGAGGGCAGCGCCGCCTTGAGCGCGCCGGCGTTCACCATCGCGATCTTGGCGCCCAGCGGGGCGCAGCGCGAGAGCATGGCGTCGGCCAGGAGATCGCCGAGCGGCGTCTCGCCGACGCGCTCGATCTGCGGGGTGCCTCCGCGCTTGTACTCCTGGTCGACCACCGCCAGCTTCACGTCGAACTTGTCGGGGAGCGACTTCCGGTAGGGCGCGAGCAGCGTGTCGGCCGCGGTGTCCCCCGCCATGACGACCTTCTCGCACGCGCCAGCGTTGCACGAGAACCCGTCGGAGCACGCGGTGGAGGGGCAGCTCACGACGCACTTGCCCGCGGTGCACGTGCCGCTCGCGCAATCGGTCGGCAGCGAGCAGGTGGCGCCGGCCGGCGGCAGGGAGACCACGGTGCCGATCGCGTCCTTGGACACCGCCGACTTGGCCGTCACCTTGCCGTCGACGATCTTGATCTTGGCGACGTGGAACGCCTGCCCCCGCTTCTTGTTCTGCAGGAGCAACGCGCCGTTCACCTCGGTCGCGACCTGCAGGTCGGTGTTGTTGCCGATGAACACGTCGACCCCGGTCACCGCCTTGGCGAGGTCCACCATCGCGCCGGTGGGGGTACCGCCGTCGTTCTTGTCGACGCCGCCGTGCACGAGGGCGACCACGAGGGCAGCGCCGGCGTCGCGGGCCGCCTTCGCCGCGCGGTTGGTGGCCGAGATCTGCTCCTCGACCTCGATCGACCCCACCTTGCCGGGGAACTGGATCTTGAGCAGCGTGGGCGAGGTGATCCCGAGGAGGGCGACCTTGGGCTTGGGCGCGGTGGCGCCGACCTCGGTCATCCAGTACGGCACCTGCACCTTGTCGCCGAGCTCCTTGCCGACGTTGAGCAGGTTCGAGGACACGAACTTGTAGGACGCGAGCGGCACCAGCTTCTGGAGGCCGGGGATGCCGAGATCGAAGTTGTGGTTGGCGAACGTGGTCGCGGTGAGACCGAGGAGCCCGAGCCCCTTGACCGCTGGCTCGTCGTCGAACGCCGACGACAGGATCGGCGTGCCGCCGAACTCGTCGCCCGCGGTGAGGAGAAGCACGTCGTCCTTGGTGGCCGCGCGCTCGGCCTTGAAATAGGCCGACAGCGTGGCCAGGCCGCCGTAGTTCGTGGCGGTCGTCGTGGTCGTGACCGTCACCGGATCGAGCTGCCCTTGCCAGGCGGTGAGCGTGAGCAGGGTCACGTCGGCGGTGCCCTCGGCCTTGATCACCGGCGTGTCGGTCGGCGCATCGCTCGCGGTGTCACCCGCGCCGGTGTCCGCGGGCGCCGCGGGATCGTCCGACGAGCAGCCGACCATGCCGGCACAGAGACCGGGGCCGAAGCCGAGCGCAAGCGCAGAGGAGGCCAAAAAGCAGCGTAAGCGAGTCACCCCGGAAGTGTGGGCCGGCCTCGTGCGCAGTGTCAATCGCTTTGCCCCCCGGACACGCTTCCGTCACCGCCCCGCCGTGCGCAGACTGGCACAACGCGCGACTGCTTCGTCGGCGGCGCGCGTGCCACGCCCCCGCGCGGCCGCGGTTTCCGTGGTTGGCGCGGTTCCTGACTGGAGAGGGCGATGGCTGTCCTCGAGCGTCCTCTCGCGTCGAGCTTGCGCGCGGTGCGGGTCCGGCCCACCACCGCCGTGGCGACCGCGATCGCCGTCGTCACGCTCGCGCACGCCCTCTACTACGCGCCCCGCGTCGTCGACGACCTCTTCATCTCGCTGCGCTACGCCGAGAACCTCGCGCACGGTCGGGGCCTCGTGTTCAACCCCGGCGAGCGGGTCGAGGGCTTCTCGAGTCCTCTCTGGGTGCTGCTCCAGGCCGTCGGCCTGCGGCTCGGGTTCGAGGGCGTCCTCTTCACCAAGCTGCTCGGACTCGGGTCGCTCGCGGCGCTGCACGTCGCGCTGCACCGGTTCGTGCGCGAGCACTTCGGCGTGGAGGGCGTCCTCGCGCTCGTGCCGAACGCGTTCCTCTCGCTCAACAGCTTCTTCGTCGCGTGGAGTGGGCTCGGGCTCGAGACCCCGCTGGTCACCGCGCTGATCCTCGGATCGTTCGTGCTGGTGCGGCGCCACGCCGAGGGTCGGGCTCCGCGGGGAGCCGCGCTCGCCGCGCTCGTCGGGCTCGCGACCGTACGCCCCGAGGGGCCCCTGTGGGTCATGGTGGTGCTCGGCTGCGAGCTCGTGGCGACCCCGCTCGCCGCGCGCGCCCGCCTGCGCGCCCTCGTCGTCCTCGCGCTCTCGGTGGGGCTGGCCGGGGGAGCGCTGCTCCTCGCGCGTCGCGGCTACTACGGAGCGTATCTACCCAACACCTATCTCGTGAAGGGCGCCGACGCGGCGCGCGACCTCCGGCGGCTCGCCCCGCTGTACGGGCAGGGCTCGGCGCCGATCGAGCGCTTCGTGTTCCTCGGCGGCACGGCGCTCCTCGCCGTGGCGAGTTGGCGCCGCACGCGGCTCGCGGGCCTCGCGGTCGCGCTCACCACGCTCGCGTTCACCGCGCACGTCGAGAAGGACTGGATGCCCGGCCTGCGTCACCTCCTGCCCCTGACGGTCGTCGCGCCGATCGGGTTCGCCTGGGCCGCGCACGAGCTCGTGCGCCGGGGGCGCCCGCTCGCGACCCTCACCGCCGTCGGCCTCGTGACCTGCGTCGGCAGCGCGGGCCTCGTCGTCGCCCGGGTCGACGCGCGCAACGTGCAGGACCCGTTCGCCGACGGGCGCTGGAACAAGCGCAAGTCGACCGAGCTGTGGGCCGACACCTGGGCCGCGCTGCGGCGTCGCGAGCCGGCCCACGTCACCGCCATGGACTCGTTCCAGATGGGCATGGTCACGCAGAACTACCGCTTGCTCGAGGCCTCCGCGGCGCCGCTCGCCGACAGCTGGTACGTCGGGCGGGACATCGGCAAGGTGGGCTACTACGTCGACGCGCGCGTGTTCGACACGGCGGGCTTGTTCACGCCGGCGGTCGTGCAAGACGCCGCGTGGCGGGTGTTCCGTCGGCCGAGCGGCCCGCTGCTCGACCGCGTGGCCCGCCTGCACCCGGTAGCGCTGCAGCTCTACGAGGAGTGGCCGGTGAACTTCGCGCGCGAGCCCTCGCGGCTCGCCGGCCTCGTGGTGACGGCCGGCTCGCGGGACGTGCCGATCGACCTCGAGCAGGTCGGCGCGGGGCCGGAGCCCGAAGAGATCCTGCGCCGCTACGAGCGCTCGCTCGCCAAGTTCCCGACCACCTTCTACCTCTCGACGCTGTACGGCGAGAGCGTCGGTGCCGCGATGGAGAAGCGCACCCGCGTCGTGCGCGCGATCGTCGACGACCTCCGCGCGATGGGCGCTCCGCCGGCCGGGGCCGAAGGGAACGGGGTGGTGCTCGGCGACCAGGTGACGAGCCGCGGCTGCACGCTGACGACGCCGGGCGTGGTCCGCGCCGGCACGGAGGTCCTCATGCGCTGCTGGCTCGACGTCACCAAGGCCACGCGGCAGTCGTGGACCTTGTTCGTGCACTTCGTCGACGCCCGCGGGGTCCGGGTGTTCTCCGCGGACCACACGCCAGGCGGTGGCCTCACGCCCAGCACCAAGTGGCGCGACGGGCAGCGTGTGCGCGACGCCCATCGCTTCACGGTGCCGAGCGTGCCGCCGGGTGACTACCAGATGATCTTCGGCCTCTACGGCGCGAGCGGACGGGCCCCGACGAGCGGCCCGAGTGGCACCGTCGACCACGGGATCCGCGGTCCGACGCTGCGCGTGTCGTCGTGAACGAAGCCCGCGTCGCGAGTGGTATCACCACACTGGTATCACCAGATCCCCGGCGTTTTTCCTTCGATCACGAGGTCCCCGTGCGCTAATCCCCGCGCATGGGTCTCGTCATCGCCGGCACGGGTCGACACCTCCCCGAAACGGTCGTCACCAACGCCGACCTCGGTCGCGTGATGGACACCAACGACGATTGGATCCGGCAGCGCACCGGCATCGAGGAGCGTCACTTCGCGGCCGACGGCGAGGGTGCCAGCGATCTCGGCGCCGCGGCCGCCCGCCGTGCCCTCGCGAGCGCCCGCCTCGCCCCCGAAGATCTCGACTACATCATCATGGCCACCATGACCCCGGACCACCATTTCCCGGGGCCGGCGGCGATGGTGGCCGCCAAGCTCGGACTGCACGCGACGCCGTGCCTCGACGTGCGCCAGCAGTGCGCGTCGTTCGTCTACCAGCTGCAGCTCGCCCACGCGCTCATGGTGGCCGGCCAGGCCCGCAACGTCCTCGTGATCGGCGCCGAGGCCCACGCCGGCTTCATGCCGTGGAACGACTGGGACTACCTGACGGGCAAGGGCGGCAGCGCGCCCGACCCGGCCGCCTTCGCGCGGGCCACCGAACACCGCGGCCTCGCCATCCTGTTCGGCGACGGCGCCGGCGCCGTCGTGCTGCGTCGCACCGACGACGACCGCCGCGGCGTGGTCGGCGTGGACGTCCACTCGGACGGCCGACACTGCGAGGAGATCCACATCCCCTCCGGGTTCACCCGCCGCCCCTACCAGACCGCCGAGATGATCGAGCAGGATCTCCACATCCCGCGCATGAAGGGCCGCGAGCTGTTCAAGCTGGCGGTCACGAGGCTCCCCCACAGCGTGCGCGCGCTCTGCCACAAGACCCAGACCCGCCTCGAGGACATCGATCTGTTCGTCGCCCACCAGGCCAACGACCGGATCAACGGCGCCGTGCGCAACGCCCTCGGCCTCCCCGCCGAGAAGGTGCCGAGCAACATCGCCAAGCTCGGGAACACCTCCTCGGCGACCATCCCCATCCTGCTCGACGAGCTCGCGGAGCAGGGCCGGCTCGGGCCCGACCAGCTGATCTGCTTCCTGGCCCTCGGCGCCGGGCTCCACTGGGGGTCCGCGCTCCTGCGCACCTAGCCGAGGGGAGCCGAGCCGGGGGCCTCGACAGCCGCGCGCCCGCGGGGCAAGAATGCGCCCGATGACGCCCGGGAAGCCGCTCGCTCGCGCCGCCGCCCTGGGCCTGTTCGTCGCCCTCTCGACCGGTTGCACGCGCGAGGTCGCGGCCGGGCTCGAGGAGCCCGACGCCAACCGCGGCGTCGTCGCCCTCGCCCGCGCAGGGGTCGACGCCGAGAAAGAGGTCGACCCTTCGAGCGAGGGTCGCTTCCGGCTGGTGGTCGGGCGCGACGAGGCCACGCTCGCGATCTCGGTGCTCGCGGGCGAGGAGATCCCCTTCGCGCTCACGATGAGCGTGACGCCCCCCCT
>CAZUZY010000241.1:0-13233 GCA_964624885.1 uncultured Polyangiales bacterium | reverse complement strand
GGCTCGCGACGGCGATGCGCGCTCCCGGCCTCAGCCGCCGCAGGGTGTCGAGATGCCGCGCGGTCATCGCCCCGCAGCCGAGAAAGCACACGTCGGGAGCGGTCATCACGCGTATATCCTCGCAGAGAGCCGCGGATGCTACCCCTCGAGGAGACCGTTTTCGACGCCGTCGTGGTCGGCTCGGGCTTCGGCGGTGGCGTCATGGCCTACGCCCTCGCGCAGGCGGGCCGACGGACCCTGCTCGTGGAGCGCGGCGGCTTCGTCCGGCGCGACGACGACGACTGGAGCGGGCGTGCCATCCTGCTCGACGGTCGGTATCGAGGCCCCGCACCGGTCATGGTCCGTCAGCAGGGTGCTCGCGTCCCCGCGCCGGTGTTCGCGAACGAGGTGGTGGGGGGCAACTCCGTCTTCTTCGGTGGCGCCGCCTTGAGGCTGCGCCCCACGGATTTCTCCGAGTGGCCGGTCGACTACGCCACCTTCGAACCGTTCTACGACGCTGCCGAGAAGCTGCTCGAGATCCACGGCGAAGCCGGCGTGGACCCGACCGAGCCGCCGCGCTCGCACGGCTACCCGCACCCACTTCCTGCGGGCCTCACCGAGCCCGCGCAGCGCATCCACGACGCGGCGCGCGCCGTCGGGTTCCGCCCGTTCCGCCTGCCCCTCGCGATCAACCACCGCGGCGACCGCGAGCCACGATGCCCTGGGTGCGCGACCTGCGACGGGTTCCCCTGCAAGGTCTCGGCGAAGAACGACGTCACGACCACCGCCCTCGCCAAGGCCGACCCCCGGTTCCTGCAGTGCGCGACGGGGCTCGAGGCCGTGCGCCTGCAGTCGTCGGACGACCGGGTCACCGCCCTCGAGGTCGTCGACCGGGAGACAGGGCAGCGCCTGACCCTGCGCGCACGCGTGTTCGTCGTGAGCGGTGGGGCCATCGCGAGCGCGGCGCTGCTCCTGCGCTCGCACCTCGAGCGTCGCGATGCTTCGGGGTCGCTCGGCCGGTACCTGATGCGTCACTGCAACGGCATGGTCGGGTACGTGTTTCCGTTCCGGACCAATCCAGGCGCGGTGAACCACAAGCAGATCTGCGTCTCGGATCTCTACGAGGCCCGGCGGCACGCCGACGGGCGCGCGGTCGGGGTGATCCAGGACCTGTGCCTGCCGCCCGCCGAGGTGGTGCGAGCGAAGGGGCCGCCCGGGCTTCGTGGAGCCGCCGGGCTCGTGGCGGGCCACCTGCAGACCCTGCTGTGCATCGCCGAGGACGAGCCGCGGTTCACCAATCGGGTGTTCCTCGGCGGCGCCGTCGATGCCCGCGGCGTGGCGCTCGCGTCGATCGAGCACGCGTACACGCCCGCCGACGAGGCGCGTCGCGCGCTCCTGCTGTCGGCCGCGCGCCGGATCCTTCGCCGGGCCGGGGGGCTCGCCGGCCAGGTGAGCCTGATCGAGAGCTTCTCGCACGCCGTCGGCTCGGTGCGCTTCGGCGCCTCCCCGCGGTCCGCCCCGCTCGACGTCCACTGCCGCTTCCACGGCCTCGCCAACCTCTTCGTGGTGGACGGCGCCTTCATGCCGACCTCGGGCGGCGTGAACCCGAGCCTCACCATCGCGGCCAACGCCCTGCGTGTCGCCGAGCACGTCCAGAAGGCGTCCTGCGAGGGCGCTCTCTGACGAGGCTCACCCGACGAAGGTCGCGCGGTCTCCCCACGCTGCACGCAAGCCCTTGCGCTGCGGGGCGCCGAGCCCCACCACCGCGAGCTCGCGGACCTTGGGGAACACGGCCGGCGTGACCGCGTCGAGCAAGGCGCGCGGCGGGGTCCCGTCGGTGAAGTCGAGCGTCAGCGCCTCGAGGGTGGCGCCGGCCGGGCGCAGCGCCTCGATGGCGCGCGGCGTGAAGTGCTCGCCCTCCTTGGCCTGGACGGCGGGCGCGAGCACGAGCGTGCGGAGCCCCACGAGCGACGGACCGAGGATGCCGAGCGAGGTGTCGTCGAGCCAGTCCCGGTTCATGCCGTAGGTGCCGAGCGTGTTGTAGAGCGAGAGCCCGGGCAGCCGCCCGAGCGGAAGTGCGGCGAGCTTCTTGGTGAGGAGCCGGGTCTTGATCGGCGTCACCCGCAGCACCACCTCGGGCCCGAGCGCCCGCAGCGCCTCGAAGTGCTCGATCAGCCGCTCGACGGACACCGTGGCCTGGGCGACGAAGCCGGGCGTGCGTTCGCTGTCGACCCACTCGCTCACCAGCTTGCGCGCGTCGCCGAGCCACTTGCCGCGGTCCTTCTCGCGCAGCTGGGTAGCGCGCTTGATCTGGGCGGCGGTCGGCTTCTCGAGCAGTCGCAGCGCGATGTACTCGCCGCGACTGGCCTGGCCGTTCTCCATCAGCCAGTCAGCGTAGACGGTCAGCGTCTCGCGGTCGCTCGGGGCCTTCCAGAGCTGCTCGAGGATCGCGGCCGGATCCTTGGCGCGCTTCGGAGCCGGCGCGGCCGCCGCGGGCTTGCCCTCGAGCACCTTGCGCAAGGCGGCGGTCGCGAGGCTGTGGGCCGTGGCGCCTCGCTTGTCGGCGAGGTCGGCGCGCGCGCCGGCCGCGACGAGCCGCTCGACCATGGCGGTGCGCCGCTTCTTGACCGCGACGTGCAGCGCGGTCGACCCGCCGTCGAAGGCGGAGGCGTCGATCGCCGCGTTCACGTCGACGCTGGAGGAGAGGCCGTATTCGAGCGCTTCTGGCAGATCGTAGGTGCACGCGAGGTGGAGGATCGTCGACCCACCGCTCACGAAGTCGCCCTTGGCGCCGGCGGCGATCAGCAACGCGACGAGCGCGCGCGCCTTGCCCGCGCCGAGGTTGCATGCGAGCTCCAGCGCCTCCGGACCGAGCGGGGCCTTCGCCTCGAGCAACGCCGCCGCCATCTCGGTGCGCGCCTCGACGTGCGCGGCGGTCGCGTACGGCGAGCCGTCGGCGACGAGCTCGAGGGGGACCCGCCCGTCGTCGGCGGCGGGCTTGGCCACGTCACCCCCGAGGGCCAGGAACTCCCGCATGGTCGCCTTGTCGCCGAAGCGGCAGGCCCACTGGAACGGCGTGTCGGAGGCGTCCCCCGTCTCGGGCTCGTTCACCGTGCGAGGTGCCTTGCGGGCGAGCTCGTAGGCCTTGGCGAAGGACTTCTTGCGCAGCAACGCGAGCAGATCGGTGGAGCTCATGGCGTCGCCAGGGTAGCCGAACGCGGTCACCGGCGCGTGAGCACGAGGGGCGCGGACGGCGCGCCGAGGAGCGCGCGCTGCACGGTCAGCTTCCGACCTTCGAGGCGGAGGGGCGACACGAGGGGCGGCTCCTTCAGGTTGCTCTCCACGGTCGTCGGGTCCGCGTGACCGGGGCAGTCGTATCGCTCGACGGACCCCGACCCGAGCGGGTCCGGGGTGACGACGAGGGTGCCTCCCTCCACCTTCCACGCACCGGAGATCCAGCGGACGAACGAGCACCCGGCGTCGGGCCCACCCCCGTCGGCGCGCAGCGTGTAGCGCAGCTCGGAGCGCCAGTACTTCTCGAAGCGCTCCACGTAGGCGAAGCGCGAGACCTTCGCGGCGAGGCCGGCCGGCACCTCGCGGCTCTCGAAGGTGCCGTTCTGCAAGGAGGCGCCGAGGTCGCCGTGACAGCGGGTGAGGAGCATCGCCGAGAGGGTGATGGCGAGCTGGGATCGGGCGCTCGAAGCTCGACGACGGTGCACGCTCCAAGCTCCTTGCGAGCGGTGAACCTATCGCAGGGCGAGGCCGAGCGCGACCCCTCCCGACCCTGGCTCAGCGCCGCAGATGCGCCCGCACGACCGCCTCGAGCCATTCGAGGACGACACGCACGCGCCGCGGGACGTCTCGCCCGTGGGGGTGGACGAGGAACACGGGCAGTGGCCGCGCGCGGTGCTTCGGCAGGAGGTCGACCAGCGCCCCGCTCGCGACGTCGGCCTCGAGGCCCGTGCGGGGGGCCTGCACGATGCCGAGCCCCGCCCGGCAGGCCGCGGCGAAGGCGTCGGCGCTGTTGACGGTGATCGCCGACCGCATCGGGCGCGTCCGCCAGCGCGTCCCGTCGTGGTACTCGAACTCGGGACCGTCGGCGCCGAGGCTCGCCGAGTAGTGGATCAGCAGGTGACGATCGAGGTCGTCGACCGTCCTCGGCTTGCCGTACCGCTCCACGTAGGCTGCGCTCGCCACGTTGAGCATCTCCATCTGCCCGAGGCGGACAGCGACCAGGCTCGAGTCGCGGAGCGCCGCCACGCGCACCACGGCGTCGAAGCCCTCCCGCACCACGTCGACCAGCCGATCGGTCGTCGAGAGCTGCAGCTCGAGCAACGGATGGCGCGCGAGCAGCTCCGGCAGCCGCGGGATGACGGCGCTGCGCGCCAGACCCACCGGGAGATCCACGCGCAACCGCCCGCGCAGCGCGCCGTCCCCCGTGAACATCGACCCGAGGTCGTCGGCCTCCAGCAGCAGACGGCGGGCGCGCCCGAGGAAGCGGTCGCCGTCGGGCGTGAGGCGGACGGCCCGCGTCGTGCGGTGGAACAGGCGGGCGCCGAGGTCGTCCTCCAGCCGACGGACCTGGTGCGACACCCGGGCCTTGGGGACGCCCAGCTGCTCCGCGGCGCGCGTGAAGCTCGTGAGCTCGGCGACGCGCACGAAGGCGCGCAGCGATTCGAGGGCGAGATCCATTGTCTGACTCCAGCAGACAGTATGTCCTGATTGAGTGTCTACCGCGACCCAATGTTCGGGCCTACCCCTGAGGCCATGAACAACTCCCGCCCCTCCCCCAGGAACGTCACCCTCGCCCTCGTCACCGGCGGCAGCCGCGGCCTCGGTCGCAGCGCCGCGCTGCACCTCGCCGAGCGCGGGGTCGACGTCGTCATCACCTACCTCAAGAACGAGAAGGAAGCCGCCGACGTCGTCTCGCTCGTGCAGCAGAAGGGCCGCAAGGCCGCGGCGCTCCCGCTCGACGTCTCCGACAGCCGCAGCTTCGGCGCCTTCGCCGAGCGGCTGTCGACGACCCTCACGCGGACGTTCGGCCGGAACGACCTCGACGCGCTCGTGAACAACGCCGGCACCGGGCTCCACGCCCCGTTCGCGGAGACGACCGAGGCCCAGTTCGACGACATGGTGAGCGTGCACCTGAAGTCGGCGTTCTTCCTCACCCAGCGCCTGCTACCGCTGCTCGCGGACGGTGGTCGCATCCTGAACGTGACGACCGGCCTCGATCGGTTCTCGTACCCCGGCTACTCGGCCTACGCCTCGGTGAAGGGTGCGGTCGAGGTGCTCACCCGGTACCTCGCGGTGGAGCTGGGACCGCGCGGCATCGCCGTCAACGCGATCGCGCCCGGCGCCATCGCGACCGACTTCGGCGGCGCCGCGGTCCGCGACAACCCGCAGCTCGCCGCGATGATCGCGGCGCAGACCGCGCTCGGTCGCGTCGGCCAGGCCGACGACATCGGCGGCGCCGTCGCGCAGATCCTCTCCCCCGAGAGCCGGTGGATGAACGGTCAGCGCATCGAGGTCTCCGGCGGGATCCACCTGTGAGCGCGCGGGCCGCCTACTTGCACAACGCGTAGCGCGGGTCGGCGTCCACGGCGTCGGCGAGATCGAGCAGGAACACCCGCCGCTCGGTCGCCGGCGCGGCGGCGAAGGCGGCGAGCTCGGGCGCGTCGAACTGGCTCGGGTGCTTGCGCAGCCCGGCGATCAAGAACGCCCAGCCGGTGTCACCGAAGCGCGGGAGCCAGCGGGTCGCGTCGTAGGTGCGCATCGCCGGGTCGGTCGGCACCGCGGGCACGTGGCCGATCGTCGCCTTGGTCGTGTCGATGTCGAACCGGACCTCGGCGAGGAGTGCACGCGGTGAAGGAACGAGCTTGCGGAGCGCGAGCACCGCGAGGGCGGACGCCGCGCGGTGGTCCGGGTGACAGCTCGTCCCGTGACGGGGATCGAAGGTGATCACCACGTCGGGCGCGACCCCGGCGATCGCGGCGCGGAAGGCCTCGACGAGCGCATCCGGACCACCACGCAGCGCGGCCCAGGCCTTGGCGACGTCGTCGGCCGAGGCGCCCGAGCCGTCCGGGAGGTCCCACTGGATCACCTCGCCGCCGTAGAGGGCCGCCGCTGCCTTCATCTCGGCGGCGCGGAAGGTGGCGAGATCGGGCGCGCACCCCGTGGCGAGCTTGCACTTGCCGGCGTCACCGCGGGTCACGACGAGGAACGTGCAGCGCGCGCCCCGCTCGACGCAGGCCTCGCCGAGGAGCGGGGCGACGGTCGCCTCGTCGTCGGGGTGCGCGCCGATCCACAGCACGCGCTTGCCGGCGAGCGACTCGACGAGCGGATCGAGGGGCTGGGCGCCGCCGTCGGCTCCCCCCTCGACGTCGGCGGCGGCGTCGACCGGAGGCGGGTCGGCGGAGCCACCTCCACACCCGAGGACGAGGACGAGGGCGAGGAGCGCAGGCGCACGCATCGACGAAAGGTTCGCACGGCTTTCGTCCGCGAGCTTCGATCGCAACTGGTCGTACCACTCCGTGCGCAAAAAACGCTGCGCGGTACCTTGATCGGCGCGCGCCGATGAGGGAATGCGAGCGACATGCGCGCGCGAATCACCGGCTCCGGTCACCACGTCCCCGAGAAGGTCGTCACCAACGACGAACTCGGCAAGCTCATGTCCACCAGCGACGAGTGGATCCAGCAGCGCACGGGCATCAAGGAGCGCCGCTTCGTCGACGCCGAGACCACCCAGGCGAGCGACCTCGCCCTGCCCGCCGCGAAGATGGCGCTCGCGCAGGCCAAGCTCGACGCGAAGGATCTCGACGCCATCATCTTCGCCACCCTCTCGCCCGACGCGCACTTCCCGGGCTCGGCCTGCTTCCTCCAGAACAAGCTCGGGTGCGGGCAGATCGCCGCGCTCGACGTGCGCAACCAGTGCTCGGGGTTCCTCTACTCGCTGTCGATCGCCGACGCTTGGATCCGCGCGGGCGTGTACCGCAACATCCTCATCGCGGGCGCCGAGGTGCACTACTACGGCCTCGAGATGAACGACCGCGGCCGCGACGTCGCCGTCCTGTTCGGCGACGGCGCCGGGTGCGTCGTGGTGCAGCCGACCGACGACGACGAGCGCGGCATCCTCACCTGCGGCGTCCACGCCGACGGCGTCGGCGCGAAGGAGCTGTGGATGGAGCTCCCGGCCTCGCGCATCCGCGCCGACCAGGTGGCGGAGGGCCAGCACTATCCGCGCATGAACGGCAAGGCCGTGTTCCGCTGGGCCGTCGAGAAGATGCCGGAGGCGGCCCTCCACGCGCTCGGCAAGGCGGGCAAGAAGGTCGACGACGTCGATCTCTTCATCCCCCACCAGGCCAACATGCGCATCAACCAGCTGGTCGCCGAGCGCCTCGGCGTGCCGGCCGATCGCGTGGTGCACAACATCCAGCGGTACGGCAACACCACCGCGGCCACGATCCCGATCGGCATCAGCGAGTCCTGGCGCGACGGGAAGATCCAGGACGGCTCCACGGTGCTGATGACGGCGTTCGGCGCCGGCTTCACCTGGGGTGCCGCGCTCGTCCGGTTCTGATCCTACCGCCGCAGGATGCTCTCCATCTTCTTCCCCTTCGCGAGCTCGTCGATCAGCTTGTCGAGGTACCGAATCTTCCTCATGAGCGGGTCCTCGACCTCCTCGACGCGGACCCCGCACACGACGCCCTTGATCAACCCCACGTTCGGGTTCAGCCGCGGCGCCTGCGCGAAGAACGTCTCGAGGTCGACCTTGGTCGCGAGCACGCGCGCGAGCCCGTCCTCGTCGTACCCGGTGAGCCAGCCGACGATCTCGTCGACCTCGGCCTTCGTACGCCCCTTCTTCGCGGCCTTCTGCACGTACAGCGGGTAGACGCTGGCGAACGAGGTCGTGAAGATGCGCGGCTTCTTCTCCATCGCGGGGAGGATAGTCGTTCATCGGCGCGAGAAGTACGGCCGCAGCACGCACCCGAGCGCCTCCGCGAAGGCGAAGGGATCGTCGCAGGGCACACCCTTCGGCCCGGAGACGGTCGTGAGGTCACCGCTGTCCGCCATCCAGATCAGCCCCGACTTCCCGCGGTCGTAGCGGGTGATGAACGGCAGGCCGTGATCCGGGTCGTCGTAGCCGACGAAACCCAGCGCGTAGACCGGCCGCGGCGCGTCCTTCGACAGCGCGCGCGCGATCTCGATCTCGGTGGAGCTCGACCCCGGTGCGGTCTCGACGAGTGCGTGGTGCTTCTTCGTGCCTGGCACCACGCACCAGCTCCGCGGTTCGTCCAGATCCCACATCGAGCGCACGACGTGGCGGTTCATCAGGCGAAAGGCGCAAACGGTCAGCTCGGCGGGGGCGATCTCCGCGAGGATCGCCCACTCGAGGGGGCCCTCCTTCACGAAGGGGCCCCGCACGTCGAGCGGCTTCGGGTCTGCGGTCTTCTTCGCCATCAGGCTCGGCCGCGCCGGCGCGCGAGGGTCAGCGATGCGGCGACGAAACCCAGCAGGACCAAGCCGCTCGGCCCTCGTCGCGCGCTGGTGGAGCACCCCGCGTCGTCCTCCACGGCTGCGCCCGCGCCATCGACCGGCCCGGCATCGCCCGCGACCACCCCCGTGTCCGGCGGGCCGCTGTCCGTCACGCCGACGTCGCTCTCGGCGTCGCTCGCCGCGTCGACGGTGGCTGCATCGGCGTCCGCGTCGACCCCCGCGTCGGTGACGGGCGGCACGTACGTGCTCCCCGGTGACACCACCGTCACGGTGACCCGCAGCTTGGTGGGCATGAACAGCTTCGAGCGCGCGTCGCCGACGTTCTCCGGCGCCGGCTTCACGTTCTTGTCGTCCTTCAGGATCAGCGCGGACTTCAGGATGCCCTTCGTCCAGTCGACCTGGGAGTACTGGTAGAAGCTCGGGAACGGCGTCGCCCACGTGTACACGCCCGTCGTGGTGTAGATCGGCGATTGATCGGTGCAGGCGTAGCTCGGGGTGCCCTCGAAGCAGATCTGGAACCGCGTCTTCTCGGCGCTCGGCTTGGTGAGCACCTCGAGCCGCACGTGGACCGAGCCGGCCGTGGCGTAGTCGACGGGCGCCTTCCAGTTCTTCGGGGTCTCGGCCGAGGGCGGCAGCCTGAGGTGCGAGTCGGTCGTCGTCGTCGCGGAGTGCTCGTAGGTCACCTCCGCCACCACGAACTGCGCCGCGAAGGCCGGCGTCGGCGCGAGGAGCGCGGCGAGGAACAGGGCGGAGCGCATCCGATCGAGGCTACCCGCGACCGGACCCGTTCGCTTGGAATCCGCGCCCACGGACGAGGTTCAACGCCGGTGGACTCGACGCGCGAGGACGCCGAGCGCACCCGCGAGGGTCATCCAGCCGAACAAGCCGAGGCCGCCGCCGGTCGTCGAACAACCCGTGTCACCCCCGTCCACGCGAGGGGCATCGACGCCCCCGTCGATCGCGCCAGCGTCCGTCTCGGCGGGCAGGCACTTCGATGGGGGCACCGGCGCCGGGCACTGCAGATCGACCACGATCTCCGCGGTGGACACGCGCGGCATGCCGGCCACCGACACCCGGGCAGAGACCCGACGCGAGACCGGCGCCGAAGGACACGAGAGGATCACCCTCCCGATCTCGGCGCCTTTGGTCACGCTGCCCGGCCGCGCTCCGCCGTAGGCCGGCTCTACGATGCCGTCGACGACCAGATCGACGTCGCTCACGCCGAGGAACGGCTCGAGCTCGAGCGAAGGCTGGAAGCGGAGGGTCGCGGTCTTGGTGCCGATCGGGTTGCCCGCCGCGTCGCAGCGGTAGGAGGACGGCGAGAAGGAGGGCGTCACGACGGACAGGCTGCCCACGCTGGTGGGCAGCGGGGCCTCGGCGATGACCTTGAAGGTCGCCTTGTTCGAGTCGCAGTCCGAGCTCGTGGTCACGGTGTAGATCTGGCCCACCACGAGTGGTGCCGGGATCTCCAGCACCTGGAGGCCATCCACCTCCGTGACCTTCCGCGAGAGCTCTGTGCCATCTGGTGCCAGCAGGGTGACCAGTCCCTTGGCGGTCTTCTCGACCAGGATCCCCGGCGTGTTGGCGGGCAACTCCGGTGGGACGAAGGCCCGGGCGTAGTCTGGGCACGGGATGCTCGCGTCGTAGGGGAGCTCGGCGTGCGCGAGGGCTCCCGACGACACCACGAGCAGCGCGGAAACAACGGCACACAGGGAGCGCATGGCGATCCCCGAGCACGGGCCGTACCAGCGTCAACGCCCGACGCTCTCCTCGCGGAGCATGGCGACGAGATCCGTCACGCCCGGGTCCTGGCCGGCCTGGAACAGCAGCGTCGTGAGCTGGCCGCGGTGGTGGGTCTGGTGGTTGAACATCTGGGTGACCGCCCACCACAGCGGCATCTCGCTCGGCTCGCCGTTGCGGACGAAGCGCAGGTTCCCTGCGAGCGCCTCGACCGTGAGGGCCGCGGCCTGCGTGTCGACCGCGACGTCGGTGCGCTCCCGCTCGCGGCGCAGCTCGTCGAAGTCGTCGGCGATCACCTCGTCGAGACGCTTGATGCCAGGCCCGATCGTGCCGGGCCCGGCCACCTCGCCGGCGAGCCGCCCCAGCCAGATGCGGTCGGCCACGAGGAGGTGGTTCAGCACGTTGTGGATCGAGCCGAAGAACGCGCCACGGTCGCGCTTGCGCTCCTCGTCCGTCAGCCGCGCGGCGGCGTCGTAGACCTTGCGGTTCATCCAGCGGTTGTAGCGAGCGAAGGCGCGCGCGACCTCGGGCGTCATCGCCGCAACCTAGCATCAACAGAAGCGCAGCGAGCCGAGGCTCGCGATCGCCCACAGGTCGATCGCCGCGCTCACCGTCTCCGCCACGACCGCGAACCCGAACACCTGGCGCCGCGGCGCCTTGCGGAAGAAGAGGACCGTGGTGCCGAGCCACATGACGAACCCGAGGCTGACGAGGATCCCGCGGAACGACCAGCTCCCCGCGAACGCATCGCCCCCGAGCAGGCCGGCGACCCCACCGCCGACCCCGCCGGCGAGCAGCCGCGTCAGCGTGGCGAGCACGACGGTGGCGACGGGCCCGAGCCGGGTGTGCGGCGCGTGCGCCTTCCACAGCTTGGTCGCCGCGACGAAGGCCAGCAGGTAGATCAGCGGCTTGGCGAGGAAGACGAGGACGCCCACGCAGCGAGCGTATCTCAGCGCCGCTGTGGCAGCGTGTAGTGAGGCACCACCGTGAGGAACTCCTCGGCGAAGCGCCGGCTGTAGTCGTCGAGCAGCGCGCGCACCCGCGCGTGGCTCGGGGAGCGCACGATGAGGCCCGCGTGGTACGGATCCGCGCTGCGGTCGAAGATCTCCGGGTCGTCGTAGGCCGAGAGGTCCGGGCGCTCCGTGCCCGCGAGACACTGCACGAGGCCCGCGTGCTCGAACCGGCGCGGGGGGAGCGCGTAGGGCACTGCGCCCTTGTCGATCTCGACGTCGGCCCACTCGGCCCAGAGGTTGATGCCCGTCGCGGCCTCGACCACGTCGGCCACGTGCGCTCCACCCACGCGCGCACCCGCCTCGAGGAAGTACACCCGCCCGTCCTCCTGGCTCTTGATGTACTCGAGGTGCGAGACCCCGCGCAGGTAGCCGAACTCGCGCAGCACTTGCTCGTTGAGCGCCTCGCACGCGCCCCAGTCCGGCGAGGCCCGGTCGAGCGTGTAGGTCGAGAACACGCCACCACGGTGCGACACGTCGAACGGCGGGATGCCGTTGCGGTGCACCTCGGTGAACACGACCTTCCCCTCGGACACGATGGAGTCGATGTGGCCCACCTCACCGGGCAGGTACTTCTCGAGCAGGTGCTGCGAGGCCTCGTCTCCGAGCGACTCGACGACCTCCCACAGGTGCTCCGCGCTCTCGATCTTGCGGATGCCCGTGCTCGAGGCCTCCATGCGCGGCTTGAGCATCCACGGCGCCGCCACGCGCTCGGTGAACGCGCGCACGTCGTCCCAGTGCAGGATGCCGACGAACGGCGGCACGGGGATGCCCGCCTCCTCGGCCCGGACGCGCATCGCGAGCTTGTCGCGGAACACCCGGGCGCGCGTGTCGCCCATGCCGGGCACGCGGAGGTGCTCGCGCAGGTGGGCCGCGGCCTCGACCTCGACGTCGTCGAACGGCACGATGCGGTCGAAGCGAATCGTGCGGGCGAGCCAGCTGATCGAGCGGATCGTCTGCGCCATGGTCACGCCGTCGGGCTCGGCGAGCACATCCTCGACCAGGTCGCGTCGCCACGGCTTCTTGTGGAGGAAGCTCTCCTTGGTGAGGAGCCACACGCGCGCGCCCCGCTCCCGGGCGCGCTGCAGGAAGCGATCACCGGTGTTGAAGCAGGCGAGGGCGAGGATGTTCATGGTCACGGGGGGCTCGGGCCAGAGTAACCGGATCGGTGGCCGCGTCTGCCAATCCGGCAGGGGTGGGCGGTCGGGTCTCGGCACTCTGTCTGCCTCCGCGCTCCGCCGCGGCGAAACGCGGTGGAACGCTGCTTGCTGGACCCTGGCGCATGCCCCGCGCCTTCGCCCTCCTGCTGCTCGTCCTCCTCTCCGCCTGCGGGCAGGCGCGACCCCCGGTCGTCCTCCCGCAGCCGTCGATGCGCATCGAGATCCGCGACGCCGACAGCGGCACCCCGCGGCTCGTCCTGCGCGGACTCTCGTCCAACGATCCGCTGGAGACCCTCACGCGACCGTTCGGGCTCCTCCTGGACGCACCCGACGGTGGCAAGCCCCTCTACGTGGAGTTCGACGCCGAGCGGCGCGGCGAACGCCTGTGGGTGCGCACCGTGGTCACGCGCCTCGACGACGACACCACACTCCACGCGGTGTTCCAGCTGAAGATGAAGGAGCGGCAGCTCTCGCTGTGCGCGCTCGGCCCCTGCCCCGCGGGCCTGACCCAGGCCTCCGTCGACGCCGCCGACGCGGCGTTGCCTCGTGTGCACTCGCTGGCCAGCGTCCCGCTCTCCGGGCCGATCGAGTGGCGCGCGACCGCGCCCGATGGGGGTCGGCTCGCGATCCGCGCCTACCTGCTGTGATCCCGGACGGTCCGACGCTCCTCGTTGCTCACGTCGGCGTGTCGTCGAAGGCACCCCAGCAGATCGCGCTTCGTCGGCGCTGGTCGTCGAGGACCAGCCCGCGGATCGCGTCGGGGAGCAGGCGACGCTGCCACGTCCGCTCCTGCGCGCGTGCACCCGCCGCCTCCGCGTGCGGAACGGCCGCGCCCGCGGCCCGGATCGCGT
>CAZUZY010000240.1:0-13247 GCA_964624885.1 uncultured Polyangiales bacterium | reverse complement strand
GGCGCGCGCGGCGCGTGGCTGGTCGCCGGGCTCCTCGCCGTCGGCGCCCTCCGCCGTCGGCGCCGCTAGCCCGGCAGGCAGTCGTCGACGAAGCGGAGCAGCTCGATGCGGCGCCGGATGAGGGTGCTGGTGCCGTCGAGCAGCCGGCTCGTCTCCTCGAGCGCCTCGCCGATCGGGACCCGGCGCACGCTCGGGTCCATCGTCTCGGCGCCGACCTGGAACGGCGGCTCCCAGGCGAGCATGGTGTCGGTGACGCCGGCCTCGAGGGCCATCACCGCAGAGAAGCCGAGGCGCAGCGCGATCGTGCGATCGAGCGCGGTCGGCGAGCCGCCGCGCACGATGTGGCCGAGCACCGTCTCGCGCACGTCGACCCCCGGCGCATCCTCGTCGAGGTAGGCCTGCAGGTGGTCGCGGATGGCGCGCGCCGAGAGGGGGCAACCCTCGCTCTTCACGATCAGCGCCCGCTTCTTGTCGGTGCGCTCGACGAAGCACCGGCGGAGCACCTCGCGCAGGTGCGCGAAGGTGGCCTCGTCGGTGGCGTGCGACTCGCCGTAGAGAATCGCGTCGGCCTCGGCCGCGAGCCCCGCGCGCATGGCGAGGAACCCGCAGTTGCGCCCCATCACCTCGACGACGAACGCGCGGCGGTGCGCGCGCGCCGTGTCGGAGATGCGGTCGCACGCCTCGACGATGGTGTTGACCGCGGTGTCGACGCCGATCGCGAGCCCCGCGTGCCCGACGTCGTTGTCGATGGAGGCGGGGAGGCCAACGATCTTGCAGCTCGTCCGCGGCGCGAGCACGTGCGCCCCGGTGAGCGAGCCGTTGCCCCCGACCACGCAGAGGCCCTCGATCCCGAGATCGGCCAGCGCCGCGAGCGCGCGGGCCTGGCCTTCCTCGCGCATCATCTCGAGGCACCGCGACGAGCCGAGCAGCGTGCCCCCCTGTCGCGTGAGCCGCTCGGTCGACTCGCGGGTGAGGGTCTCGAGGTTCCGCGCGAGGAGCCCGGCGTAGCCGTCCCGCACGCCGAGCACCTCGTGCCCGCGCCGGAGCCCGACGACGGTGAAGGCCCGCACGGCGGCGTTCATGCCGGGGGCGTCGCCGCCCGAGGTGAGGATCGCGATCCGCATGACCGCGAGGCTATCTCAGGGCGCGGTCTTCTTCAGCACCCCGACGAACTGGTCGAGGATCTTCAGGTCGTCGACCAGATCCTCGTCGGTCGTGGCGATCTTCGGCTCGATCTTGGCCTTGAAGGCGGTGAGGAGGTCGATCGCCTCCTTGACCTTGCCGCCGGTCGCCGCCTTGGAGGCCTCCTGGAAGGCGAGGAAGAACGACAGCACGAGGGTGTTCTTCTTGACCCCGTCGGTCTCGTAGTAACCGCCCTCGGGGGCCACGCCGGGGATGCCGTCGTGCGTCACCGTGACGTCCTGCGTCTCGTAGGTGGTGGTGCCGGGCAGCCGGTAGCGGAGCGAGAGCTTGGCCACGTCGTGCTTGGCTGCGGCGTCGAGCTTGGTCTTGGCCGCGAGGTCCGCGAGGATCGCCGAGCCGCCGCCGCGCCGCCCGCCGGTGGGGCCGGGCTTGGTCGACGTGCGCGACACGAGGAACACGCTCGGGATCTGGATCGTGCCCCCACCGCCGCCCGCCACCGGCTCGAACAGGTTCGACCCGTAGACCTTGTTCACTGCGTAGTTCGGCACCTCGGTGAGGGTGAGGGTGAGGTCGTAGGCGATCGGCGCGACGAAGAACGCGAGCTCCTCGGTGAACACCTCGGTGACCGCGGCCGCCTTCTCGACGAAGTAGTAGTTGCCGCCACCCTTCTCCGCGAGCCCCTGCAAGAGCGGCCCGTTCACGTCGCCGCCGAGGCCGATGGTGGTCAGGCCGAGGCCCTTCTTGTTGTAGCCGGCCGACATGGCCGCGATGGCCTTGGGGTCGGTGTTGCCGGCCGTCGCGACGCCGTCGGTGAGGAAGATCACCCGGCGCTGGGTCTGCTCGGGGCTCGCCTGGATCGCCTTGTATCCAGCCTCGATCCCGTCGTAGAGGTTGGTGCCGCCACCCGGGCCCACCTTGTCGACGAGCGCCTTGACCGCCGCCTTGTCGGTCACCGGTGCCGGGCCGAAGAGCGTCTGCACGGTGTCGTCGAACACCACGAAGGTGAGCCGGTCCTCGGGGCCGAGCGCGTCCACGAGCAGCTTCACGCCGTCGCGGGCGTAGGCGATCTTGTCCGAGCCGGCCATCGAGCCCGAGTGATCGAGGACCACCGCGAGGTCGAGCGCCGGCTTCTTCACGGTCGCCGGATCGATCGGCGAGTTCATCGCCATCTGCAGCAGGGTCCAGTCCCCGCCGCGCACGAGGTCCGGCGCCACGGAGACCAGGCCGTGGAGGCAGAAGGTCTTGCCGCAGGTGGGCGGCGGCAACGAGGTGAAGTGCTCGGCGAAGAAGCCCGCCGCGTCGAGCGTGGACGGGTCGGGGATCTTGCCGGCGTCGAGGGCCTTGCGGAACGCCGCGAAGTCCTGCGCGCCGCCGGTGCCGACGCCGCCGAACGAGCCGCCGGCGTCGGACGTGGGGCTGCCGCCGGTGTCGGACCAGGTCCCGCCGTCGCCTGGGACATAGCCGCCACCGGCGTCGGCCCACCCCCCTTCGTCGTAGCCGGGCGCGGACGAGGGGTCGCTGCTGCTCGCGCCGCAGCCGACGAGGGTGGCGAGCCAGACGGCGGGGAGGAGGGCGAGGAGTCGACGCATGCGCCTGTCCCAGCAGGTGCCATGCCATCGAAACGGCTCGACGATCCGCGGGTTCGGGGTCGTCGGGGCACACTCCGGCACGCTCCGGGTGGGTCACACCCGACGGCCCTGTCAGGTCTAGGCCAGCGCCGCCTCGACCGCGGCGAGGAACGTCCCGCGCTCGATCTCCTCGGCCACCCACTCGATCTCGGCGTGCAGCGGCCGATCGTCGGTCAGCGCCGGGAACCGGGCCCGCACGAACGCGTGTGCCGCGGCGACGCCGGAGCTCGGGCGCAGCGGCAGGCGCTGATCGAGGCCCGCGGTCGCGACGAGGATCTCGATCGCGAGCCCGCGCCGCACGTTGTCGACCACCGACAGGAGCTTGCGCGCGCTGATCGACCCCATCGACACGTGGTCCTCCTTGCCCGCCGAAGACGGGATGGAGTCCACGCTCGCCGGGTGGCAGAGCACCTTGTTCTCGCTGACCAGCGAGGCCGCGGCGACCTGCGCGATCATGAACCCCGAGTGCAGCCCGCTGTTCGGCGCGAGGAACGGGGTGAGCCCGCCCGAGAGGTGGGGGTTCACGAGCTGCTCGACCCGCCGCTCGCTGATGTTGGCGAGCTCGGCGAGCGCGACGGCAGAGAAATCCAGGGACATCGCGAGGTATTCGCCGTGGAAGTTGCCGCCGCTGATCAGGTCGGCGGCGCCGTTGCGCAGGAACACGAGCGGGTTGTCGGTGACCGAGTTGACCTCGACCTCGAGGACGCGCCGCGCGAACCCGAGGGTGTCGCGCGTGGCGCCGTGCACCTGCGGCATGCAGCGCAGCGAGTACGCGTCCTGCACCTTGCTGCAGTGAAGGTGGCTCTGCCCGATGCCGCTGCCCTCGACCGGGCCGAGCAGCGAACGGAGCAGCGCCGCCGACGCCGCCTGCCCCGGGTGCGGGCGCACCTGCATCAGCCGCTCGTCGAACGGGCGCCGGGAGCCGAGCAAGGCCTCGACGCTCATCGCGCCGGCCACGTCCGCGACCTTGGCGAGCCGCTCGCCCGCGAGGAGAGAGAGCGCGCCGATGCCGGCCATGTACTGGGTGCCGTTGATGAGCGCGAGCCCCTCCTTGGCCTCGAGCTCGATCGGCGCGAGCCCCGCGCGCGAGAGCGCCTCGGCCGACGGGAGGTGCGTGCCGCCGTGCTCGGCCTCGCCCTCGCCGATCAGCGTGAGCGCGAGGTGGGCGAGTGGCGCGAGGTCGCCGGAGGCGCCGACCGAGCCCTGCGAGGGGACGCGCGGGTGCACGCCGGCGTCGAGCATGCCGCACAGGCGATCGATGACCAGATCGCGCACGCCGCTGTGCCCCATCGCGAGCACCTGCGCGCGCAGCAGGAGCATCGCGCGCACGATCGAGGTGGGCAGCGGGGCGCCGACGCCGCACGCGTGGCTGCGGATCAGGTTGCGCTGCAACCGGCGGATGTCGGCGGCCCCGATCCGGGTCTCGCTCAGCGCGCCGAAGCCGGTGTTCACGCCGTAGACGTTGGGCGCGGAGTCTCCCCCCGCGGCGAGCGCGTCGATCGCGGCGCGGGCCGCCCGCACCTTCTCGCGGGCCTCGGGCGCGAGCGACACCTTGCGGTTCCGCAGCGCGACGTCTTCGAGATCTTCGAGGGACAGCGGTCGGCCGAGCAGGACGGGTTCCATCGCGGGCGCGACGCTAGCACGGTCGGCCTGCGCTTCGAGCCGCGCGCCGACCGTCGGTCAGACCGTGGCGGCGCGCACGCTCGCACGGTAATCGGCCACCCATGACGACCTTCCGCACGCGCGCCCCCGGCGCCTTCCTCGTCACCGGCGCGGCCAGCGGCTTCGGCCGCACCTTCGCGGGGCGGCTCGCCGGCATGGGGCGTGACCTCGTGCTCTGGGACCGCGACGCCGCCGGGCTCGAGCGCGTCCGCGCCTCGCTCACCGGCCGCGTGCAGGTCCGCACCGACGTGGTGGACGTGACCGACCCCGACGCCGTGCGCGCGGCGACCGCCCGGGCCTCCGGCGTCGCCCACGTCGTCCACTGCGCCGGCATCCTGCGCGTCGGTCCGGCGACCGAGATGTCCGCGGGCGACTACGCCGCGATGATGCAGGTGAACTACCTCGGCACCGTGCACGTCGCGACCGCGTGGGTCCCCACGTTGCAGCAGGCCGCGCGCGGGAAGAAGGAGCGCTCGACGCTCATGGTCGTCGCCTCGGTCGCCGGCCTGCGCGGCTTCCCCGAGCTCGCCGGGTACTGCGCGAGCAAGCACGCCGTCGTCGGCTTCGCGCAGGCGCTGGCGGACGAGCTCGACCCGGCCCCGCTCGACGTCAAGGTGCTCTGCCCTCCGCCGGGCGACACGCCCATGGTGCGCGACCTGCCGAAGCTCCCCCCGGTCTACAAGCTCTCGCCGATGTTCTCCGCCGAGCAGGTCGTCGACGCGGCGCTGCGCGATCTCGAGAAGCCTGGCTTGATCCAGCTCGTCGATCTGCGGAGCAAGATCACCTGGCGCGCGAACCGCTTCCTGCCGGGGCTCGTGGAGCGCGTGGTGCGTCTCTCGAGCCGCTGACCGAACCGATTCGACGGGAGCGACTCACGCCACCGCGGCCGTTCTCGCCGCGTGGCGCTCCTTCGCGCGCGCGACCGTGGTGACCTCGTCGACGAGCGGAGGGGTGAGCGAGAGCACTTCCTCCATCAGCGGCGAGGCCGAGGGGGCGAGGTCGCGCACCAGCGCCCGCACCACGGCGGGTCGTGCCGCCGCGCGGACCGCGACGCGGACCAGGGGCGCGATGGCGCGATCGACGGCCGGCCCTTGGTCGAGGCCCGCGAGCGCGCGCATCCACTGTGGCATCGTCGAGACGACCGCGGGCTTCAGGAACCGGCTCGCGAGCCAGCCACCCGTCCCGGTGAGCGCGCGCGGCGGCGAGAGGAAATAGTGGATGAGCCGCCGGGCGTGCTCCGACATGCAGAGGCGCGGCCGCACCATGGCGTAGTACTCCCGCACCTCGGCCCGCGAGCGCGGCACGTCGGCCGGGTTGCAGGTCTGGAGCGCCGCGGCCTCGACGCAGTCGGCCCAGTAGCGCCGCTCCTCCTCGGCCGAGAGCGGGCCCGGCCCGAACCGCTCGTAGCAGAGGAGGTTCGAGTGCCACCCCGTGACGTGGATCCAGAGCTGCGAGGCCGGGTCGTTCGCGCTGTAGCGCCGGCCGGTGATCGGCTCGGTGCCCTGGGCCTTCGCGTGGACGCGGAGCAGGATCTGCGAGGCCTCGACCGCCGAGCGCGCGTCGCCGCAGGCGACGGTGAGGAAGTAGCGCAGCGTGCGCTCGAGGCGGCCGTGCGGGTCGTTCCGCACGCCGTTCTGCTCGTGGACCGCGATCGCGAGGAACGGGTCGAAGCTCTCGACGACGATCGACCGGCGGAACGCGAGGAGCGCGGTCGGAGAGCTCCAGATGCGGAACGTGGGCGAGCGCGGGCCGAAGAAGCCCCAGTCCTCACGCGGGCGCGGAGAAGTCCGTTCGTTGGCCATGGTCGACTCCTTTGCTGGACGATCAGGCGTTGCGCAGGGCACCGAGGACGACCCGGCCCACGAAGGCGCCGAGATCCTCGGGAGACCAGCGCGCCGGGCCCCGCACCATCGCGTGGACCACGGCGTCGCCGGCGGACATGAACAGCTCGACGAGCAGGGCGAGCTTGCGGTCGACGTCTTGGGTGCCGGCGGCCACGAGCCCGACGCGCATCAGCTCGGCGACGCGCGCGGAGACGCGAGCGCGGGCGCGCCCGTAGCGCTCGGCCACCGACGGGTCGGGGTCGGGTGCGAGGACGAGCTGCCACGCACTCGGGTGCTTCGCCGCGAACGCGGCGAGCGCGGTGAAGCCAGCGGTGAACATCCGCTCGGGGTCCTCTCGGTCCAGCTCCGTGGGCAGCGCGGCGAGGACCCCCTCCACGAGGCGCGCCTCCTCGCGCGCGAGCAGCTGGTCGACGAGCTCCTCGCGCGAGCCGTAGCAGGCGTAGACCACGGGCTTGGTCACCCGCAGCGCCTGGGCGACGGCCTCCATGGTCACGGCGCGGATCCCGTCGCGCTCGGCGAGGGCGAGGGCTGCGTCGAGCACCTCGGGCCGCCGCCGTTCGGGCCCGAGGTGGGGAGCACGTCTGCGCGGGCGACCAATTCCTACCATGACGTAGGATTTATATACGGTCGCGTATGAACTTGGTCAAGGCCTCGAGCGACCGTCACCGCGTCGAGAGATACGCGACCAGATCGTCGATCTGGGCGGTGGAGAGCCCGCTCGTCTTGCCGTGCAGGTCACCACCCGCGCAGCTCGCGGTGAAGCGATCGGCGAGCGTCTCCACGCACCCGGTGTGCATGTACGGCGCGCGATAGAACACGCCGCGCAGCGACGGCACCTGGAACGCGCCGCCGGTTCCGACGTCGACGTTCGCGTTGGTGGTGGTCGCCGCGCCGGCGTGGCACTTGGCGCAGCCGCGGTCGGCGAAGAGCGTCGCCCCGGCCTCGACCGAGCCCTTGGTCACCGCGGGCGTCGGCAGGGCCGGCACGGCGTCGAGCCACGCGCCGAGCGCGTCGAGCTGCCCCGCGTCGAGCTTGGGTCCGCTCATGCGACCGGTGAGCACGGCGTCCGTCAGGGCGCGCAGATCGCGCATGTCGCCGTCCCAGTGGAACGGCGCGGTCTTCAGGAAGCCGCCGCGGAACGACTGCGTGCGCCGCGGGCCGAGGCCCTCGAAGTTCCACGTGCGACCGTCGTCGCCGCCCTCGGGATGACACGAGGCGCACGCGAGGAAGTTGCCGCTGTTGGCGTGGAAGATCACGTGCCCCGTGTCCGCGAAGGAGTCGGTCGCGAGCGGTATGGTCGCCGGCGCCTTGGTGACGTCGGCGTCGTAGACGTGGAGGGCGGCGGGCTCGCGGGTCTGCACGAACCACCGCTCGCCCCCGAACGCGACCGCGACGGCCTGGCCGGGGGGCGCGGCCATGGGGAGCCCCTTCTCGCAGAAGGTGCTGGACCCGCTGGTCCGGACCCGGATCAGCTGCGGAGTGTCGCGGTTCTTCGCGTTGCCGGCGGCGACCAGCACGAGCTCGGTGCTGCTCGCGGCCACGTCGACGGGGAGCACCGCCGCGGGAATGGGAGAGAAGAACCGCGAGCCATTGAGCACGCTGAGCTGGCCCTGGACGATGCTGCCCGTGCAGTCCTTCTGATCGCCGCCCCCATAACCACCCGGCCCGGTCGAGACCGGCATGCCAGGCTCGAGCGCGATCTGGTGCACGAGCACGGCGCCGCCCTCGAAGGGACGCATGCGCCAGCCGACGCTCGCCGTCATCGGGCCGAGCGGGGTCTTGAACATCGACATCGGCTGCGGACTCACCGATGGGTCGGTCGCACCAGGCAGCAACTCGTAGACCCGCGCCGCACGGAAAGTGCTCACGAAGGTCTTGGTGGGGGTGACGACGACGTCACGGAGATCGGGCACCATGCGCAACCGCACCTTGGCCGGCTGCGCGACGTCGAGCGGCAGGTCCACGACCTCGCCACCGACGCACACGACGACGAGCTGCTTCGACGCGGGGTCGAGCGCGATGCCGCGCGGCGCCGGGCAAACGGGGCGCTTGGCCTCGACCACGCCGTCCGCGAGCCGAACGGTCGCCACTGTCCCCGCGCGACGCAGCGCGACGTGCACGCGCCCCGCCTCGTCCTCCACGATGCGACCAGGCTCGGCTTGCACGCCCAAGGGCACGTGACGGACCGCGCGCGTGGCGACGTCGACGATGCTCAGGCGATCGCGCTCCGGGTCCCCGACCACCGCGAAGGCGCCGTCCTTCGTCACGTGCAGGGTGCCACCCGAGATCGGCGGCGGTGGTGTGGTGGCGCGCACCGTCGGGCCGTAGTCGGGCGGCGAGCCGAGCGGCTTGGACATCGGCGGCACGGGCTCGAGGATGTCGTCGCCCTCCGTCTTGTCGCACGCACCGACCGCGACGAGGGCCACCAGCAAGAAAGCGAGCTTGCGCATCGCCTCAATCAAGCATCTCTGGCCGGACGTGCAAACACAGCCTGCGCTTCCGTCGCGCTCCCGTGGCCAGCACGGCGTCCAGCACGGTGTCGAGGTGCCGCGCTCAGAGCGCGAGGTTCTTCATCACGCCGTTGATCGCGGCGGCGCTCTGCATGACGTAGAAGTGGAGGCTCGGGACCCCGCGGTCGAGGAGCCCGCGCGCCTGCGCGGTGGCCCACCGGATCCCGATCTCGCGCACGTGCTCGGGCTTGGTCGCCGCGGCGACCTCGTCGGAGAGCTCGCTCGGGATCTCGCAGTGGAACGTGCGCGGGATCGACACCACCTGGTCGCGCCCCGTGAGCACCTTGAGGCCCGGGATGATCGGCACGGTGATGCCACTGGCGCGACACGCGTCGACGAACCGGAAATAGTAGTCGTTCTTGAAGAACATCTGGCTCACGACGTACTCGGCGCCGGCCTCGACCTTCTCCTTCACGCGTCGCAGATCGGTCTCGAGGTTGGGCGCCTCGAAGTGCTTCTCCGGATACCCCGAGACGCCGACGCAGAAGCTCGTGGGGGCGTTGTCGGCCTCCTCGTCGATGTACACGCCCTGGTTCATGCGGGTGATCTGGCGCACCAGGTCGGCCGCGTAGTCGTTGGAGGTGCGCCCGTGGGCGAGCACCTTCTGGAAGCCCTTGTCGTCGCCGCGGACGGCGAGGACGTTCTCGATGCCGAGGTAGCGGAGCTCGATGAGGAAGTCCTCGGTCTCCTCGCGCGAGAAGCCGCGACAGAGGACGTGGGGCACCGCATCGACCTCGTACTTGTTCTGGATGAGCGCGCAGACCCCGAGGGTGCCGGGGCGCTTGCGCACCACGCGCCGCTGGATGCCCGTCTCGGTGTCCTTGTAGACGATCTCGGCGGGGTGGCTCGTGATGTCGATGTACGGCGGGCGGTGCTTGACCAGGTCTTCGACCAGGGACATCAGCGCGCGGACGTCACCGCCGCGGCGCGGGGGGATGATCTCGAAGCTGATGAGCGGGCGCTTCGCCTGTGCGAGGTGCTCGGTGACCTTCATGGGGGGACTGCGTCATAGACCGTCCGCCCCCGAAGGCATAGGCGTTCGCGCGAGCGGCTCAGCCGCCGGGGGTGCCGCCACCCGTGCCGGCGCACGGCGGCGTGAGGCAGGCCCATCGGCCGTCGTCGGCGCAGAAGCACTGCGTCGTGCAGCTCGTGCCGGCGATGGCGATGTACTGGCAGGAACCCCCCGTCGGGAGCGGTTTGCAGGCCGCGCCGCCGACCGGCTTGGTCCCCGGGCAACCAGGGATGCAGCCGGGCTCCTTCATGTTCCAGTACTTGCCGTCGCAGTAGCCGTACGTGATGGCGCCGCAGCCGTTGTTCCACTCGCAGCTCGACAGACCGGAGCACGGGCTGAACGCGACCGGCTTGGTCGTCGGGCACGCCGGAGGCGGAGGGGGCGGAGGTGGCGGGCAATCCCCGCGCAGGATCTTCCAGTACGGAGAGACGTCGCAGTACGCGGTGTCGAAGCCCCCGCAGGCGTTGGTGTAGCCGCACTTGATCGGCCCCTTGCACGGGGTGCCCTCGGTGGGCTCGTACGTGGGGCACGTGGGCGAGGAGCAGGGCTCCGACTTCACTGCCCAGCGACTCCCGGTGCAGTAGGCGTAGGTGGTGCCGCCGCACCCGTTCGAGTAGCTGCAGTCGAGGGTGCCGCTGCACGCCGAGCCGTCGGCCGGCACATAGGTCGGGCACACGGGCGGCGGCGGACCGCTGTCCGTGCACCACATCGCGGTGCAGCTGTAGGTCCCTCCGGAGCAGTAGCAGGTGTTGCACGCGTCCGGCCGACAGCTGGTGCCCGACGTGCACGCATAGCCAGGCCCGCACCCGGTCGGCGCGGTGTCGGGGTAGACGTCCGGGTCACCACCGGAGTCGGTCCCCGTGTCGAGCCCGGTCTCGAAGCCGCCGTCGACACACCGGTCGTCGGGACACCCGTCGTCGGGGTTGAGGCGCCCGCCACAGCCGATCGCGACCCACGACAGGGTCAGGGCCACTGCCGCCGACGAGAACCGAGACGAGAAGAGCGCGCGCATGGGAAGCCTCCGAGCGCTGCAGCATGCACGATCGGGACCGATCGGGCCAATCTCGCGGACCGCGATTTCTCGGCAGGAAACGGCCCGAGCCCTGCGCCAGCCTGCGCCAGCCGTGCTGGCCGGGTCAGCGTCGGACGCTGCTCGGTGGCGGCCCCTCGAACGGGAACGTGAGCACGAAGACGCTGCCGACGCCGTCCTCGCCGGACTCGACCCGGACGTCGCCCTGGTGGGCCTCCATGACGCTCGCCACCAGCGAGAGCCCGATGCCGCTGCCCCGGACCTGGCGTCCGTCGGGCTGCTTGCCGCGGTAGAACCGCTCGAACACCCGCTCGCGGTCCTCGGGCGGGATGCCCGGCCCGCGGTCGCGGACGCGCACGACGGCGGCGCCCCGCTCGCGGCCCACCGAGACGCTCACGACCTCCGACGCCGGCGCGTACTTCACGGCGTTCTCGACCAGGTTGATCACGGCGAGCTGCACGGCGCGCTCGTCGACGCGCGCGAACACCTCGGGCTCGGCGTCGAGCTCGAGCCGCATGCCCTCGGTGTCGGCGCGATACCGGCACGCCTCGACGGCCTTGCCGACCAGGGCACCGAGCTCGGCGTCGGCGAACTCGTAGGCCACCTTCTTGCCGCGCTCGACCCGCGCGAAGTCGAGCACGTTCTCGATGAGGGCCGAGAGGCGCTCCGACTCGCGCACGATCGTGTTCAGGTACTGTTGCTTCTTCTCCTCGGTGGGCACGCGGCCCGAGGCGAGGAGCTCGCCGTACATGCGCACGATGGCGAGCGGGGTCTTGAGCTCGTGCGAGACGTTGGCGACGAACTCGCTCCGCAGCGCGTTGAGCCGGCGCTCCTGCGCGGTCGCGAGGAGCAGCACGATGGCCCCCGCGACCACCACCACCGCCGACATGGCGAGCAGGGACATCTCGAGGAACCGGCGCCGCCGCGCCTTCTCGGCGAGGCCCTCGCTGCTCGTCGGCGCGACCTGCAGGCGCCACGCGTAGAGCGTGGTCGGGAAGCGCTTCTGCACCACGAGGTCGCTCTTGCCGAGCGGCTGCCCGAAGATGATGCGCCCCTCGTCGTCGACCACGTTGACGCGGGCGCTCGCGGCGCGCGGCTCCGGCACGACCTGCTCGAGGAGCTCGCGTCGGACCGCGTCCACGTCGTGGTGGAGGACCACCAGCCGCTCGTCGTAGGTCCCGTCGCCGCGCAGGTGCTGGGCGCGGAAGTAGGTCAGCAAGAGGAACGTGCCGTCGTAGGCGCGGTGCAGGTGCTTGATCTGTGACATCGGCAGGGTCGACAGATCGAGGTCGGGCAACACGCGGCGCAGGAGCAACAGCCGGAAGGCGTCGTCGAGGGGCCCCGGATTGCGCGAGGCGAAGCCGACGACGCTGCGTCCGGCCGAGGCGTCGAGGACGAGCACGTGCGCGACGGTCGGGGTGGCGCGCGACAGCGCCCCGAAGCGGCGTGGCACCTCGTCGGCGCGCCCGCCCTCCCCGAGGGCCAGGATGGCGTCGTCGGACTCGACGATGGCGCGATCGACGCGGTCGACCTTCTCGTCGGCGAGGCCGAGCGTGGCCTGGAACAGCGCCTGGGCGCGCAGCGACTCGAGCTGGAACGCCGCCCGATAGGTGACCATGGCCAGCACCACGGCGGCGACGATGATCGCGACGAACACCGTGCCGGTGAGCAGGCGGCGGCGGCTCTCCGAGCGCGATCCCACGGCGTTCGGTGCCCCCTGCCCGACGCCGACCGCTCAGCGCCGACGCGCGGTGATGGGCTCGAGCGCGTGGAAGTTGCCGGTGTCACCGGCCGCGAGCTTGAGGCCGCGCTCCGCGGCGAACTCGGCGAACTGCTCGGCCACGTAGACGACCGCGTGCTCCTCGGCCTCGGTGAACGGCTTCTGGTCGAGGTGGTCGGCCAGCTCGATGAGCCCGAGGTAGCGGCGGTGCTGACGGATGGGGACGACGAGGATCTCGCGCGGCTCGGGGTGACCGATCGCCGCATAGCGAGGGCGCGACCACCCGGGCTCCTGGGCCGCGTCGCGGACGTGCTTGGCCTTGCCGGAGCGCAGCACTGCACCGAGGAACGGGTCGGCCTCGGGCGTGCGCTGACCGAGGACGGCCACCTGGTTCGGCCCGCGCGACTTCACGACCACGAGCTCCTTCGTGTTCATGTCGAAGAAGTAGAGGAGCGCGACGCGGGTCGGCAGCTTCTCCTTGAGGAGCTCGAGGACGAAGTCGGCGCCGTCGAGCGAGTCCTGCATGAAGTGGACGTCGTGCATGGCCTCGAACACCTCGCCGATCAGGTCGGCGGGGCGTCCGTAGGTCGCGGCCCCCATGGGCGTGGGCGGCCGGCGTAGTGGGGCGCCGGAGCCCATCGACGGCGCGACGATCGGAGCCGCCACCGCCGGCGCAGCAACCGCCACTGCCGGAGCGG
>CAZUZY010000239.1:0-13271 GCA_964624885.1 uncultured Polyangiales bacterium | reverse complement strand
CCGACCGCCCGCGGCGCGCCGGGCTTCGACGTGGAGGACTACCGCGCGGCGTTCGCCGATCGGCTGCACGGCGCCACGCTGGGCGCCGCCCTCGCGCCGCTGTTCCTCATCCGGCTCGGCGCCACCCGCGGAGGGCCGGCATGAGCGCCTCGTTGAGGGTCTGGTTCACGGTCCACCACGACGGGCGGCGCTCGGGGCTGCTGCTCCGCGGGTGGTCGCACTTCTTCGAGCAGCCGCCGCCCAGCGCCTACGGCGAGAGCGAAGAAGAGGTGCTGGCCCTGCTGCACCGCGAGCTCGTGCGCCGCCTTGCCGACGGCGACGAGCTCGAGCGATACCTCTGGAGCGAGCCGTTCCACGTCCGAAAGGTGAGCGTCCCCGTCCACCCGCTCTCCACGATCCGCAAGCGCCCCGTCGTCGGGCACTCGGTGATCCCGCTCCACGTGCACTACGCGTACACGACCATCGCCACCGAGGATCCGGGGCAGAACAAGCGGGGCCCGCGCGCCTACCGGGTGATGGTCCCGCGCATGGGTGTGTGGGCCATCCTCGAGGATCTCGACGACGCCCCCGACGTGCTCCGGACCATGCTGAGCCAGGCGCTGCTCGGGGAGGCGCCGCGCTGGGTGTACGACTTCCGCAGCGAGGGTGAGGAGTACGTGCGCGAGTGGTCGCCGCCCGTGCTGGTGCAGCGGCCCCGCGCGAGCACGGACGAGGCCGAGCCGGCGCCCGAGGAGCTCGGCAGGGTGGCCGACGATCTGTGCGCCCTCCTCTCGCGCAACAAGCTGCCGGCGGTGGTCGGCGATCCGCAGGAGCTCGCGGAGCTGCGCGACCTGCCGGCGCGGACCCCGTTGCCTTCGCTGCTCCTCGTCGGTCCGGCCGGCGTCGGCAAGACGGCGCTGGTCCGCCGGCTCACGCGCCTCGTGATCGAGGAGGCGCGCAAGAAGAAGCGCCCCGTGCCGCCCCGCCTGTGGAGCACGAGCGCGGAGCGCGTGCTCGCGGGCATGGTCTACCTGGGCCAGTGGCAAGAGCGCTGCCTGCGGCTGGTCGACGAGCTCTCCGGGCGCGGGGAGTGGCTCCACTTCGAGCGTCTGCTGCCCCTGCTCGCGCCCCAGCCCGACGGCACCTCGATCGCCGATCTGCTCGACGGCCCGCTCGCGGCGCAGGAGATCGCCCTGGTGGCGGAGTGCACCGAGGAGGAGCTCGAGCGCGAGAGCCGTCGCCACGCGAGCTTCCTCGGGCGCTTCACCATCGTCCACGTGCGCGAGCCGAGTCGAGAGGCCACCATCGCCCTGCTGGTGCCGTACGTCGCGCGGACCGACAAGCTCGTGCTCGGGCCGCGGGCGCTCGAGCGCCTGGTGCGCCACGCCGAGGAGCTGCGGCGCGACCAGGCGTTGCCCGGCAAGGCGTTCCGCTTCGTCGACTGGCTCGCGCAGTCGACGAGCGAGCGGCGCACGCTGCACCCCCGCGACGTGTCCGCGGCGTTCGCGGCGCACACCGGCGTGCCGGTGGAGCTGATCGCCGACGAGCACGCGGCCAGCGCCGAGACCCTGGCCGGCCTCCTCCGCGCCCGCGTGATCGGGCAGGACGAGCCGTGCGCCGTCGCCGCAAGGGTGCTGGCCCGCTTCAAGGCCGGCATGAGCGACCCCGAGCGGCCGCTCGGGGTGTTGCTGTTCTCCGGGCCCACGGGCGTCGGCAAGACCGAGCTCGCCAAGCAGCTCGCGCGGGTCGCGTTCGGCGACGCGGCTCGCCTGCTGCGCTTCGACATGAGCGAGTTCGGCCTGCGGGGGAGCGCGCAGCGGCTGCTCGTCGCGGGGGAGGGGGCGACGAGCCTCGTCGAGAGCGTGCGCCGCCAGCCGCTCTCGGTGGTGCTGTTCGACGAGATCGAGAAGGCGCACCCCGAGGTGCTCGACGTCCTCCTGGCCGCCTTCGGTGAAGGGCGCCTCACCGACAGCGCAGGTGCGCTCGTGGACTTTCGCAGCGTGATCGCGGTGATGACCTCCAACCTCGGCGTGCGCGATCACGCGCCGGTGGGCTTCGGCGACGGCGCGGCGGGGGACTCGCTCCGCGCGGTGCGGGCCCACTTCCGGCCAGAGCTGTGGAACCGGATCGACCGGGTCCTCTCGTTCCGCCCGCTCGCGCCGGCCGACGTGCGTCGCATCGTCGATCTCATGCTCGGGGAGATCGCGACCCGCCCGGGTCTCGTGCGGCGCGCCATCACGCTTGCCCCGACCGCGGCCGCCAAGGACCGTCTCGCCGAGCTCGGCTACGATCCGGCGCGCGGCGCTCGCCCACTCGCCCGCGTGCTCGAGGAGAGGATCGTGTCGCCGCTCGCCGCCGAGCTCGCGGCCGCCCCGACCCTCCGCGAGGTCTGCGTGCCGATCCTCGCCGAAGCAGAGCGCGGCGAGGCGCCGCCCGGACGCTGGGTGGTCTGGGTCTAGTCGTTGACCGAGGCCGTGGCGGCGGAGACGATGCGGCCATGAACGCCGCCGAGCTCGAACCGTTCCTCCACTACGCCAAGGGGTCCAAGGTCGGCGGCATCGTGGTGGCGCTCGTCTGCTTCGGCATCGGCGCCGTCGGCTTCGCCGACTCCACCGCGACGCTCGGCCTGCAGCTCGGGCTCGCGATCCCCTTCGCGCTCATCGGGCTCGGGCTGCTGTACGTCGCGTTCCGCCCCGCGGAGAAGCACCCGGCGATCGTCCTCTTGCGCGAGCGGGCGCCGGAGATCGTCTGGATCTACGCGAGCACCCAGCGGGTGAACGGCGTGCACTCCCAGACGTTCCTCAACTTCGGGCTCGCCAGCGGCAGCCAGAAGATGCTGGCCATCGGGGCCAAGACCGACCCGGAGCCACTCTTGCAGCGGCTCCACGCGTCGATCGCGCACGCCACGTTCGGCTACTCGCCGGAGCTCGAGGCACAGTACAAGAAGACCCCTGCGTCCTTGCGGCGCGGCGGTGGGCCGTTCTGAGATGTGACGGCGCCGCTCGGTCTCCCGAGCGGCGGCGGTTCACTTCGCGGCGGCGGGCGTCGCGGCGGCGGCGGCGGCCTTGGCGGCGCGCCACGCGGCGAGCTTCTTGGCGCGACGCTTCTTCTGCCAACGACGAACGGGGGGATCCTGGGGGGCAGCCATGGGGTCCGGCAAACTAGCGGGTCACCCGAGCATTGCAAGGGTGAATCGGCAGTGCGGGGGTGCGGCGAAAACTTACGCTTGCATACATCAGAACCACATGTCATACATTGGCCCGCTTCGATAACCTCTTCGAGGAGCTGGTCATGAAGAAGGTCCTTCCCGTGCTCGCGCTCGCCGCCACCTCGCTGATCGCCTGCGCGGCCCCGCCCGCCGAGGGCGACGAGGAGGGCTCGAACGCCGTCGAGTACGAGGCGCCCTTCACGAGCGACGTGGCCACGCTGCTCGACTTCGAGTTCGACGGCGAGGTCCTCACCAACAACGCGGCCAACCCGCGCGGCGCGGTGCGCGACCAGCTCCTCTACACGGTGGGCCTGTTCAACGAGCACCACTCGGTCGCGCGCCTCGAGCGGCTCGTGCTCACCAACCTGACCACCGCCGCCGCCTCGGGAGGGCTCACCCGCGTGCGCTACCACGCGAAGCTCCCCGTCGCCTGGGGCAGCAAGACCGACCTGCCGACCTCGTTCTCCGTGGTGCTCCCGAAGCGCACCGATCCGGCCGGTCAGCAGGCGTTCCTGACCAAGTACGGTGCGGCGTGCGCGGACGAGAGCGGCGCGAACCTCGCCAACCTCTGGTACCACTTCCGCCCCGAGGGCTGCACGATCGACGCGGCCGACGTGCTCCGCGCCGCCGCCAGCGTGCGGGTCTCGACCGCCAACACCGTCGCCAAGTATCCCGAGTACCACAAGGTCTGGGAAGACGGCGCGCTCACCGCCGTGGCCGTCTTCGGCAAGTACGAGATCGGTGGCACGGCGCCCGGCGACGCCGGCGTCGCGGCCTACGAGGGCTTCCTCGCGGGCATGCGCGCCCGCTTCTCCGGTCTCGCCGAGACCCGCGTGAGCCCGACCGACGTGGTCTTCGCGGGCACCCTCGCGAGCGGCGGGCGCGTGCAGATCACCGCGCTGCTCGTCGACGAGCTGCGGTCGGCCAGCGCGGCGTTCGACACCCGCTACTCGGAGCTCACGGCCGGCGCCGACGTCATCCTCTACAACGGCCACGCCGGCCTCGGCTCCAACGTGCGCGCCCTCGAGCAGAAGGGCCGCTTCGTCCCCGGCAAGTACCAGATCTTCTTCATCAACGGCTGCGACACCTTCGCCTACGTGGACGACACGCTCGCCAAGAAGCGCGCGCTGCTCAACGCCGACGACCCGAGCGGCACCAAGTACATGGACATCGTCACCAACGCGATGCCGGCCTACTTCTCGTCGATGCCCGACGGGGCGCTGGCCCTGCTCGGCTCGCTCGCCGACCGCGCCGCGCCCAAGTCGTGGATCTCGATCTTCCGCGGCGTGGACACCGCGCAGGTGGTGACGGTGACGGGCGAGGAGGACAACGTCTTCAACGCCTCCTACGTGAGCAAGGCGCGCTGGACGCGCACCGAGGCGGGCGCGGTCGCCAAGGGCGCGTCGGTGTCGTACGAGACCGAGACGCTCCCCGTCGGCAGCTACTCGTTCGTGATGTCCCCCGACGCCTCGGCGCCCGGAGGCGACGCCGACCTCTACGTGCGCGTGGGCGCGGCGCCGACCGCGACCAGCACCTACAAGTGCCCGTCGTACGTGGCGAACTCCAACGAGAAGTGCGTGGTCAAGCTGACCGCGCCGAGCAAGGTCTACTTCCGCGCCGTCGGGGACAAGACCGGGGTCTCGTCGAAGTACCGCATCGACGCCTACCAGAACTGAGCCCCCGCGCGGGCGCGCTGGTAGAGTGCGCCCGTGGCCACCGAGAAGCTCTACTGGAACGACCCGTTCGCGACCGAGTTCGAGGCACGCGTCGTGGCGATCACGGCGTGGAAGGGTGCCCCGAGCGTCGTGCTCGACCGTACCGTCTTCTATCCGGAGGGCGGGGGTCAGCTCGGCGATCGCGGTGTGCTCGTCCTCGGCGAGGCGTCGCTGCCGGTCGTCGACGTGCAGATCGACGACGCGGGCACGATCCACCACCTGCTCGCCGCCCCGTGGTCCCACGGGGAGGTGTCGGTGCGCGGAGCGATCGAGGCCGCGCGGCGCCGCGACTTCATGTCCCAGCACACCGGGCAGCACCTGCTGTCGGCGGCCCTGGCCATGGTGTGCAAGGCCGAGACGGTGTCGTCGCGGCTCGGCGCGGACGCCTCGACGATCGACGTGGATCTGGTGACCCTCGATCCGCGCGCCCTGGCCGAGGCCGAGGCCCTGGTCAACGCGCGGGTCCTCGAAGACCTGCCCGTCGAGGTCACGTTCCCCACGAGCGACGCGCTGCGCGCGTTGCCCCTGCGCCGCGCGCCGAAGGTGACCGAAGGCATCCGCGTCGTCACGGTGGCCGGGCTCGATTGCTCGCCGTGCGGCGGCACGCACTGCACGCGCACCGGGCAGGTGGGGTGGGTGCACGCCACCTCCACCGAGCGCTACAAGGGCGGCACGCGGGTGACCTTCCTCGCAGGCGCGCGCGCCCACGCCGACGCCGCGCGGAAGGAGGCCGTGCTGCGCGAGCTCTCGCGCGAGCTCACTTGCGGCGTGCTCGACGTGGGCGCCGCGGTCGCCAAGCTACGCGGGGACTTGCGGGCGAAGACCGAAGCCTTCGCGGCCACGCGCGGCGAGCTGCTGCGCCTCGTCGCGGCGCGGCTCCACGCCGAGCGCCCCGCCGGGTCGGCGCCCACCCGCATCGTGCTCCACCGCGAGCAGGAAGACCTGGGCGGCCTGCGCAGCCTGGCCAGCGCGCTGGCCGCGCGACCCGACGTGATCGCCTTCGTCGGCGCGCGGGACCCCGACAAGGGCGACCTCGTCGTCGCGGTCGAGCGGGGCGCCGCGGTGACCGACTTCGACTGTGGCCGGTGGTTCAAGGAGCGCCTCGCGCGGGGCGCGCGCGGTGGGGGGCGGCCGGAGCGAGCCGAGGGGCGACTGCCCGCGACGATGTCGCTCGAGGAAGAGACGTGAGGCTCGCCGTCCTCGTCGTGGTGCTCGCGGGCTGTGCCGGCCCCCAGCCGAAGAAGCCGACGCCGGTCGTCGACGCGGGGCCGCCCGTCGCGTCCTCTTCGGCGGTGCTCGCCGACGCGGGACCGAAGCCGCGGTGCGGTTGCGACGACTACGGCAAGCCCGAGGTGCTCGGCAAGATCGGCGGCGAGCTCGACGAGGCGTCGGGGCTCGCCACGAGTCGGCTGCATCCGGGCCTCGCCTACACGCACAACGACTCGGGCGACAGCGCGCGGGTGTTCGTGCTGCGCGAGGACGCGACGCAGGTCGCCGAGATCGCGCTGGTCGGGGTGAAGGCGCGCGACTTCGAGGACATCGCCGTGGGCCCGTGCCCCGAGGGCTCGTGCGTGTACGTCGCGGACATCGGCGACAACAACAAGGTGCGCAAGAGCCTCGTCGTGCACCGGTTCGCCGAGCCCAAGGCGCTGAACGGCAAGCTGTCGGTCAACGCCGACCCGCTGCGCTTCCGGTATCCGGACGGGCCACACAACGCCGAGGCGCTGCTCGTGCACCCCAAGACCGGCGAGATGGTGGTCGTCACCAAGGTGGTGGTCGGCGCGATCGGCATCTACCGGTTCCCGATGCCGCTCTCGCCCAACGTGGAGGTCACGCTGGAGCACGTCGGCGAGGTGGTGGGCATCGACCCGCTGAGCCAGCTGGTGACCGCCGGCTCGGTGAGCCCGTGCGGCGATCGCCTGCTGCTGCGCACCTACGGCCGCCTCTACGAGTTCACGGTGACGGGCAGCGTCGCTGCGGCGCTCCTCGGCAAGCCCCGCGAGGTCCTGGCGCCGGACGAGCCGCAGGGAGAAGCCGTCACCTACCGCGCGAACGGCCAGGGGTACCTGACGACCTCGGAGGGGCTCGGCGCGCCGCTCTGGGGCACGCGCTGCGCGCCCTAGCTAGAACGTGTAGGCGAACCCGCAGCCGATGAGGTCGGCCGAGGCCTCGTAGCGGCCGGCGTTCACCGCCTCGAGGGGGGCGTTGCCGGTCAGCGGTGAGATGCGGGGGATCTTGGCGGTGTCCACGTCGACGTCGGTGGCCTGGGTGAACATGTGGGCGAGCAGGGCGTCGAAGCGCCAGTGCTTGCCGATGGACAGCGAGCCGCCGATGGCGACGGTGGTCTTGGCGAAGTCGAGCGAGCTCAACGAGAGGTAGTCCGCGGGCACCGCGCTCGTCTCGTAGGAGAGGCCGGTGCGCAGCGCGATGCGGTAGCTGCTCACCGGGAACTCGTACTCGCCGCCGATGCGGAAGCTGTTCGAGTCGGTGAAGCCACGCGGGATGCTGATGTTGGGCAGGGCGAGCGACTTCGGCGCGCCGGTGATGTTCTCGAGGTAGATGTCCTTGGGGCGGGCCTCGATGGTCTGGTGCGCCGACCAGAACTCGCGCACGTAGGCGGCCTCGACCTTCACGTCGGGGAACGGCCGCAGCTCCACGCCGAGGCGGATCGTCGCCGGCAGCGTGAACTTCACGCGGGCGGACTCCCCGCGCACGCTCGCCGAGTCGACCGCCGACGTGCCGGGGAGACGCACCTTGATGGTCGCGTCGCTGTCGATCACCATCGGCAGCTGGCCCGAGAAGCCGAGCCGCACGTGCGGGTCGGGCTCCCAGATGATCCCGGCGTTGGCGGTCGGCGCGAAGATGGGCCCGACGCGCATCTGGCTCGCGGCGTCCCACTCCGGCTGCTCGGGCGCGCACACCAGGCGATCCTGGGGGCACACCGTGAAGGTGACGGTCGACTGGAAGCGACCGAGCAGCGCCATGGTGCCGATGCCGAGGCGGAGCTCCTTGGTGGGGCGCCACGCGAGCCACAGGCCGGGCAGCGCGAGCGCCGAGCCGCTGAACGACCCGAGGGTGTAGCGCGCGGGCGAGGGCTGGCCGTCGTCGAGGTGATCGGCATAGCTCGCGAGCGCGATGTAGGGCGCGACCACGCCGCCCGCGAGGACCCACTTCTTGTCGGCGTCGAGGGTGACCGACGCCGCGAGGGTGGGCAGGGGGAGGACCGGCGAGCTGCCCTTGATGGAGGGCGACTCGATGACCCGGACGGTGTCGTCGGCGTCGACGATGCGGAGCCGCCTCCGGTAGTCGATCGAGAAGTGCACCCAGGTGAAGTCGACGAGCACGCTGGTGCCCGCGTCGACGATGCCGGCGGGGTTGTACCAGATGCCGTGGAGATCGTCGCAGCCCGCCACGTAGGCGCCGGCGCGCCCCATCGGCTTGACCCCGCGGTCGGAGAAATAGAGGCCGGCAGCGCTGGCGGAGCTGGCGGAGAGGAGGAGCGTCGCCCCGAGGAGACGACCGGCGTTGCGGCTGGCTCCGCTCACTTCTTGGTCGCCTGGCGGATGACTTCGTAGATCTGGGGGAGGCCGCGCGAGGGGTGCAGGCAGAGCTCGGCGGTCTCCTTGGCCATGTTGGCGTAGTCGAGGCCGGTGAGCTTCCCGGTGGCGGCGGGGTCGACCCGGTTGACGTCGGCGACGACGCTCGCGATCACCTCGAACGGGGTGCGCAGGTCCTTGCCCGTGCCGAACGGCAGGAACAGGCGCTTGAGCACGTAGTCGGTGGCGCGGTGGGGGTCGATCATCCCGTTGCAGATCTGGCTGCCGCTGGCGTCGACCGGGCGGGCGAACAGGCGCGCCAGCACCTCGAGCGCGCCGTCGGCGAGGCCGCGCATCACCACCTTGCCGCTCTCGTCGACCACGTTCTCGGCGGTGGCGCTGGCGAGCACCCGGTAGAGCGGCGTGAGGTTCACGTCGTCGTCCATGGTCTGCAGGAGATCGACGAGGGCCGCGAGCGAGGTGCTCTGGGCGTCGTTGCCCGAGGCCGCGTCGAGCAGGTAGGCGGCCAGCGCGAGGACCTCGGCGCGCGTGGCCGGGTCCTGCCGGAGCGCGTCGACGAGGTCGATCCCCGCGGCGAACGTGGGGCCCTCGAGGACCGAGGAGAGCGAGGCGGCGAGGTCCTTCTCCGCCCAGGGGCAGGGCGCGGTCGGGTCGGGGCAGTGGGCGGAGATCTGCGCGCGGGTCACGTCGAGCACCAGCGGGAGGATCTTGGGCAGCGCCTTCTCGCGGAAGGCCGCGGTGTCCTTGGCGCCGTCCACGGCGAAGAACTGGTCGACGATCTCCGAGCGCGCCTTGCGCCACTCGTCCTTGCGTGCCGGGTCGGCGAGGAACGACTTGTCGATGGCGTGGAGGCCGTCGATGAACAGGTAGAGCGGGGTGACCTGCGGGTTCTTGGTGCCGTCGTTGCGCAGGGCGAAGGTGTTGCCGCGCCGGTCCTTCAGGCCGGGCGAGCGCGCCGGGTCGACGAGCACGCGCACCGCCTCGGCGAGGACGGTCACCCCGTCGCGGTCGGTCGCCTTGGTGCACTGGTGGGTCTTCGGATCGAAGGCCTCGCAGTGGGGCACCTTCATGGCCTTGAGGGTGGTGACGAGCTCGAACAGGGTGGGGAACAGGTCGGACTCGAGCATCTCGGCGAGGAGCGGCTCGTAGGTCACCGCGCCGTCCTGCGAGCACCAGCGGGCGTCGGTCCGGGGCAGGCTCGGGTCGCACTCGGCCTTCGTCTGCTTGGGGGAGCCCCAGTGGCGGTGGAGGGTGTCGAACAGGTCGACGAAGTAGAGCGGCTTGCCGTGGTCGGCGAACGCGGCGGCGAGCGGCTGCACGTTCTTGACGAAGTCGAGCACCTCGAGCGGGAACAGGGCGTCCTCGTCGCGCGCGCGGATGGTGTCGGCGAACGAGGCGCACTTGCGGAGCCGGATCACCTTGCCGTCGCTCGGATCGGTGAACGGCGCCTCGGGGCAGGCCATGGAGGGCACCGGGTCGAGCACGCCCTCGAAGAACTTGTTGGTCTTGGCGTTGCCCGTGTCGCCGGGGAGGCCGTCGTGGGCCGTGTCGAAGTAGACCATGCGGGCGATGCCGGCGACGGTGGGGTGGGTGTTGAACCCCTTCACGCCGCTCGCCTGCTCGAGGAACGCGTCGGTGCCGCCGACGATGCCGGTGAGCGGCGAGGCCATCAGCGCGGCGAGGCACTTGTCGCGCACGTCGAACTTTGCGCGATCGAGCGCCACGTCGAGCAAGAGTGCGGCGACGTTCTCGAAGCGGAGGATGCCGCAGGCCGGGATCCTGGTCGGCGCGGACTGCCCGACGAACGCACACACGGCCTTGCTGAGGATGTTGGTCGGGTAGTCGAGCTTCACCGGGATGCCCGAGCCCGCCGGCCACTGGATGTCGATGTGGGCGACCGCGTTGTCCTTGGTGCACGCGCCGAGGCCGTTGGCGTCGTGGAGCAGCTGCATGAACCGCTGCAGCGCGCTGCGGTTCTTGCCGCTGTCCGGCTGGGCGCGGTCGACCGGCGTGACGAAGCCTCCCACGCTGCCCGTCGTCGCGTTGAACGTGGGGCCGTTCAGATCCTTGCGGTTGTAGGTGAGCTGGTCCTTGTATCGCAGGTAGGCGACGAACGGCGTCTGCAGCTTGACCGTGCGCGGGTCGGCGAAGGCCTTGAGCAGGTCCTCGAGGATCCCCGGCGTCTGCGCCATCTGCACGACGACGTCGAGGAGCTCGTCCCAGAGGAGCGAGCTCTCGGGCAGGCTGGCCTCGGGGTGCTTGTCGGCGATGGCCTTGAGCTGCAGCCCCACCCCGACCAGGCGCGCCACCTGCTGGGGCTTCTCGGCGAGGAGCTTGCGGAACAGCGCGAGCGCCTCGTCGACCTCTTGCCGCGCCATGATCTGCCCGAGGGCGTGCACGAGGTCCACGACGGCGCTCTGGTCGGCCTGGAACGCGCGGTACTTCAGGCTCACCGGCTGGGTGCCGAGGTTGGCCGGCGGCGGGTCCTTGCGCGCCGCCTTCCACGCGATCACGCGGGAAGGATCGGGCGGGTAGGTGCGCTCGGCCGTGGGGGTCGGGTCGCGCGGGCCGGCCACGATCGGCACCCCGGCGAGCAGCTTCATCACCGTGGCGCTCGGGGTCTTCTTCGGGTCGGGCTCGACGAGCGGACGGAGGTTCTTCACCACCGAGCCCGCGAACGTCTTGCTCGTGTCCAGGTAGAGGTAGAGCGGGTCGCCGCTCGGCTGCAGCGCGAGGCCGAGCGGGTCGCGCTTGCCGTCGGCGCCCTCGAAGGCGGGGAACGGGGTCGCGGGCGCAGCGGAGCCGGTCACGAACTGCCCGAGGGGATCGAGGTCGGGCAGGCCATCGCCGTCGGCGTCGACGAACGGCGCCGGGAGCTTGCCCGCGACGATCGGCACCGCGGCGAAGGCGCGCAGGTCGCGCCGCACGATGGGCTTGGGGGCGCCGCCGATCCCGAAGTCGACGTCGGTCGCGGTGAGGAGCTTGCGGCTGATCTCGAGCGTGGTGCGGGGCCGCGAGAGCACCTCTCGGCCCCCGAGCAGCGAGTCGCTCAGGGTCGTGAGCGTGGCCGGGGCGGGGTCGCTCGAGGCGGTGCGCAGCTCCTCGTGGAGGACCCGCAGCAAGGCCTGCATCTCGCCGTGCGCCTTGCCGGGCACGACCGCGGGACCGTAGGGATCGGCGTTGCTCGCGACCACGCGCAGGAGGGCGTTCACGAGGTCGACGAGCCGGTCGTACGAGAGGAACGGTCGCACGACGCCGAGGGCCAGCTCGGGGGGGCGATAGCCCTTGCGCGCGTCCACGCGGGCGAGGGCGCCCTGGATCTCCTTGTCGTTGCGGACGTCGAGCATGAGCCGCCCGAGCGCGTCGGTCATCATCGGGATGGTGCGGTCGTCGTAGAGGTCGACCATCCGCGAGAGCGACTCCGCGAGCTCGTGCAGCAAGGCGCCCTTCTGCCCGGAGAGATCGCAGGTCTTCTGCGGGTCGGCGTTGCCGGTGTCGCGGAGCGCCAGCGGCACGTCGGGCAGGATGTTGTCGAAGGCCGCGACGAGATCCTCGCGCCGCCGGCCGAGGGCCTCGATCCGGGCGATGCGGTAGGCGCGGTTCTTCTTCTGCTGGTCGACGGTGACCACCTTGCCTTCGACGTCCGTCAGCGCGGAGTCGATGGGGGGGAGCTTGCTCGCGTCGACGGTCGTGGCGTAGACGCCCTTGGCGTCGGGGCGACACACCCCGCGGAACGACGCGCCGGTGACGTCTTCTCGGAGCGCCTGGGCGCCGACCCTGTCGCACACCAGCGTGTAGAGCTCGCGGCCCACGCTCCCGCGGGGAGGGACGTTGCGCGAGGTGTCGAGCTCGTCGGCGCAGGAGGTCGCGACGACGGCCCCGAGCAGCAGCGTCATCCGGGACAAGGCGCGGGGGGACATCGGGTGAAGCAGAGTATGCGGGGATCCGGGGGCGCAGGAAAGTGCAGACGGTACGCAAAATTGGGAGCGGAGGACCGGACTGGGACGGTCCGGGAGCGACAAAGCCAAATGAGCGGCGTGCGCCCCGGGTTCACTTCGCCCGCAGGACCACCAGCGTCCGGTCGTCGTCGGCCGGCCCGAACGCGGCCACGGTGGCGAGGATCCGATCGCGGATGTCCTCGACGCTCGCACCCTCGCGCGCTGCGGCGCCGAACGCGGCCTCCAACCGGTCGAGCTCGAACCACTCGCCGGCCGCGTTGCGGGTCTCGGTCAGCCCGTCGGTGTGCAGCAAGAGGATGTCGCCGGGCCCGAGGGCGAGCTCGGAGTCCCGCGTCTCGTGGGTGACGTCGGGCGAGATCCCGAGCCAGGTGCCGTGGGTCTCGTGCCGCTCGACCACGCCCTTGTCGGCGCGGAACACGAGCAGGTCCTCGTGCGCACCCGCGTGCACGAGGGTGCGTCGCGCCGCGTCCCAGTGCAGCAGGGTGAGCGTGACGTGCTCCGGCTGGGCGAGCCGCACGTGGACGCTGTCGAAGATCACCTCGGCGAGGCGCGCGACCAGCGTGCTCGGCCGCGCGTGAGGGACCGCCCGCACCAGCGCGGCGACGGAGGCCTGCACCATCAGCATCACGACGCCGGCGGGCAGACCGTGCCCGGAGACGTCGCCGATCCCGATCCAGGCGCCCTCGCCGGCGGGGACGACGTCGTAGTAGTCGCCGCCCACCTCCGTGGCCGTGACCATCGCCGCCGCGATCTGGAGGCCGGGGGCGGCGATGGGCGGACGGGGCACGAGCGAGGTCTGCAGGCGGCGCGCGATGTCGAGCTCGCTCGCGAGCCGCGCGGCCTCGGCCATCTC